>CAYLRQ010000013.1:3561-5314 GCA_964386335.1 uncultured archaeon
TGAAGTTTGATTGTTTCTTTTACATAGATTACTTCTTTTGCATTAAGATTCTCTTTAAATGAAGAGGGAACATAAATTTTAACATCTCTGTTCTTATCAAGAAAATCAGATAAGCCGCCTGTATGGTCAAAATGTGGATGAGAGATAAAAACTTCATCTATTGATGAAGGTTCGATTTTAAGTTTTTCCATATTGCTGAGAAGTATTCTTCCGCTTGCTCCAGTATCAAAAAGAATCTTTTTATTTTCTGCTTCAACAAGGCAAGAAAAACCCCAATCTGCTTCCAATCCTTCTTTATAAACTTCGTTGTCGTATATCAGAGTGATTCTCATAAATTATTTATTGCAAAATTCATTTACTAATTTTACAAAAACAGCATTTGTCCAACCAAAACCATCTTGAGTAGGATATCTTCCGGATTTTCCAACATCGCATTTTACCACATTATATTTTTCCCAAAATTTTCCAGTTTTCAAGAAAACTTTTTTGTTTAAATTTAACCATTTTTTAGCCAATCTTTCAGCATCCTCTCTAAATCCGTAATTTAACAATCCCTTAATGACAATCCATTGTTGATTTGGCCATCCATTTGGATAATCGTGCTGTTTAAATTCTTTGGATAAACCGGTTTTTTGTGTATTTGCCAATCCGCCTTTATATTCAAACAATTTTAAATTATCTCTTATTTTCTTCGCTTGCTCTTCTGAAGCAAGTTTTGCCCAAAGCGGATAAAAACCACCCGTAGAATAAAAATTGCTTTGTTTTTTGAGTTTGTAATTATAATCAAAGAAAAAACCTTTTTTATCATTCCACATTAATTTTATCATTGTTTTTCTTCTTTTCTTTGCTTGATTTAAATAGTACTCCTGCTTTGATTTATTATCCAGAATTTCGTATATCTTGGCAAGATCGATTTCATATTTATATAAACATGAGTTTAAATCAACGGGCAAATAATCAAGGCAATGCTCATTAAATCTGGATGTCATATCCCAACCAGATTCATGCTCTGCGGTGATGTGAGTGATATAATGATCGCAATACCTGGATAAATTTTGATAAACCAGATGTTTTTCTGCTTTTTCATTATCCATCCAATAATTTTTTAATTCATGCTCGGCAATTTTTGTTGCATTTCTAAGCCATCGTTTATCTTTGGCAACTCGAAATATCTCTAAAATCATTGAAGTAAGAAAAGGTATTTGTGAGATGCCAAGATTATAAAATCTGTTTCTCAATGGAATAATACCAAATCTTTTGTAAAGATAAACAAAATTATCTACCATGCCCTTTGCTAAAGATACTTTGTTGGATTCTATCAATCCTAAAATGATGAAGTAACTGTCCCAATAGAATTGGTCATTTTTAAATAGAGTATTATTTGGCGAAATAAAGGAATTTGGCAAACCAATATGAATGCCTTTATCTTGTGGAAGATAAAAAGTTATTTTTTTCCAATACTTTTCTATATAATTGAGACAACTCCTATAATCATTTTTTACGAGCATAATAAACTAATTTATTTAAACCAACAATAGATCAATATTCTGATAGCAGGTATTCAATCCAAAGCTTTCAAAATCTCCTCAAAACTTTTCCTTGTTTTTATTCCCAATGGAGAAAAATGAGTTCTTCTTGCATCAAGTTTTTCAAGCAACAATCCCGTCTCCTTCGGTTGCTTTTTATTTAATTTGCAAAGTTTATGAATTTCATAATAGGGTGGATAGTTTTGCTCATTTCTTATCGTTCTTAT
>CAYLRQ010000013.1:5414-15407 GCA_964386335.1 uncultured archaeon
ATTTTTCTAAAATTTTATTGCAAAATTCTTTTTGAGCAAAATCGCCAAGATAAATCTCTCGAATTAAACTCGTTTTGTTTCCGCAAAATCCGCACTTTTCAAAAATTCCTCCCTTTCTCCATCCGCATTTCTGGCAGTAAGAGAAATGATCAAAATTTTTTAATAATTTGTTTGCTCTTTTAGCGCCCCTTTCAATTTTCCCAAAAACCCTAAAATAATGTCTTCTGCAATAAGAGAAGATTGGTTTGAATGCAAGATCATATCTCGCAAAATTTTTTATTGTAGCAGAAATTAAAATTCTCAAACCAAGTTCTTTTGAAAAATCTGTTCTCAAACTTTTTATTCCGTACCTTCTCAGACAAGTCAGAGGAGAAGTTCCGCATAAAGGTGCCGTATCGGTTGCCGTTATCGCTATACTGCCGCGATTTTTTATTGCTCTTGCACAAGAATCTAAAAAGTAAATTGGAGAACCAAAAGGATCAATATCAATAAAATCAAATTTTTCTCCAAACAGCAACACATTTGCCTCTTTATTTTCAACCCTTATTTTAAACTTATTTAATCTCGCATTTTTTTTAATTAATTCTGAAGCTTTTGGATTTTTATCGTTCGCAACAACTTCAGAATTATCCAAAATGGATTTGTATCTTAAGCTTCTAACACCGCTCCCGGCCAAACAATCGCAAATTTTCTTTGGCTTTAAAATTGAGGCAATTACTTCGCTCAAATCCCTGTCAAATTTCATTTCGGGATTGTAAAAAACTTCGTCTTTTTTTGTAATTTTTCTTCCAGTTGGCACGAAAAATTTAATTTTTCCTTCTTTTTTAATCTCCAGTTTCATAAATTTTTTATTTTATTAGGATAAATACGCAAAAAGCGGGTGCAAGTACCGGCTTTGTTGGAAAAGATTGGATAAGTTGGTCTATTAGAGATAAAGCGCTAAAGAGGAATATCTTTGCTGTGAGAATCTGTTGTCCTTCTTATTGATTTAATACCTATTTGAATTCGAAAATTTTTTATTTATAATCCCCCTTAGAATCAGATGTACTAAAGAATAATGTAAAGAACTGTGTCGCCTCTAACAAGCATGTCTTTATATTTTGTTGTTTCTTCGTCTTTTTTTAACTCAACATCTGTTAACCACATATTCAGATGCAAATCCTGCGCCTTTAGAGTCCCTGATATTTCCGTTCCGTTCTTTAGTCTCAACAGCACTCTCTTCCCTTTTGAATTATTTAGTGCATCTATTGGTCTGTTTTCTTCCATAAACATAGATAAAATTTTAAATACTATTAGTGTTCCTTTCTTATCTGATTATTAAATAAGAGCAATAAATGTTGAAGAAGGACATATTATTAAAATCTCTTTTTGGCATTTCTGCGATTGAAATGATATATTGAGGGGTGTTCTGAATATCCGAAACAGAAACCTTCAATCCGTAATTAACAAAAAATTTCGGTAGAGAATTTTAGCCAAATAAAGAACTCAATCCTGCAGCCGCTTCTTCCGCTTTTTTCTCTTTATCTTCTTGGGATTCTTTTTTTTCTTCTTTCTTTTCTCCTCCCGTTTCTCCTCCGGTTTGTGCCGCTGGAGCCGCTGCCACGGGAGCTGCTACGGCTGAACTTAAAACCTCATCGATATTAACATCTTTTAGATTTTCTACTGTTGCTTTTGTCATTGCTTTGTCTACTTCCAAACCTGCGGCCTCAACAATTCTGGATATGGCTTCTTCTGTAATATCCTTTTTTGCTTCGTGCAATAATAAAGCCGCGTGTATATATTCAAGTCCCATAATGATAATAGAAAACTTTAAAAAGGCTTATTTCTTTAAGAGTTCCTGTCTCTCGAGATAGGTATGCAGGTGGGATTTGTTTCTAAAAAAGCCGCCTCCGGATTTTCTATATAGATCTATATAAGTAATTTTTTCAATTTTTCCCTCTTTTAGCAGTTTTTTCAATTCTGATCTTAGTCCTCTAATTTTAATAATCCATCTTCTCTTCCTGTTCAGGCGGGAATATTTTCCTCCCTTTCTTCTGCCCTTTCCCTTTGTTTCTTTTTTGTGAATGGACAGATTTTTTTTCTCCGGAAGTTTTTTGATTGCTTTCTTTTTGATTAAATTTCTAAAATCTGCGGCAGTTATCGCTTCGTCTATTTCTTTTTTCTTGGCGGGGTCCAACCATACTCTCGATACTCCAACTTTTAATATCCTCGCTGCCAATCTCTTCCTGTCCATTATTTTTTTATTTTTTAAATTTAAAGTGATTTAACCGAAAATTGCATGGGACAATCCACTATAAAAGCTATTATGATATTTTCAATTTGTAATTTTAGTTGCAGAAAGGATGAAAGAAATGCGGATTTTTATATATTATAGTTAACTAAATATAAAATTATTATGAATAAATTGAAAGGGGATGCTGTTCTGTCAGAAACAATATTAAATACACTTTCGCTTGTAATTTCTTTTATACTTATTATCAGTGTTGTCTATGGGCTTTTTTTTACCCAGAGTGAAAAAACAAACAGAAATGCTTTTAGAGCAATAGCAAGAGATATTGGTTTCCTGATTGACAGAACTGCCGCACTTGCCGGATCTCAAGAATATGAATATAACATTCCAGAAGGAGTAAATGTAAACTTGAGCATTGGATACAAAAAAATTTATCTGAGTTATGATAAAGGAACAATTGAAGAATCTTTTTCTGGTTTAATTCATTCCGGACCGTATCATTTTGTCAATCCAAAAAAACTGTGTCTCGTGAAAAATAGAGATGATAGAAGGATAATTATCTCGGCTGGAAATTGTTCCTGTAATTTTGGAGACGGGGTTTGCGACCCGGCATGCATTATAAATAAAGTATGTGATCCTGATTGTCACACAGAAAAAATGGATTATATTTGCAACAAATTCTGTGACCAGAACAAAGATCAATTATGCGACCCGGATTGTTACAGAAATGAAGTTGATAAAGTGTGTGATTTTGATTGCATAAAAAAGAATAAAACAGACGGCATTTGCGATCCAGATTGCGATAATGTAAAAAAAGGTATCTGTGATTTTGATTGTGTAATAATGTTTAATGGAACAACGGGATATGAAGGAATATGCGATCCCGACTGCAAACCTGCTGATAAAGATTCTGATGGTTTTGAAGACGAAAAAGACGGTTATTGTTATACTGGATGTGCCATGGAAAAAAAATTGGGAATTATAAGATTGCCAAAAGACGGAATCTGCGACTTGGATTGCAATGAAACGAATAATATTTGCGACCCGGATTGCAGATTAGACGACGATTGCGAGGAAAAATGTTCCATAGAAAATGAAGATTGTTCCAAGATTCCCTGCTGTGCGGGTTATGTCTGCTGTCCGGGAACAAAACTTTGTGCAAAAGAAAAAGATTATGGACCCGCCTGTTGTGGCGATGAAAAATGCGATGTCAGTCCAATATTGAGACCTCTTTATGATGAATTGGAAGCAAGTGGTTGGAAAATGAGATCCGGCAGAACTTATAAAGATTTTGAGCAAAAAATGTGGAATTTAACCAGTCTGCCAAAAAACTGGGAAAACTGGTATACCTGCCAAGATGACTGCTGGAGTGGAGATTTGATATGTAACAGAAAAAGTGTTTCTGGAAGAGGAGACATAGATTGCGAATCTTATTGCAAACCGGGAAATGGAAACCATAAATGGGATTGCTGCTCACCATTTTACACAGCACATCCTTCATATCATGGACATCCAAACTATTATACTTGTCCGTATCATAGCACAAGTACCGAAGATTATATACAATCAAGACCTGACGGAATTTGCACACAGGTAGAAGACAATGTCTGCGACCCCGATTGCGTAAATGACAATACAAGTTGTGACCCGGACTGCTGTGGTTTCAATACTCCAAATCCCTGTCCAACTTCACCGGGTTGCTATTGTCCGGTCAGAGTAAAGAAGAGCAATAATTTTGCTGGAGGATTATATATTACCAATACCAAGGATAATAACTGGATGGATGACGTTCCTCATTTGACGCCAAATGTGATACAGGTATGTTCTGAGGAAGTTATAAAGTTTTTGGATAGAAGAGGCTGGGACATTAAGCAAATAGAAGTTGAGCTGAAATCTCCGGATCCATTGGGATTTGCTTTTGATAAAGGAAGATATGGCGGAGGAGAAGAAGATATATCAAAAACCGGAGTTTATAAAGCATCCAAAACAATAATGGCAAATGAAAAATATAATCTAACGAAACATTGGTGCAATTCAATTTTAACCAATGAGAAAGAAATATGCGCTGGAGTGGGTTTCTGTGGAGACCATGCCATTGCGCTGGTATCTATTTTAAGAACTCTCGGAGTTCCTCCCTATGATGTCTATGCGGCATTCTCAAGTTGTGATAATTGCCGGACTACGGAAGGAACAGGTTTCAGGCATGCTTATGTTCTTTATTATTGCGACCCTTCTTTGCCAAATAACTTGAAATTAAGAGCCTGTAACGGAAACTGGAACAAATGGTTGCAGATAGATGCGACAAATCATTATATAGTGCCTTTTGAAGGAACGGCTCTTTGTGAACATTTATGCCTTGTATGGAATGACTATGGAGCATATCCTTTAATTAATAAAACAAAATATGGCTTTGGAGGATTGATCGATAAGAATTCCGGTTATCCTTTTCCTATAGAAGGACCAAGAAAATTAAATTGCAAAGTAGATCCCACATGTATTTTAAACACGAACGATCAAAACAGGCCCGGATTTTGTGAACTATTAAAAAATATAAATTTTAAGTGTATTTGGTAAAAATATGAAAGGACAAATAAGTTACGTGATAAAACCTTTTGCACTGGTTATGATGGTAATTGTATTGCTTGCCCTGTATGGTTTTTTGAATATGTCTGAAGCGGATTTGAAGAGAATTGAAAGAAATAATGAGTTGATGAACACTGCCACAGCCACATTGCTTCTTCTTGCAAATTCTGAAGATTGTCTTGCTTATCAGGTGAAAGAAACATCGAGCAGTTATGCAAATATTATTGATGTGCAGAAACTCAATGAATTTGCCCAAAAATATAAAGATATTGAGCCCGAATGCGCGAGAAGTTATGAATTCGGTTTTAGAGTAAAAATTAATGATATTGAAAATTCTTCTGGTTGGGAATTTGGCGCAAGTAATTTTTCAACAGGAAAGGCCTATAGAAATAGTGTTGAATACTGGATGCCCGTTGCCATAAGATATTCTAAAAAAGTTGTTAAACCCGGGAAAATAACCATATATATTGTAGATGGAGAACTGGAGAAAATAGCGGGATTTTTGGATTTATCCTGTAAACTTGGAATGCTCGGTCAGAAAAATGCAACAACAACAAAAATTAGTTTAAGTTATCCTCTTACTTATTTTAATAACACCTTGTGCATAGAATCCAACCCAAAAAAATGCAGAAAAGTCTTATGCGAACTTGATTTTAAGGATATAAAATCAAAAGGAGTATACAGAATAACTACGAGTTTTAAATATCCTAATAAACTTATGGTAAGAACATGAGAGGGCAAATTTTTGAGATTCTCGGACTAACCGTTCTGATTCTTGCAATATTGGCTATCTTGGTTGTTGTTTACGGAAATTATATCGGCAGAGAGCAAACTGAAACTTTAAAGATCTTGGGAGAAAGACAGGAAATAGAAGGATTTAAAGCTGGAATAAATTCTATTCTCTACACGACAGAAAACAATACTGGAAAAACCATCCTAGAATTATTGGGAATTGCAGCGTATAATGGAGATTATAAGATAGATTATGGAGTTGGGGCGGGAAAAGTTGATTTAAAAAAAGAACTTGAAGACAGGTTTGATTATATCTATGGAAAGGGACACTGGTATCTTAGACTTCCATTTCCAAATATAACTTCCAATATTCAGATTGTTGTAGTTTCCGATACCTCTGGTTCTATGTGCAATCAGATACGAATTTTGGTTACGGATGTTCCAAAAATAATAGACAAATTGAGAAAAAAGGGAAAGAAAGCTGAGATGACTTTGTTTCTTCTTGGAAGTCCAGCATGTTGTGTCCATGAAAATGGAAACTTAGTTCCTTTTCATATAGAAGATTATGTCAATGAGACAAAATATTTTCATGTAGTAACTATGCCAGATACGCATCCAAACAAAGGATATTATTGCAAACGAGGTTGTTATCGGGGAGGAGGATACGATGAAGATTGGGGAACTGGATTAAAATGTGCGATTGAAATGGGTCCCTATAAAACTAATGGAGAATATGGATGGAATGAACATGCCGTTAAAATTGCTATTCCAATTTCTGATGAATTGCCTGGGGGAATGGAACCGAATTGTCCAACCCATGGATGTCAAAGAAATAATTTTGAAAATGGTCTAAAGGCTGCTCTGGAAAATAATGTAACGGTCTTTGGATTTTCCGGGATTGCATGCGGAGAATTTTATCCTTTACGTGGAGGCGAATGCCAGAGAGAAGATTTTGAAAGGGATACTTCTTACGATTACTGCGGTTGTAGTAAAGGCGTTGTAAAAAGATGGATGAGGGAAATTTCAAACAAAACCGGAGGAAAAATGTATTCTCTAACAAATGCAAGCTATTCTGCCGCAGCAATAGAGGAAATAATAACAAAGGCGCAACCAAAAAGAATTCCCTATCTTGAAGCCGGAACATTGGTTCCAAGATTTAAAACTGTCCGGGCAGTTACAATACCGATTCCCGTATCTGTCCTCGGAAAATATAGTGAATTAAAAGTTTATTACTGGCCTTAATATGAATACATATATATGGCTCATTGGAGGAATACTTGCAACTTTAACAATTTCTATTCTGTTTTTACAAATATTTTCAAACATGACTGTAGAAAAACACAGACAGGATTCTATAAAATCTCTTGATGAAATCGCCAATAAGGCAAATACCTTTTGTATGATGAATGTAAATCAGTCTTCAGAAATCTCTTTAACTTTTTCAAGCCTTGTATCAAATATATTTGCTGTTTTTAACGGCAATATAACAGAAAAAAATAATAGAACTTTGGGAAATCAGATATGCATGAATATATCAAATGAAATTTATTGCAGCAAAAAACTTAATTGTCAGATAGAAGTTGATAAATTTGCGTCCAAAAAAACCATTCCAACTCTAATAGATAAGATACTTGGAAAAATCGCCTACAGAGATTATCGCCTAAACTTTATCAAAACAAAATGCGGCGTTTCAATTCTGCTAAAAGGTTCCAAGCCGATATGCGGATGTGATCTAAATGATATTGAAGTTCCAATTTACTGCGAATACAATGGAAAACAACCCATCCTATTATTAAAAAATAATGTGATTTTACTTGCCGATACATACAACTGGATCAATGTTGGAAATGAAACGGAAACTTTACTAAATAATATAGCCGATTATTTTGGCGGTAAAAGAATTCTTTTAGTTTTTGAAGAGAATATAACAAATCCTGAAGAAGCAGATAGAAAAAATATTCTTGATAAGTTAAGATTGCGGGGTTATAATATAGATGTCAGAAGACATGCTTCAAAAATAACAAATTTTGAAGATTACGACCAAATATGGTTGATAACTCCTGGATTTTGTGATGAAGCAACCAGAAACTGCCAAAAATATAAGAGATGGCATCGGGATGAAATAAACGAAATAATCAAATTTGTGAAGAACGGCGGGAGTCTGCTGTTAATAACTGATTCTGGAATGAGAAAAGCGGTTTATGAGAGAGTTGGACTGGAGGTTATTAATAAAATTTTGAGGGGTGTGGACTTTCCCTTTGACCAGATTCAGAGTTGTGTCTGTGCTTGCAGAGAAGGAGAAATACAAAAATCATCAATAGAAAATCACGAGTTGACAAAAAACTTGTCTGAATTTGATGTAAATGCAGCGGGAGTGTTTAGATGCAGATATCAATATTATTCTCCAGAAACATTTATATAGCCCATCATTTTTGCTTTTTGAATAAATTAACATTTTATTACAATCTGATTTTGTTCCGTGTCATACTTTATTAAAATTAATGTTTGATTTTCAATTACATTTCCAGAGACATTCCAGCAAATTTCGTCTCGATCTCCGCAATATCCTGGATATTCTATCTCTGCGCCCGTCTCATTTTTTATAATTGAGTTTTGCAATTCATCACATCCTCCTTCCGTTTCCAATATATGTGTGATATCAAATTCCGAAACTTTGCCAACCGGTTTATTTAAAAATATCTGATAACAGATTATGTCTTTTTTTTTCAGAGGTTTTGTTGCTTCTTTCCAGCACAATATAGAATATGCGCCGAGATATCTTGCCAATTTTTCTTTTGAATCCACATTTAATTTTATTGTTTTAGAGAAAGAATATTTGCTTTCACAAATATCTGAATGAGATATTCCAATATATTTGGAAAAATAACAAAAAGCGCTGTTCGTCATAGAGGATAAAGAACCTGAGATGAACATCAGCAAAACAGCGACGCCTACTAACGCAATAATCATTATTCCAACTACGTTTATTGCGAGTCCTTTCATAACTTTATAAATAAATAAAGGATAGGGCTCTCGTATTTCAATATGGTAAGCATTGCCCGCTTCTGCTGAGGATGTCCATAAATCAACTAAAGAGTATATAAATGCAAATAAAATAAAAAATAAAAATCTATGAATTTATTGGTTGATTTATTGGTTTGCATTCCGGAATATTTAAGCCGGTAAATACCGCATGTATATTAAAAATCATCGGTTTTTCTCCAAGTGGTTTGTATTTTTTGTCTTTCAGTTCTATCAATATTCCCTTGTTATTTCCCTGCATGTAAACTTTTTTGCTAAAACAGATATCTTCCTTTGGATCTCTTTCACAATCTGTATGCGGAGCTCCAGTTTCTACTATCCTGCAATCGATGTATTTATGAGTACAAAGAATCTCTGTATGCTCGTCTCCTCCATATTCGCTTTTTATTGTTTTGCATTCAATGCCTCCCGGAGAATCATGTCTTGATAATTCTTTTATCAAATCTCTGCATACGTCTTGATAAGCTATTTCATATTTCACTAAAGCGTCTTGTGGGCAGTTTGCCTGCATACTTTGCTGAATAACTTGCAACAACTTATTATTCTTGAAGAAGTCGTACAATCTGTAATAAAACATCCAGAATCTTACTGGACTTATATCTACTTCAATATCTCCATCATAACTGGTTTTTGTTGGAAAAGTAACTTTTATTTTTTCGTCTTTAGCGCCAGAGCCAAAACTTGAGCAATCTTCATTCATGCAAATTTCTTTTTTTGGAGGCTTTATTGCTACGCAATCGCATTCTGATACATTGATATATTTTTCCTTCAGATCTTTTTTTAGTGTTTTTAAATAACTGTTAAAATACTGTACGGAAGTGTTGCTTAAAGCAAACAGCACTTCATTTAATTCTGGAGGTTGCGGTTTTCCATTGCACTCCCAATAAGTCAATGAGTCTGCCGTTCCTCCCTGAGCTGCGACATCAAGAGCAGAAAGCATAGTGCCAAACTTTAATGCTCCCGCAATCGTTGCCTTTGTATTTTCCAGTTTTTGATCAGATACATCCTGAGATGCCTTTTCCACAATACTTCCTCCAACTCTTGAACCTATCGAAGACTGATAAGACATTCCAATTAACGCACCTAAGATTCCAACCAATGCGACAATTACAATCACCGAATACGTTATTCCTTTAAAATTTCCATTGTTCTCCATATATTTAATATTATTTATTAAATATAAGATTTATAAGTCAAATGTAATTTTTCACGATGAAAAATAACTGAGAGAAATTTCTTTTCGTAGATTGGTCCAAAAATATTCAACAAAGAGAAAAGGAATAAAAAACCAGAAAAAGAATCCCCTTCATTTTCCAAGTATATTATTAAATACAAACACAGGAGATAATAAATTTAGTATTTTATATATAGGATTATATTTATGAAGGGAATGTTGGCTCTTGATG
>CAYLRQ010000014.1:0-9739 GCA_964386335.1 uncultured archaeon
GTGGTTAAAAGGTGACGATAAGTTTATATTAATTACCAATGTTATTTAAATCATGTGGTGCTGAAGCCAATTTTGTACAACATATTGGAATTAAGTAAAGTCGCTTTGCGATTTGTGGGTGAGACAAGCGAAGCGAGTGAAACCGCATATTTGCTGTTATATTCCTTTTGCGATAGCAAAGATCCCGGTGTTAGCGAGGAAGTCAGCTGGATCGAGCTTATAATTGATGGATAGCATCTTCTAACCACGAAGGGAGATTATATTTTCTCAAACCTTCTCTTGTAACCCAGACGTAACCACCATGCTCTTCACTTATTTTTACTTTGTCAGAATAAGATTCACATAAGTATGTTTTTCCATCTAAATGAATTCCTTTTTCTGGTAAATCTAAACTCCATGAATTTAATAGTTTTATTATTTTTATATCTAATCCTGTTTCTTCCTTAACTTCTCTTTTTAGTGCTGATTCATCATTCTCTTGAGGATTTTTTCTCCCTCCTGGAAGATCATATTCTCCACCAATAAAATCTTCTTTTTTCAAAAGAAGAAACCTATTTTTATATTGAGTCAATGCCTTTACTGATTTGTATTTCTTTAATCCCATAAAAGTGAAATAAATTTAATAGTTGATAAACTTTTTCTTTCTTCGAGCCAACACTGATTGGATATAATTGCTGTTAGTTACTCCGCATCAGAGAGTCAAACAAATCTTTGATTTGCGAAGAAGTCCGCCCGCGAGCCGGAGATTATTTTTTAACTTTATACATTCCTGCATGACCTGGGATTATATAATCTGCAATTTCTAAGAGGTTTTTTCTGGTTTCTTTTAATTTCTCAGGGTCATCAGCATACTTATCAATTTCTGGATAATTTTCTTTCCAAAAAACATCTCCACAAATTGCTATAATTCCTATATCTGTCTTGACTAAAAGAGTAAGGCTTGTATAATTATGTCCTGGTGTTTCTATAATTTTAATATTTTCTGTAAGTTGATTTTGTCTATCTTCCACTTCATTTTTGTACCAAACTCCATAATACTCAATTACTTTCGCGTTCGGAAACATTCCTACGTTTCTATAATGATCTATATGTGAGTGAGTTATAAAAACTGTATTTACATCTTTTAATGATATTCCTTCTTTTTTCAATGCATCTATTAAAATTTTTTGATCTTCTAAAATACCAGGATCAACAACTATTATAAGATCTTTATCTCTAACTAAAGTTATTGTGGGACAAGTTACTTCTTTTTCTCCTGGTTTATCTGCACTTATATAACCTTCAATTAAAATTTTAACTTCCGCTGCCATAATAATAAAGTTAATAACAGGACATTTATTAAACTTTTCTTTTTTAGAAGCGAGCAGGTGGATTGTAACTAACGGATTGCGATTATGAGACGTCTGCCGAAAGGATAAATTTTGGAAAATCAAGCGAAGATTTTTCGTAAAATAGCTGTTAAGTGACCTGAAGGGGGTGAAGGTAAAACTCAAAGAGTTTTAAGTTGTTCAGAGCGCGCCCGATTATAATTTTGATATTTGTTCGTCTTCTGGTCTAAAGGCTGGAGAATTAATTAGAATTGCTTTGAATGTTCCTTCAAAATGATATTCGGTATTTTTTGGTATAAATATTGCATCTCCAGGCTCGGCAACAAATTCTTTATCATTTTTTTTAACAATCAATTTTCCTTCAAGAACATAATAAACTCTATCGCTTCTAATGTTCTTTGTTGTTTCAGAATGATTTGTTGCCTCGCTAATCGCAAGACTCACATTTTCACTTGAATCTTTTGTTAAGAAACTAGTTACTTGATATGTTTTGCTTATTTTTCTTGTTATTCCCTCGTTCTTTTTTATAAATTTAATTGTCATAAGAATCAATAATAATTATTTCTTTATACACTTTACCAAAAGGCATGCGGAGGACAATTTCATTTAACGTTCTGCGAATAAAAAAATTGCTGCGTAAGCAACAATTTGGTGCAAGTAGTGATGGCGTTCACGAATCTGTTTATCCGCTGTATATCAGCGCAACAAAGTGAGCACCGCAGAGTTCGGGTGCCGATGTTTTTAATATCTCAAAAGTATTACTTTTCACACAATTTTTTTGTTACAGAAACAAAGGTGTCATTTTTCAATTGAACAGTACAATTAATTGAAATGAAATCATTATTCTCTTTATAGCAATGGTCTGTTGAAATACCTCCCCATAGAGTTGTATTATAATATTGATTACACATAGCCTTTTTGACTTCTTCTATGGTGTTAAAATGACGAGGAGGATATACTTCACATGAAAACTCACAACTTCTTTTTAACGTTTCCAAAGCTTTTTGAGTATTAACAGGAATCTGTTTACATGTATGATTTACGCATTTGCATTGTAAAAGCATGGGAGGAATTAAATAATGACAACTAACATAAATCCGAGGGCATTGTCTAAATTCGCTAAGCTTATTATGTACAAAATTTTCACAAGGTCCCGGAGGACAAAAGCAAGATTTTGAATAATCACACTCGCCATCTGAATTACAAAAAGTTTTATCTGAAAGATGTTTTGGAAAAGTGATAGAGTAGTATAAATAGTATATAGAATAATTCAGAGGAAAGATTAGCAGAGAAATTCCAACCAAAATAGCCATCACACAAGCGACTATTATTATTGTTTTCTTTTTAATCATAATTTACTAAGATTTGCATTTAAAAAACTTTTATTTATGCCTCTGAAGTAGATATAATTCCACTTACCGGCATATATTTTTTTGAATTGGATGCGCTTCGGTATTAAAAATTATTTTATCAAAATTCAAAGTATTTTTAGGCGCAAACAACAGATACAGATATTTTAGAGTTTCTGCAAGAAAGAAACTACTCATGCGATCTATTTTTTCTTTTGTAATTACGCTTTTTAATTCGGCGTATCCTTCTTCTGTTTTGCAATATTTAATAATACTTTCTAAATAGATTTTGCCCATTTTTAAATATTTTTCCTCTTTCGTATAATGATAAAGATAATATGCGGATTCTATATTTTCAGGCCTTAATCTGTACGTTGCAAGTTTTATTTTCATAGTTTTATAATCTATTTGTTCTGGTTCTATATCAAAAGTTGTCCACATTCTGAAACACGAATCTTGTAATTTTTTTGCACGTGTTAAATCACCGCTCAATGCAAAAATGGAAGGGAAAACAGCGGCTAAAGCTTCAAATTTGGTTGATATTTTTTTACCGGTATCCATATCAACTTGTCTGTACCAGTAACCATTATTTTTTGAATCGGCAAGATATTTATTTACAGATTTAATACTGGTTTCCCACATTTTTTTGCAATCCATATCTTTAAACAGAAGATAGGATTTCAATAAATATTCATAATAAGAATCTATTTTATTTCCAATGCTGCTTTCTTTATTAATCCATTTTCCAGTTTCTACATTAATTGTTGTACCAACCAAACCTATTTTTGAACGTCTGTTATATAGTTCTACAAGGGCTTTTTTTGCTCTGTCATAATAAACCGGATTTCCCGTTAATTTGCTAAGAGTGCCAAATTCAACGAGCAGAGTTCCTATCTCCGCCGGATTATTTATTTTACCGCGCACGGCTCCCGTTTTAAGATTAACAAACCGAAATGGCATTCCCGTTTTTGAATTGAAAGCTGGCAACAAACGATTGGCAAGGTCTTCGCTTAATTTTAAAAATTTTTTATTACCATCTAAAAGATAGGCGGATATTAAACCTCCAAGAATTCTAATTGTAATTTCAAAAACGGATACATAAATGTTTTTATCAAATGAGAGTTCTTCAAATATTAATTGTTTTGCCTCATTTTTATCTTTCGTTAAACCCATTAAAACCAGGGTATCAAAGGCGTCTATTGGCGTAATGCATAAAGATTCTTCATACCAGTCATAAGGGGTTTTGCTGAGAGGTCTGAATTCATCATGCCCAAAGGCATATTTTTTATATCCATTCCAGGCGTGCATAAATTCAACTTTTACTTTCTCGGCCAGTTCTTTTTTATTTATCTCCATAATTTTCAAAACATTTATCTTAAATCGAAAAGATGTTAATTTTAATTTAATTTAAATAATGGAAGAAATTCTGACCAAGAGAGGTTTTTTATTTAAAAGTTCGGAGATTTACGGAGGAATTGCCGGTTTTTATGATTACGGGCATCTTGGAACTTTGATGAAAAGAAAATTGGAAAATCTGTGGAGAAATTATTTTCTAAATTTGAATGAAAATTTTTATGAAATTGAACCGAGTGAGATAATGCCGGAAAGGGTTTTCATTGCATCCGGGCATATAAAAAATTTTGTTGATCCAATTGTAATTTGCAAAAAATGCGGAAGCGAATTCAGAGCAGACCATCTGATCGAAAAAAAAACAAAAGAAAGTGCAGAACATCTTACAGAGGAGCAACTTACCAAAAAAATAAAAGAATTGAATATAAAATGTTTGGAATGCGGTGGAGAACTCGGAAAAGTAAAGTATTTGAATTTGATGTTTCCTTTAACCATTGGCTCAAATGAAAAAGGATATTTAAGACCAGAAACAGCTCAGGGTTGTTATGTTTCCTTTAAGAGAATGTTTAATGCTACAAGGGAGAGACTTCCGCTAGGCCTTGCAATAATCGGAAAAGCTTTCAGAAATGAGATTTCTCCAAGGCAGGGAACTTACAGGATGAGAGAATTTACTCAGGCGGAATTGCAGATTTTTTTTGATCCGGATCAAATAAATGAATGCGAGAATTTTGAAGATGTGGAAAATTACAAACTAAAAATCAAATTTTCCAATAATAAAAATGCTGAGGAAATTTCCTGCAAAAAATTACTGGATAAACTTCCGAAATTCTATATTTATTATCTTGCAAAAGTTCAGCAGTTTTTTTTAAATGCTTTAAAAGTTAATCCCGAAAAATTCAGATTGAGAGAACTTGGAGAAGAGGAAAAGGCTTTTTATAATAAATACCATTTTGATGTTGAGATTTTTTCAAAAAAATTTGATACATTCAAAGAAGTTGGAGGAGTTCATTACAGAACCGACCACGATTTGAAAGGGCATGAAAAAATTTCTGGTGAAAATTTGCATGTTAATATAGAAGGTAAAAAATTCATTCCTCATGTTCTTGAACTGTCTTTTGGCGTAGACAGGATTTTTTATTTTTTACTTGAACTTTCATATTCAAACAAAATTTTAAAATTAAATCCAAAGATAGCCCCTTTCGCCCTTGGAATCTTTCCCCTGGTAAATAAGGATAATTTAGATAAAAAAGGATTTGAATTGTATAAAGAATTAAAAAAGAAATTTGATTGTTTCTTTGATTCAAAGGGAAGCATTGGAAAGAGATATGCGAGAGCGGATGAAGTTGGAATTCCCTATTGCATTACAATAGATTATGATTCTTTAAAAGATAATACTGTTACAATAAGAGACAGAGATTCTACTGAGCAGGTCAGGATAAAAATTTCTGAATTGGAGCAGATTCTGAAAAAATTGATCAATATGGAGATTGATTTTAAAAATATTGGAAAAACAGTTTTAACGAGGAAGAAGAAAGAAGGTTACAGATTGCAAATTATTTAATAATTCTTTTATTTATAAATAAAAATAAATTATGGCAAAAGAAAAGAAAAGATTGCCCCAGACAACTGCCGGATTGATTAATTATTTTGATGAGGTTGAAGAAGGGCTTAACCTAAAACCAGAGATTGTTCTTGGAATTGGTTTTGGAATTTGTGTTTTGGTAATTGTCTTGAGATTTGTTTTGTAAATAAAAAATTTAATCAATTTTCAAAACCCTGTCAATTCTAATTTTGTTTTTTTCAACTGTTCCAATTGCTCTCAAAGTATTTTCAACAAAAATGGCAATTTTCTCTCCCTGAATGAATTTATCCGTTTTTTTCAGAATAATGGGAACTCCGTTTTCAACTTTCTTTTCTTCTTCCTTTTTGAGGGAGATTTTACTTATTTTGAGTTTTGAGATAATTTCCTCATTTCTAATCAGGCATTTTTCTCGTTCTTTTTTTAATCTTTCTAAATCAACTGATTCTTCCTCTTTAAATCCATCTACAGCAATTCTTCTCAGATATTTCATGTGCGCTCCACATCCTAATTCTTCGCCGATATCGTAAAATAATTTCCGGATATAAGTGCCATGCTCACATTCAATAAACATAGTTATGTCTCTTCCTTCGATTTTTTTTATTTCTAACTTATAGATAGTTCTCTTCCGCGCAACTCTCTTCACTCTCGACCTAACAGGCGGAATCTGGATTATTTCTCCTCTAAATTTTTTTAGAACTTCCTCCAATTTTTCTTTTTCAACTTCCTTATGCAAATGCATAACTCCAAGATAAGTTTTATTCAATTTGTCAAAAAGAGGAGCAAGTTTTCTTGCTTCTCCCAAGAGAATTAAAAGAACTCCCGTAACTTTTGGGTCCAATGTTCCCGTATGTCCGGCTTTATCTACACGGAATATTTTTTTAACCTGTTCGACACAATCAAAACTTGTTGGTCCTGTTTGTTTGTCAAGGATTATTAGGCCAGAAATCATATAATTATTCGCACATTAATATTTACTATAAAACTAATATTATCTAAAAATAATATTTCCCCTAATTTCCTGCAAATATCTGAAAAATCTCTTTTGCTGTTTGCTCTCTCAATTGCTCTTCAAAAAATCAAGGAGTTTTTCTGATTATCTCATAATAAGTTACGTCTCCCTCTTCATCAACAATGGCCCACAACATTTTTGCTCTTATGTTATGCGCCAATCTAACAGCTCTTGACAATTCCGGGAAAGAACAGGTATAATTTTCGGGAACTGCATGAACGACCCATTTTGTATGTTCTTTCAGAGTTTTTGGACCTCTTTTCAATTTTACACCTCTCGCATAAACCCTGAAATGAGTTCCGAATTTAAACCCAGTTCTTACAAGAAGTCCTCTGTTTCTAAGTTCTTCGTAAACTGTATATTTCCATGGAAATTCGGCATCAACAGAACAAGCATATTTATAAAATTCATCCCGACTTATTTCTTTTTCATTCTTAAATACTTTTAATCTATTTCTCTTCATCAGCAAAAGAGCTTCTTCAAGAGACAATTCATTTTTATCGTCTTTTATTTTGCCGAAACATCCAATATCATAAACTTCCTCTGCTTCTGTTTTATTAAATACACAAACTTTATTCTCTATAAGATATCCCTGATATACCTTTTTCTTTTCATATAATTTTTCATTCTGGCCAGACATCTTTTCAATATCTTTCTTTTGAATATTTTCTTTCTTCGAATTTTCTTTAATTTTTGATTTTTTTACTTTAGCTACCACTTCTTTATTTTTTTCTTTACTCTTCTTAACTTTTATTTTTTTTGTTGCCATATCTACAAATCTATTCCCTGCAAAGCATTATTAATTTTACAATCTTTACAAAAATCCATTTCCTTATAATCTAAATCGCTTACAGAATTTGTTTTGTGCATAATACATTTTACATTTTTGCAGTTTTTCAAGCCAACCATCTTTCCAATGGAATATAAAACTTCTTTTACCAGTCTGTTAACCAACAGATCAAAATTTGGTTTTTCTTGATAAAATTTTGAATCCAGTCTATATATAGATATTACTGACGGACCATCATATTCCGAAACAGAAAATACAAAATTTGATTTATCTGTGTAAATATCAAAATTGGTTATTGCTATTATATTTCCCTTTAATTTTCTTAAAGTGTCCAGAATAATATTGGCATTATATTGCTTTCTGTAGACATTAAAAGCTGTTTTTGGAGGATTTGTTTTCGCATAAATTCTTACAATAAAATTTTTTTCTTTTAGTTCATGCTTTAAAGCATCAATTATATCTCCATTTATATCTCCCAACGGAATAATATCCAACTCAATTCTCATAATTCTATAAAAGATTTTAATATTATCAATTGATGGATGCAGGAGGGCGGATTTTCGTGAACCTTTTTTCTAAACAGATGCTTTAATTAAATCCGCAGTTTTTAAAAGAGGTTCATTCGAACCGCCGAACTCACTAAGAGACTGGATTTCTCCGAACTGCAAACATTTCGATCATTTACCCTATCTTCACCTTCGGTTCGATAGGCTTCTTGAGTCCAGCGCCTTTGACCACTTGGCTACTCCTGCATAAATTAATTAAAAATCAAAACAAAAATAAGTAAAAAATAAAAAATTACAAATCATATCCTCTCAATGTTTTTCTTCCATTCGCTTTTGCTCTATTTACTGCCTCTTTAATCATCTCTTCGACTTTCTTTGAGAGATTATCTACGAAATCGCTTCCGACATTTGCATCTGCTTTCTTTGCTATTTCTCTTACTTTTGATTGAACAACTAACATTTCTCCCATAATACTATTAAATTACTATTTATAAAGCTTTTTTAGGCAATTTTTAGATAAATTTACTCCAAGTTGGTAGAAATTTGAAGGAAAAATAAAATCTTCTTCTCGCCGGCCTTTTGGCTTAAACTTATTTTCTAAAAAATCCATTATGCTTAGGAAAGTAATGGTTTTCGGAACTTTTGATCCTCTGCATCCGGGCCATTTAAATTATTTTGAACAGGCAAAGAAAGAGGGAGATTATTTAGTTGTTGTTGTGGCAAGAGATAAAACAATTAGAGAAGAAAAGGGAAGAGAACCTGCACAAACTGAAGAAGAAAGACTGAAAAAAATCAAAGAGCTTAAAATTGTTGATAAAGTTGTGCTTGGTGACCAAAAAGATAAACTTAAAGTTGTAAAAGAAGAAAATCCGGATGTTTTGTGTTTGGGTTATGATCAAAATGTTGATGAAGATATTCTCAGAAACAAATTAAAAGAAATAGGTCTAGAACCAGAAATAAAAAGGATGAAACCTTTTAAACCGGAGAAATATAAGAGTTCTAAATTGAGGGAGAAACAGTTGAATAAATAAAATTTAGGAAAATAATTATGTTATTTAAAAGAAGAAACAAATTTTTTCCATTTGAAGATATGAGAGATGTTAAATTAGCAATTCTGACACCAGAACAATACAAATTTTTTGTTAGCAGATTATATTGGGGATTGGAGAGAGGAATTGAAGACGGAGGATATATAACAGTTTGTAAAGAGGGTGAAGTCGCAAGAGTTAACGAAAGTTATCCATCACCTGACGAATTTAAAACTGATTCTTATGTAGATATACCTAGAGTTGAAAAGTCAGATTGGTATAAAAATCTATTATCTGAATTAACAACAAAACAACAGAAAATAGGATTTTATTATCATACCCATCCGTCAATATTGGATTACGGTAGAGAATTGCATGAAGAAGGATGTACTGCAAGAAGAACAAGAGAGTATAGAAGTGACAAAATTATGAAAAAGGATATGAAACCGGAAGAAAAAAATTTAAGCATGGCTACCAAAAGATTGGGTGATATAATAATTGAAATGTTAAAAGGAAATATAATTAATATATATGGTTATACTCCAGCAACTAAGCCTTATTATGAGAAACACCCAACTCATGGATTAAATCTTAGGGAAACATATTCTTTAAAAATAATTGTTCCTGAGATGGATTTGAGATTTGACTCTAAGATTTAATTCTTTTTTGCTTTAAAGTGGACAATTTATCCTAGAGAATATAATATTGAATAGGTTATGTTATGGAAACAGAAACTCTAAAGGGAACAAAAAATTATACTCCAGAAGAGCAAATCTTGAGAGAGAAAATTATAAAAA
>CAYLRQ010000014.1:9839-14093 GCA_964386335.1 uncultured archaeon
GGAACAAAAAATTATACTCCAGAAGAGCAAATCTTGAGAGAGAAAATTATAAAAATTATAAAAGAAGTTCTGGAAAGATATGGATTTAATCCAATAGAAACACCAATTTTACAACCTTATTCCTTGCTTTCTTCAAAATATGGGGGAGGAGAAGAAATTTTAAAAGAATGTTACAAATTAGAAGACAGGGGAAATCGAAAATTGGGTTTGAGATATGAGTTGACAATCACTCTTGCCAGATATTTGAATGAAAATCCAAATATAAAACTTCCCTTCAAAAGATACGAAATCGGAAAAATTTTCAGAGATGGTCCTGTAAAGAAGGCAAGAGAAAGAGAATTTACGCAGATAGATTTTGATATCATTGGAGCGAAATCGGAACTTGCCGAACTTGAAATTCTTTCAATTTTTGAAATGGTTTTCAGAAAATTGAATTTGAATGTGAAAATTCAGCTGAATAATAGAAAAATTTTATTGGGTCTTCTTGAATATGCTGGAGTGAAGAAAGGACAAAATTCAATTATCTTAACCATCGATAAGTTGGAGAAAATAGGAGAAGAAAGGGTTAAAAAAGAATTAATTGAAAAAGGTTTGAAAAGAGAACAAATAGAAAAAATTTTCAATGTGCTTGAAATCAAAGGCAGTAATGAAAAAATTTTATCAGAACTCAAAGAAATATTAAAAACAAAGGATGGGAGAGAGGGAATTGAAGAATTGGAAAAAATTTTAGAACTTTCCAAAAATTACAATTTGAAAAATATAGTGCTGGTTACTTCTCTTGCCAGAGGTCTTAGTTATTATACTGGACCAATTTTTGAAGTTTTTTCACCGGAAAAAACCAACTCTTCTCTTGCTGCCGGCGGAAGATACGATAAATTATTTTCCAAATTTATTGGAAAAGATCTTCCTTCTGTTGGAGGTTCGTTTGGCCTGGATGCGATTTCTTCTATTCTTAAAACAGAAAAAAAATCAAAGGTATATGTATATTTAATACCTATTGGGATATCCGAAGACAAATTCCTGCCAGTTGTTAAAAAACTGAGAGAAAAATTTAATACAGACTTTGATTTATTGGGAAGAGGAATCAGTAAAAACCTGGAATTTGCAGATAAAAATAATATTCCTTATTGCATTATATTAGGAAAACAAGAAATAAAATCAAACAAAGTGAAACTAAAAAATATGAAGACCGGAGAGGAAAAAATTTTGGATCTGGAAGAAATATTTGAATTAATTTAAAGATACTTATCTTTAAAATTTAATTATGAGAATGATAAAGGAAATATTATTGTATGACGGCTTAAAGAATATGAAAGAAAAAGTTCATCTCATATTCAATCAAAATTTTTTTATTGGAAACCGAATCAGAAACAGTTATCGGAAAAATAGAAGTTTGCGCGGATATGTTATATTTAATAGGTCTTGGTCTTTGGGATGAAAAAGACATGTCTGTCAGAGGCATGGAAACAACAAAAAAATGCGATTTTATTTTTATTGAGAAATACACGAGTTTTTGGAAAGGCAATTTAAAAAATTTGGGTATAAATGCAGAAGAGATAATGAGAGCTGATTTGGAAGAGAATGTCGAAAAAATTCTAAAAAAAGCGAAGGAAAAAGATGTTGCCCTTCTCATTCCCGGAGATCCTCTGATTGCAACAACACATATTTCCGTATTATTGGAAGCAAAGAAAAGGAATATTGAGACCAAAATAATTCATTCCAGTTCGATATTTTCTGCTCTTGGAGAAAGTGGATTGCAAATCTATAAATTTGGAAAAATTGCAACTATTCCTTTTTATCAGACAGAAACTCCCTACAAAATTTTGGAAGAAAACTTAAAAAATGATGCCCATACACTATTTCTGTTGGACATAACAAAAGAAAAACTGATGAGTTGTGCTGAAGGCTTGAAAATTCTTCTTGATTTAGAAAACAAATTCAGAAAAAAACTGATTTCCGAAGAAACAGAAGTTGTTGTCTTTTGCAGAGTCGGAAGCGAGGAACAAATCCTAAAATATAATAAAATAAATAAACTGCTTAATCTAAATTGTTCTCCTTGTGTGATTATTATACCGGGAAAATTGCACTTCTTAGAAAAAGAATATTTAATGTCTTTAAAAAGTTAAGTTTTTTAAAGTTATGCCCCTGTAGTCTAGTCCGGTCAAGGATTCCGCCCTTTCGTATGGGGTTTTTTAGAAAAACCTTCAAAGTCAAAAGAAACAAGATTAAACAAAAAATATGCGAAAGGTCTGAGACTTTAAAGTCTATGAAATGAAGATAGGCGGAGACCTGGGTAATTTAAATCCAGAATCAAATCCCAGCAGGGGCAATTTCATATGGTCGAAGCAATAATTTATATACCAGAAGGTATAGAAGATGTAGGATATAAAACAAGAGATTCCGTCGGTTATGATATTTGCTCAATTGAAACTGTTAAAATTCCGCCGAAAACCTGCAAACTGATAGATACTGGAGTAATAGTAAAACTAAACCGAAAGGATATATTTCCCGCTGTATTTGTCAGAAGTTCTCTTCCGATCAAGAAAAACTTAATAATGTTGAATTCTGTTGGAATTATCGATCTGGATTATTGCGGGAAAGAAGATTCAATAAAATTAAATCTTTATAACATTGGAGAAAAAGAAGCTATCATTAAAAAAGGAGAGAGAATGGGACAGATCGTTTTTTTGAAATTTGAGAAACCAGAGATAAAGAAAGTTTCCAATATAAAAATATTTAACAAAAACAGCAGGGGAGGTTTTGGAAGCACCGATTAATAATTATTTTCCTTTCCCTCCTTTTGCTCTAATGCTTGGTCTGATTTTCTCGGCACCTTTTCCCTTCTTTCTCAAACCTCTGGATTTTTTGCCAGCAGAAGTTAAACCCCTGAAAACCCTCCTTTTATGCTGTTTCTCAAGAATCCAGTTAATATCTTTATCATTTTTTATCTGGGGATGATTTTTGTCAACCAAAATAACTTCATACCATTTGCTTTTTCCATCTTCGCCAACCCAGTAAGAATTCAAAACTTCCAGATTTTTGTATTTCTTTGCAACTCTTTCTTCAATAATAACCTGTTTGCTTTTTTTTGCCGGAATTCTCGTTCCAATTTTTGAGGGTTTTCTGCCTTTTGTTATTCTCGTCCTCACTCTCGTTCCTTTTTTGATTTTTGCTCTTACAACAATAAATCCGGGTTTTGCTTTATAACCCAAAGCTTTGGCTCTGTCAATTCTGGTTGGTTTATCTATTTTTATAATACTTTCCTGTTTTCTGAAATCTATTAATTTCTCTTTATATAATTTATTTTCTTTGGGTCTTTTCCAGAGTTCTCTAATATACTTCGTAAATACCATTATAAAACTATCAAAATAATTAATATCTTTAATTTAATTATATTATGAATGCGGTTGTTAAATTGCTAATTGGTTTGCTTGTAGTGATTGCAGGAGCGGCATGGTATTGGTATGGCGAAGTTTTCAAAGCAATTGTGGGAGTTACTTCTCTAAAAGCTCTTTTACTGATTCTCGCAGGTTCAATAGGTTTCGTTCTAATTATTATAGGACTGTTTGTGGTCTGGGTTGAAATAGAAGAAATCAGAGACGCCATAGGACAGAAAAAACTAAGGAAAAAGGAGAAAAATAAAAAGGTTAAAAAGAAATAAATATTTATTTTTTGAATTTTTTTGTTTGATATATTTTTATTAAGATCCATTTAAATTTTCAAAAATTAAATGGTAGAGCGCTGGAAGATATTTCGAATAAATACGCCTCAGGAAGGATTTCCGAATTTTGTTTCTTTTAATTTAAGGTTTTCCTTTCCAGAAGAAAAACCTTACTCGAACCTTCGACCTTCTGGTTAACAGCCAGACGCTCTACCTGCTGAGCTACTGAGGCATAACATTAATAAAAAATAATCTTAATTAATGTTATCCTTTGATTTAATGGGCATGATCGACATAGTTTCCTGCCTTCTTCTTTTTCCAAAAAATCTAAATAATTTAATCGCCCTTATCTTAATTTTTTTTCTTTTTTTGAGAGGGATCTCTTCTTTTGTTCCAATTCTTCCGACCATTATTCCAATATATGTATTTTTATCCCTTTTAGATATAATAGTGGCATTTCTTTTCCTTTTTTCTTATGGATTTGGAAATTTAATTATAATTATTTTATTTTTTTATTTCTTGATTAAAGGTCTTTATTCAATTGTCACCCTATTATTTTTCAGATAGATTTCGTAATTCATCTATTTTAAAAA
>CAYLRQ010000014.1:14103-14912 GCA_964386335.1 uncultured archaeon
CCTGAATTGCCTTTGCATACAATTTTAAGGCTTTCAAGGGAGTTGGGCGCAGAAAGAATTAGCAAGGATGCCGCATTATTTATTTCTGAATATTTAATTTCAGAATTGAAAAAGATTATTCAAAAATCGGATAAATTTGCCAGACATGCAGATCGGAAAACAATAATGCTTGAGGATGTTAAATTAGCTATTGAAAAAAATTAAATATTATAAATATCTATATATTAAAAGGTTATTTATGTTGGTTTATCAAACAGAGTTTTTTGGGCATTCAACTTTGGGTTTATTAGGTTTGGCTACGGAAGATGTATGCTATCTTCCCGTAGAAATCGAAAAAATCCAAACCCAAAAAATATCGGAAACTTTGCAAACCAAAGTAAAAAAAACAAGTTTGTATAATTCTTTTCTGATTGGATTATTTTCCGCAGCAAATTCAAAATACATATTTGTTCCGGAAATTATCTCCGAAATAAAAAATCTGGAAAAGGAAGTGATAAAATTAACAGGAATATTTACAACTTTGGGAAACTTGATTTTATGTAATGATAAAGGTTGTATTCTTTCGCCTTATCTTGCGGAAAAAAAATATTTTTTTGAAAATGAATTGAAACTGAAAACAGAAGCGACAACAATATCGGACTTGCCTTTTCCCGGAATACTTGCCGCAGTAACAAATAAAGGCGGAATTGTTCACAAAAATTGCAAAGATGCAGAAATTGAAATTCTGGAAAAAACACTTGGAGTTGAATTTAAAAGATTGGAATTTTATGAAAATTTTCCGGGAGCAGAAATTTTGGCAAATTCTAAAG
>CAYLRQ010000015.1:0-14624 GCA_964386335.1 uncultured archaeon
CCGAAAAGAAAGAAGAAAAATCGGTAAATGCGGAAAATGTCTCCGGAGAAAAAACTGAAGAAGATATGAAAGTTAAAAGTGAAGAAACAAAAAAAGAGACAGAAGAAAAAGGTGTCAACAATAAAAATTAATTATAACAATAAGAGTAAGAACGAAATCAAACCTTAAAGATAACAGATTTTTGGGAGAAAAAAGAAACAATTATAAAATAGCCCCGCGCGGATTCGAATTCCACTTACCCGGTTATAGGTTATTATTATCTATTCTCTGTAATGAAATATTTTATTTTTCCGAGTTGTTAGATCTTTTCTTTTTTAAGAAAAGAACTGACCGCGGTCACCGGCTTGCTTTAATCATAGCAATATGCTCTTTCCTTTGTTAATTTCCAAAGGCCGGTATCCTTGGCCACTAGACTACGGGGCTATAAATTAATTAACTTTTTAATTTTATAAAATTAGATTCAACAAAGATTCTCTTTGATTCTCCGCCTTGACAACCGCGCTTGCAACAAGAACCCCCTTTGTTCCCAATTCCAGAGCAGCTTTAACATCTTCTTTATCTGAAATTCCTGCTCCACAGAGAGGAATTATATCCGGGTTTAATTCTTTTAAAACTTCAACAAATTTTGTAATCAATTCCGGTTTCTCACGTGAAATTGATTTTCCGGTACCAATCAGTTCCGGATCTTCAAATGCAATATAATCCGGATTAAATTTTGAAATTTCGATAACTTCTTTTATATTTGCAGCGCAACAAACCGTCTTTAAATTTAATTGTTTTGCGAGACATATGCAACTCTCTATTTTATTTGAACTTAATTTTTTTTCGGAATGATTTATTAACGTCCCTATTGCTCCAGATTCTTTTATTGATTGGGGTAAAATTGACCCCGTATGAGAACCGTAGGAGATGGGGTCTATATGTTGAGCCAGGGTTGGAATTATTTTTGCAATCTCATTTAAATCAGTAAACTGAGGAGCTGCCCAGATATCTGCTTTTAATCTATCCCTTATATCAGAAATGATGTTTGCCAGTTTTATGGCATTTATTCCCGTCCCTTTTTCATATGTCTTGAAGTTTATAATATACAACATAAATTTATTAGCATTTAATGTTTTATTACAATTAAACAAATTAAATATGCCTTTCCGTGCATAATTAAGAAAAGATTCCAAAGAGCGTGTATTATTCCGGATTATAACGAATAAACTTCGATGCGATGCTTTAAAAATTAATGGCAAATTTTGAATTGTATAAATAATTTATAATTTTATTAGATTATGGAAAAAGAATTAAAAAATCTTCCCGGTGTTGGGGAGAAAACCGCCGAAAAACTAAAAGAAGCTGGTTACGAAGATTTGATGGCAATTGCCGCCGCTTCTATTGGAGAAATTTGTGATGCAATTGATGTTGGAGAAGGAACGGCAGAGAAAATTATAGAAAGTGCAAGAAATGCCGTTCAGATGGGTTTTGAAACTGCAGATTCCGTTTATGAAAAGAGAAAGAAAATAGGAAAGATTACGACTGGTTCGAAAAATTTAGATAATCTTCTTGGTGGAGGAGTAGAAACCGGAGCAATTACAGAAGCTCACGGGGCATTTGGCTCGAGTAAGAGTCAATTAGCTTTCCAGTTATCCGTCAACGTCCAATTACCAAAAGAGAAAGGAGGACTGGAAGGAAGAACTATATTTATAGACACGGAAAACACATTTAGACCGGAAAGAGTTGAACAAATGGCTAAAGTATTGGGTTTAGATCCCGCTAAAATCATGAAAAATATATTTGTAGCAAGGGCTTATAATTCAGATCACCAGATTCTGCTTGTTGAGAAAGCAAAAGAGATAATTAAAGAAAAAAATGTTAAACTTCTTGTTGTGGATTCCTTAACCTCCATGTTCAGGAGTGATTATTCGGGAAGAGGAGAATTACAGCCGAGACAACACAAATTAAACAGGCATTTACATGATTTGCAGAAATTATCAGAAGTTTATAATCTTGCGGTTTATGTAACAAATCAGGTAATGGCCAATCCCGCTTTAATGTTTGGAGATCCCACTACTCCCATCGGAGGTCATATTCTTGGACATGCGGCAACTTTCAGATTATATTTAAGAAAAAGCAAAGACCAAAAGAGAATTGCAAAATTAATAGATTCTCCCTGTTTGCCTGATGCAGAAACAGTTTTCAAGGTAACTGAAGAGGGAATCAGAGACTGATTGGTTTGATTTGAGGAATTTTCTCTGTTTTAACAGAATTTAAGAAAAAGATATCTCAATTTAAAAACGGAGGAAGTTTTTGATGTTGCATCAACCAATTTCTGTATATGCCGCTATTTTGAGTGTTTGCTGTCAAATCCTTTGTTTCCCATCGCCGCTCCAGATACCAACAAAATCACAACAAAGGCAATTCCTATTAAAAGTAAGATATCCTGAAAAGAAATAAGTGAACTGGAAGGCAAAGTAATTGAGGGGGCGAAAGATATAAAAATTAGAAATAATATGGCAATTGTAATTAGCATTGGCCAACTCTGCTGTAGTTTTTTTTCACTTTCAACAAACAGATTTCTTAACATCAAAACAACAAAAAGTAAAATGAAAATAATACAGAGATAAGGAAGCCAGTTATATAAAATTTTTATATATGGAGGATATAGTATGGAAAACAAGGTTATTGCCAGAGCAAGTATCGCATTAACATTTTTTTGATTCTTGAAAACATTTGAAATTGTGAGAACTCCAAAAACCAGGGCAAATGTGAAAATAAAGGGGATTAAATAATAGACATAATCAGAAAATATTGAAGTGGAAAATGGTAAGACCATAATTATTGAATAAGAAAAAAGTTTAAAGAAAACGGCAATATATAAAATTAGATTAATTTTTATTAATTTTATGCCCCTGTAGTCTAGCTGGCTAAACTTTGCATCGGCGCACATTTTTAGTAAATCCGGTAAGTTGCTTCTGCGAAGCAGAAGTTTTTCCGTCAACGCTTTTGAATCGAGCGAACGGAATTGGTGTGGCGAGAAAAGGGTTATGGATACCGGCCTCTCGAGCCGGAGACCTGGGTAATTTTTATAAATCCAGAATCAAATCCCGGCAGGGGCAGAGAATTTTATTTAAATTATTTAAAAATTATCAAAAATTAATATAAATTATGGGCTCGTGGTCTAGTGGCTAAGATTTGAATAGCAAACGTCGCGTTCACATAAGCCTTCCTGTTGGAATAGTTCAATAGGCCTAAAGCCAAAAAAACTTTGAAAATCGCGAAGATCGAGAGTTCAATTAAGTAGGCCTTTATTGGAAAAATTGGCCAAAATTCGGCTAAATTTGGAAATCTCTCCGAGCCCATTAATCATTATCTATGTCTATATCGAGGATATTTTTGCAGAATTTACAAAGAAATGGACCTTCATAACCGTCATAAAAATATCTGATGGGTATTTTATTTGTTCTTCCGCATACGCAACAAACCACGGATATTTCCTTTTTTACTTTCATATAATTATGTTAGATATTATAATTAATAGTTTCTGGTTAATTATTCCGGCCTATTGCGCCAACTTTTTTCCTGTTTTATTAAGGGGAAAGCATCCGATTGATTTTGGGAGAAAATTTATTGACGGGTTCAGATTATTTGGAGATGGAAAAACAATAGAAGGTTTTTTTGGAGGAATTTTTTTTGGAATACTTGTAGGATTATTGCTTATATATTCGCAACCGCTCATACAGAATATGTATCCTTTGCAATTTCAACACGATCTTCTAAGTGTTTTTTTGCTCACAACTGGAGCGGTAACTGGAGATATGATTGGATCTTTTATCAAGCGTAGATTCGGAATCAAGAGAGGAGATTCCGCTCCTCTGCTGGACCAGCTTGATTTTTTAATATTTTCTTTAGTTATGCTTTCTATAATCAGTACTCCGAATATTGATTGGGTAATATTTCTCGCAATTGTCACGCCTCTGATTCATTATTCTTCCAATATCTGCGCTTTTCTACTGAAATTAAAGAATGAACCATATTAATTATTATTTTTTTCTTTTACCCACTTCTCCTTTCTTTTGCAATTTGGGTCAAGGCACATAGTGAAGGGCCTCCTGCCTTTTCTTATTATTTTTAAAATGGGTGTTCCGCAAAATTCGCATATCTTTTCCGTTTTTTCAATTTTGCAATTCTTCGGGAGAGGATAAGCATTTTTGCATTTGGGATAATTGGAACATCCCACAAATCTTGAACCATTGTACATCTGAATAAACTTCAGATTTCCTCCGCATTTGCATTTTCCAAGAGTGTTCTGCTCTTCTCTCGTTTCTTCAATCAACTTTAAAAGAGAATTTCCAATTTCTTTCTCTTTCTTTTTGAGTTCTTCAAATGTTTTCTTAAGCAGATTCTTAGCCTCGAGTAAAACTTCTTCTCTCTTTTTTTTATTTTGCTCAACGAGTTCCATTTCGTGCTCAAATTTTGCCGTTAATTTTTCCGACAAAAATTCCGGAGCGTATTTTTTTAGAGTTTCCACCACGCCTCTTCCCAAATTTGTAATTTTTATCTGCTGTCCCTCGCAATAATTTCTGTCATACAAAGTTTGAATAATTATTGCTCTGGTGCTTTTTGTTCCCAAATTTCTTTTCTCAAGTTCTCTCACAAGACTTGCCTGAGTATATCTCTTTGGCGGCTGGGTCTCTTTATCCAGCAAATTAAGTTCATCTACAATCAAAATTTCGCCTTTCTTTATGTCTGGAAGCTCAACCTCTCCAAGTCTGGCAAAGGGATAATATTTAAGCCAATTTTTCTTTATTGTCTTTACACCAACGCAATGGAATTTGTAATTTTCTATATTTGCAAAAATTTTTACCGACAATCTCTCTGCCGGTTCGCCAAAAACGGAAAAAAATCTGTGAACAATCAAAGAATAGAGTTTCTCCTCGTCTTCCTTTAGTTTTTCTGATCTTTCTCCAGTTGGATGTATTGCCGGATGTGCCGGATCTGTCTTTTTACCTTCATTTGGTTTTAATTCTTTATTTAACAATTCTCTGCCAATTTCAAATTTCTCTGCCAATTTCTCAATGATTTTTTTATAATTTATTGATTTTGGTAATTTCTGCGAACTCGTCCTTGGATAAGAAATTAAACCCCCAATATATAATCTCTGGGCTATTGCCTGGGTTCTCGCCGGAGTAAACCCAAAGATTTTATAGGCTTCCAGTTGTAAACCTGTTAAATTGAATGGAACGGGTGGTTTTAGAATTCTTTTATTTTTTTCTATTCCCGAGATAAGTGCATTTTTGTTTTTACATTTCTTGTATATTTTTTCCGCTTCTTCTTTTTTCCAGATTTTATCCAATTCGTAATTGAAAGTCAGAGGTTCTGAAAAATTATGTTCTTCCGACTTTGAAGTTAAAAAGTTTAATTGCCAATAGGGAACTGGAACGAATCTTTCTATTTCTTTTTCTCTCTCCGCTAAAATTGCCAAAGTTGGTCCCTGAACTCTTCCCGCTGAAAGCAGATAGTATCTGCCCGAAGCTATTTTTATAGAATTTGTCAATGCTTTGGTGATATTAACTCCATAAAAAAAATCAAGATAATGTCTTGTTAAACCAGATTCTGCAAGCCCGTAATTATAACCTTTTTTTCTTTTTAAAAACGCTTTTTTAAGCTCTTCTCTGGTCAAAGTGGAAAATTCCATTCTCGATACTTTTGCCTTTTTGCAAAGGAAGCGCCAGATATTGTATCCAATAACTTCTCCCTCAATATCCAAATCTGTCGCAATTGTTACTTCTTCGGAAAACTTTCCCAAATAAGACAATAATTGATAGAAGTTTTTTGTAAATTTGTTTTTTTTGAAACTTGGTTGCCATTCCAGATCAAAATTGGGATATTTTTTTCTCGTTTTATCTTTTAAAGTAAACAAATGACCTGCAGCTGGTGCAACAACAAGTCCATCTTCGGATTCATAATAATTGACAGAATATTTTTTCTTTGTTTTAAATTCATTCAGAATAGATTCTGCAATTTTTTTTGCTGCCGTTGGTTTTTCTGCGAGGATTAAATGAACCATATAGTTAACTTAAAATAAATAAACTTATAAAGAAGAAAGTTCTTTAATCTGGAACATTGGAAATATCATGTTTGAAATTTCAATAATTTCAAATAATTGCAATCAAAAAAGAAAAAACAACCAGAAACATAACGATTTTGATTAATTTTTGGGCAATTTTTACATCCCTGATCGTTAAAATATACAAACAGAGCAAGAAACAAATACCCGCGAAAATCAGATAAATTAATTTTTTAAAGGGGAAAAATAAAAAAATTGAGCCAATAAATATCATAATTTTTCCAAAAATTGTTGCCTTCTTTTTTCCAACAACAATTGGCAAAGTTCTTGCCTTTTCAATTTTATCTCCCCTCATATCTTCGACATCTTTCAGAATCTCCCTGCCATAATTTCCAAAAAAAGCAATTATTGCCAAAATCGTCGCCTTGGAATTTAATAATCCGGAAAAATCGCCGAGAATTAAAACCGGGGCCAAAAAAACCGAACATGCAAGCCAGCTATCAACCAGATTTCCGAGTACCGTTTTTTTAAATTTAAATGAATACAAAAAAATTAAAATGGAGTTGAACAGAGTAAAAATAAAGAAATTCAGAGAAATAAATAGAGAAATTATTAATCCTGTTGAAGATAGAATGAAGTAAAAAATGAAAGTTCTTTTCCTCGATATTCTGCCGGATGGTAATGGCCTGTCAGGTCTGTTTATTTTATCTATTTCAAAATCAAAAAAATCATTAATAACATTTCCGGAAGCGGAAATTAAAAAAACCGCCAAAATCGGCAAAATCCAGAAATTAACCGGAAGTTTTGCAAGAAATAAACCAACAATCAGACCAAAGACAGATAACAAACAAATGTTGGGCCTTATTAGTTTTATATAAGAAATCATAAATAATTATCTACTCTTTCTTAAATTTTGCAATTATTTCCTTTTCTTCCTCTCCTATATTTCCAAAATCGGTAATTGCAACAGAAGAACAACTTACAGGCAACTTTGCTGATTTTCCGAGTTCTGTTTTCGATGGAACTTCAACCAAAGGAATTTCCCTCTCTTTACACAAAATTGGAATATGCATCAATATTTCTTTTGGATCTACATCCTGAGCGATCACTACCAGTTTTGCATTTCCTTTTTCAATCTGTTTTGTAACTTCATTTACGCCTTTGACTATTTTTCCTTTCTCTGCAATTTTTTCTATAAGTCCATACAAAGTTTTTAGATCCTCTACCATAATTTAAAATTAAAATAATTTAAACATTAATATTTCAGATTATCAATAAATTCATAATTTCCTGAAAAGAGAAATTGTATTTAAAGATAAAAAACAGATAAATATAAGGTGTTTTTATAATGAAAGTAGCAATAAATGGTTTTGGAAGGATTGGCCGAAATTTTTTCAGAGCTTCTCTAAAGGATGAAGAATTTCGGGAAAAGTTTGAAATCGTTGCGGTGAATGATTTAACCGATGCAAAAACTTTAGCACATCTTCTGAAATATGATTCCGTTCACGGAATTTTGAAAAATAAAATTGAAGTGGGAGAGGGTGGAATTATAGTTGATGGAAAAGAAATCAGAGTGCTTGCCGAAAGAAATCCCGAAAATTTACCATGGAAAGATCTGGGAATTGACGTTGTTCTGGAATCAACAGGTTTGTTCAGAGACAGAGTAAATGCGGGGAAACATATCGTTGCAGGGGCAAAAAGAGTCATAATTTCCGCTCCACCAAAAGGAGATCAATATATTAAACAGATTGTTCTTGGAGTAAATGAAGATACCTTTGATAAAAACAATCCGGAAGATTCAATAATTTCGATGGCTAGTTGCACAACAAACTGTCTGGCTCCAATGGTTAAAGTGTTAAATGATAATTTTGGAATTGAACAGGGATTTATGACAACAGTGCATGCCTATACGAATGATCAGAAAATTCTTGATTTGCCCCATAAAGATTTAAGAAGGGCAAGGGCTTGCGCATTATCGCTAATTCCAACAACAACCGGAGCGGCAAAGGCAATAGGAGAAGTTATTCCCGAGGTGAAAGGCAAGTTGGACGGCATTGCAATTAGAGCTCCCGTAGCAGATGGTTCAATAACAGATTTAGTTGTCAATCTGAAAAAAGAAACAACTGCTGAGGAGATAAACAGAAAATTCAAGGAAGAGGCAGAAAAATTGAGTGGAATTCTTGAATATACTGAAGAGCCAATTGTTAGCGTAGATGTTGTTGGAAATTCGGCATCCTGCATTTTTGATGCTTTATCAACAAAAGTTATCGGAAAACAGGCAAAAGTTCTCGGGTGGTACGATAATGAATCCGGTTATTCTTGCAGGCTGGTTGATTTGATGAAATTTATTTTTTAATATTTTTTTTATAATTTTAACCCTTGAAGATTTCTTTTTAAATCTGTCTGCTCAATATTCTTATTGAATTCAAAGCTGTTTTTCAGATTGCCGTAAAAGATTAACTGTATTCTCTCCAGGTATAACCGCATTTGGTGCATTTATAAAATCTCGTTGGCGGTTCGTCTATACTTCTCGTTTGTTGAATCCACCAGAACGCTTCTTTGTTTCCGCATTTAGGACATTGATTTTCGGTAATGGGCAGATTTTCTTCTTTTTTATCAATAATTTTTATATTATTTTCCGCATGAACTTTTTCTCCGACTTTAATATCTGTTCCCTTGTCATATTTTCTGCCGCAATTTCTGCATACAAATACAACACGATTTTTGGTCTTCTTTGGAATCAAAATCCCCCCGCATTTTTTACAGAATTCCATTTTTATATACCAAAAACTTTAAATATAAGATATCTTGGATATCCCAAATAGGGAATTTTTGCTTTTACAACGCACATAATTTGCCCTTCGGTCACAGGAGGATCTCTCATCCTGTTATTATCCCCCTTAACAGTATAACAGGTCCCATTTTCAATTTTTATTTTCCACGGATTGGTTCCCCTGCAATAACTGTCGTTTATTCCGATTACTCTGTGGATTATCGGATATTTTCTTATGCCTGAATATATAACAACATCATTTATTTTTGGTTTTCCTTTCATGCAAACAATTAAATCTCCGGGTTTCATATCTGGAAGCATTGATTTAGAAACTACGACGTCTACCGGATGAGAAGTTCCCAAAACAACGCCCAGAAGTTGGTAGAAAATAAATACTCCAACCACTGTAAGAACAACATCCCAGTATTTAAATTGTTTCAGAGTTTTTATATCCATCATTTTATAAATAGATATACAAAAAACTTTATATACTCAAAAAAACTTATATATTCCCATTTGAATAAAACTTAAAATGAGCCCGGCGCGATTCGAATTCGCGGAAACTCAAAACAGTTTTACTGAGTCAAAGACTGTATGTTTGAGAATAAAACTGATAAGCCTCACGCGCGACCTACTGGTTAAGAGCCAGTCGCTCTACCAGATTGCTCTAAGCTTTTTCCAACTTAACTGAGCTACGGGCCCATAGAATTATTAAAATTTTAATTTTAATTTAAATTATGCCTTGGTAGTCTAGTGGTTTAGGATACTGGCCTGTCAAGCCAGCGACCCGGGTGAGCCGTTCTTTTAAACAGAACGCTCAAACTAAAGAAAACTTAAAATTGCGCTTCGCGATATGTTTATAATTGGGTATTCAAATCCCGGCCAAGGCGGATAATTTTTATTAAAATTTTTAAATGTTTATATTAAATGGCGGGAAAGAAAATATTGCCTCTAAAAAGAAGGAGAGAAAATAAAACAGATTATAGAGTCAGATTGGCCCTATTGAAGTCTGGAAAACCGAGAGTCGTTGTAAGAATAAGCAATAAATATATCACCTTGCAACTTGTTGAATATAACTCCTCAGACAAAACAAAAATCTCATACATATCAAAAAAATTATCTGAGTTTGGTTGGGAAGGTTCAAAAAAGAATTTATCCGCAGCTTACTTGTCCGGTCTGATTTTTGGATTAATCTGCAAAAAGAATAAAATAAAAGAGGGAATTCTGGATATTGGCATAAGAAGGGTAACAAAAGGAAACAAAGTTTTTTCTGTATTAAAAGGCTGTCTGGACGGAGGTCTTGAGATTCCCCACTCTGAAAAGAATTTTCCGTCTGAAGACAGAATAACGGGAAAGCATCTCTCCGAGGAAAAAACGAGAATATTTAATGAAGTAAAACAAAAAATATTGGATAAATATGCAAAAAAATAAAAAATTAGAGTTGGAAGGTGAAAAAATGGAAAAGGAAAAAGACGTGGTGGCAGAGTCTACCGAAAATCAAAAAGAAGAGAAAATTATGGAAGAGATACTGGAAGATGAAGTAAAAATTGAATCGGAAAAGACAGAAGAAGAGAATAATTCAGAAAAAGAGGTCTGGATTCCAAAAACAAAACTTGGAAATCTTGTAAAGGAAGGAAAAATTACTCTTGAAGATATTTTCAAATTCGGATATAAAATAAGAGAACCTGAAATTATAGATACTTTAATTACTCCCATAGAAGAAGATATTATTTATATCGGAGGCGGTCCGGGAAAAGGTGGGGGAATTCAGAGAAGAGCCGCTCGCAGAACCGTAAGAATTCATAAATCGGGAAGAAGGATAAATATATCCGCCATGGTAATAGTGGGGAATAAAAATGGTTATCTTGGGGTTGGTTTCGGCAGAGCGCCTACGAATAAAGAGGCAATAAAAAAAGCCGCAAGAAATGCGAGATTAAATATATTTCCCATTAGAAGAGGTTGCGGTTCTCCAGAATGCAAGTGCGGTGAAGAACACTCAATACCGTTCACAGTTGTTGGAAAAACCGGCTCAGTTGTAGTAAAATTGATGCCAGCGCCAAGAGGTTTGAATCTTTGTGCTCCAGATGAAATAAAAAAAATATTCAGACTTGCGGGAATAAAAGATATCAGAATGAAATCCAGAGGACAAACGGGAACAAGATTAAATTTTATCTATGCCGTCGAAAATGCTTTAAAAAATTTGAATAAGATGAGGTTGTAAAAATTCGATAAAAATAGATAACACCATTAATTTATAATATTTGCAAAGAAGATCTGAAGGATGAAGAAAATTTTGATAAATAAAATAACTTAAAAAGGCTTAATTATGCGAATTCCCTCTTTTGCGGGAACCTTTTATCCGGGTACAAAAGAAGAACTTCTGTCGGAACTGAATTTATTATTCCAAGAAAAAACAGAATATTACAATGATGCTCTCGGGATAATTGTTCCGCATGCCGGGTATGTTTATTCCGGAAAAGTTGCCGCAAAAACCTACAAAGCGATTTCCGGGATAAGCAAGAGAAAGTTTGTTATTCTGGGGGTTGACCATTCCGGATTTAATATCGTTGCAACTTCAAAACTTGACTGGCTAACCCCTCTTGGAATAACCAAAACAGACAAAGATTTTATAAACAAACTGATAAAAGAAAATTCGGTTACAAGAAATGAAACTGCAATGATGGAAGAACATTCAATTGAAGTTCAGTTGCCTTTTCTTCAATATATTTTTAAAGATTTTAAATTTGTTCCAATACAATTACCCGTTCTTTCTTATAAAAAAATTCTCGAACTCAGAGATATTTTAATAAGCGAAGATCATTTTTTCATTGCTTCTTCGGATTTCACTCATTATGGAATTAATTATCAATTTGTCCCAAAAGAAAGTCTGCATAATCCTTTAGATTATGTTAAAAAACTGGATGAAGAAATTATAAAGATTATAAGGGAATTTGACGGAAAAAAATTTTATGATTTTATTGTGCAAAAAAATTTAACTGTTTGTGGTTTTATCCCCATTACCCTGCTACTTGAAATTACAAAAAAATTGGGAGGTAAAAAAATAAAAAAAATATGTTATGACACTTCCTGCTCCTCATCTGGCGATATTTCCAACATCGTCAGTTACTCCGGACTGATTATTTATTAGTTAATTTCGTTTGCTTTCTCCCACATATGATTAAACATTGGTTCCATCAAATCTCTGGCAACATGCGGGCTGTTTGTCCAAAAAGCTGTTTCCTGCGAAGGTTCAACTTCATTATCATTTATCAAACCAAGAAGAATATGCTTTCCATCAAAAATATGAAGTTTTCCAACCGGAGAATTTATTCCGCTTATATCCCTTATTTTTGCATAGGAAGAAAGTTCCTGGATAAATTCTCTGTTTTTGTTCGTTATGGGCGCAATAATTTTTATATCCACATTTTTCTTTTTCAACTTATTCAAATATTTCACATTATAACTCAAATCTTCGAGACCTCTTTCTGAAGTAAGAATATTTGCATATTTATCCGTCCTTGAAAGCAGCATCCTTATCTGCTGTCTTATCCGGTCATTGGATTTGATAATTCCGCTGAAATTTTCTGGTGAAATCAGTTTCAAATCTTTTTTAAAAATTGAAAGCAGTTCTTTCATTATATCGCTCTTCTTTAATTCTTCCAGTCTCTCGATTGCTCTTTCGGATTCTTCTCTGATATTTTTTTTCATATTCTCAAAGGCGTCTCTGGGATCAATGGCAACATATTTAAAAGGGCTTCCATGCTGAACAATTACAAAACCTTTATGCTCCAGAGATTCCAGAACATCATAAACTCTCGCTCTTGGAACTCCAGATAATTCGGAGAGTTCGGTTGCAGTTGCAACTTTCTTTATCAGCAAAGCCGTATACAAATTTCTTTCATAAAGATTCAAACCAATTCCACGCAACCCTTCAAGAACCTTTCTTTGAACTGGTACGACCATAGTATAATAAGTAATTAAACTTTAAATACCTGGCTAAAATGGCTTCTTTTTAAAAATTTGGAATATATGCCGGATGGAATAAATAACTTCCTTTAATTTTTAATAAAATTTTATAAATGGGTCTTAAAAAACTATTGTTAAAATGGCAGGTTTTGTTGTTAATATTTTTTGTAATTCTATCCATAGTTGCAATAAATCCAAAACCCGGCAGAACTGGGGTTGTAGTAACTTCAATTGGAGACGGAGCATTCTATGGAAAAATAGATCCCGGTACAGAAATATATTCTGCAAATATTGTCGGTCAGAAAACCAAGGAAATAAATAATTTGAATGATTTGCTCCAGTTTCAAGGTTCAAAGGGATATTTAAATCTAAATACAGACAGAGGAAGCAAAAAAATTAGATTGAAGGGAAATGAAATATTCAATATATCTGTTGAAAAAATCAAGAACAACAATCTGAAATTCGGTCTGGATATCGAAGGAGGCATTAGAGCATTACTTGAACCCGTAAATATCAGTTCAGAAGAAAATAAAACAAATATCTCAATTTCAGAAATTATTTCAATTCTGGAAACGAGAATAAACGTATATGGATTGAGACAGGCCGAATTCAGAAAATTGAAGATTGGAGATAAAAATCTGATAATGATTCAGATTGCAGGAGGCAATAAAAAAGAAATAGAGGATTTATTGTCAAAAAGGGGAGAGTTTGACGCCGTAATACCAATAGATATAAAAAACGGATCATCTTTCAAATTGGGAAAATTCATGGAAGGAAAAAATGAGGAATTTAAAGTGGAAATACTTAATAATTCCGTAAAAATAAATGATAAAATTTATCATCTAAATGAAACTTTTTATCTGAAGGGAATCAAATTTAAAATAAGAAATCTCACAGAAAAACGGGTTGTTCTGGACGGATTTGTTTATGGCAGCAAAGATATAAAAGAAGTGGGCATTCCTCCGCAATATAATTACATAGGAAGAGCTCAGGGAGGGGGATACAGATTTCAGTTTGGCATTATAATTACTCCAACCGGAGCGAAAAAATTTGCAGAGATAACTCAAAATCTTAATAGAGTGGTCGGTCCGCAGGGAGAAAGTTATTTGTCTGAAAAAATACATTTCTATCTGGATAATAAGGAGACTGATGCTTTGAATATTGCTGGAGATTTGAAAGGCAGAGAAATTACAAATCCGGTAATAACAGGATATGGAAAAACAAAAGAAGAAGCAATTAAAAATCAAAACAGTTTGAAAGCGGTTCTGAAATCCGGAAATTTGCCCGTAAAAATAAAAATTGTTTCAATAGACGAATTGAGTGCAACTCTTGGAAGGAATTATCTTTATTTGATAGCTTTGGCCGGGATAATTACAATTCTGCTGGTAAGTTCGGTAATCTTCGTGAGATATAGAAATTTAAAGATTTCTCTTGGAGTAATTATTACAATGTTTTCGGAAGTCATAATTATTCTCGGTTTTGCCGCTCTGACGAGATGGAATTTATCGTCTTTGGCTCTGGCAGGAATCGTTGCCTCGATTGGTTTCGGCGTTGACGACCAGATTTTAATTATAGACGAAACGAAAAAGAAAAAAGAAAGATATACAATAAGAGAAGGTCTAAAGAGAGCCTTTTTTATGATTTTTGGTTCTGGCATAACAACAATTTTTGCAATGCTGCCCATTTTAATCGCCGGATTTGGAGTTTACAAGGAAATTGCGGGATTTGCTTTGACAACAATAGTGGGAGTTCTCGTTGGAATTCTGATTACAAGACCCGCATTCAGCAAATATGTCGAATATATTCTGGAAGGATAAATTAAAAATTTTT
>CAYLRQ010000016.1:0-13990 GCA_964386335.1 uncultured archaeon
ATATTTAATTTATTTATATATAACCCGATTAAAAAGAAAGGCCAGAAAAATTAAAAAATAATTAATTTCAAGATATCTACCTGTTATTGAAGAGTTCATTTCTCCAAAACATCCAGATGAACTCCCAGTTTTTCTTCCAATTCCTCAATTTTTTTTCCTTTTTTTCCAATCAATCCTGGAATCGCCCTTCTGTTAAGATAAATTTTTACTCTGTCCGGAGAAACAATTTCAAATACAGGAGCATGGTCAAATTTTTTAATTTCTTTTATTAGTTTTTTGATATTTGGTTTTTCATTTTTTACATTGTTTTCTGTTATGGGGACGACAACTGTTTCTTCTCCATAGCTATAGATTTCGTATTTTAGTTTTCCGGTTTCAAAATTTCTTACCTCTATTACAGGTCTTGCCAAATCCTGTTCTACCATCCCGGTTGGTATTTTTATTTTTAATTTCAGGGATAAAATTTCTTTTATCTCGCCATCTTTTACAAAGATTATAGTATCTATAATGCTGTGGAGCATCCCCAATTCAATTTTTTTTATAAATCTTTGAATTGAATCTATCGGACTCGAAGCATGAACTACGCCAACCATTCCAACTCCAGCAAGCCGCATATCGGCAAAAATTCTAAAATCTCCGGGAGTTCTCATTTCATCAAAGATAGTATAATCAGGCCTTACAAGCAATAAAATTTCTGCCGTTTTTCCAAAGTCCTTTGCCAGAGGACCATACTGGGTTATCTCCGGGCCAACTTGCAAATCTCTTGGAGATTCCATAGTCTTCACAATTTTTCCCTGTTTCTGATAAAATTCTGCGAGACTGCTGGCCAGAGTGGATTTGCCGGACCCCGGAGGTCCAGAAATTAGAATGCCTTCGGCTTTCTCTTTTATTCTGTTTTTTAATTTATCAGATAATTTATAATCGTCTATACTTAATTTTACAATCGGTCTGACAATTGTAATTTCCTCCGCATTGGAAAAAGGAGGTCTCGTAATTGCAATTCTCATATCTTTTATCTGGAGAACGGTAGCCCCATATTCTTCAAATTCAACGAAACCATAATTTTCTCTCCTTGCTTCTGTCAGAATTGATCTCGCCAAACTTTCAAATTCTTTTTTACTCAGTTTTTCTTTTCTAAGTTTTTCAAGTTTAAAATTTCCCGGTTTCCCCCTTTTGCCGAGAGGAATACAATTTACTTTGAAGTGCAGAGACATGGTATCTTTTGTTAAGAACGGAATAAATTTTAATTCTTTGCTCTCGGTCTCTGAAGGCAGATAAACCACTTTAGTTCCAAAGACTTCGGCAACGAGAGCCTGAACGAGATCTCTCGTATATAAAGTTGCTTTATATTGTTTTGCAACCTCCCGAATCAGTGCATCTATTCTTCCTTTTTTTGCAAGTTTTATTTCTTCTATTGTGGCTTTTCTTCCAACAAATTCTATTTTTATTTTTCTCTTTCTTAATTCTTTTATTTCTTCCAGACCAAGAAAACCGATTTCCTTTCCTTTGTTTGCCTGAGCCTGCAATTCGCCAATAACAAATTCCGGAATAAGAATTTTTATTTTTTTTAGTTTTCCCTTATCGACTAATTCTGTAAGTTTTTTTGAAATTAAAATTGAAGTGTCTGGAACAATTTTTTCTTCTTTTTCAAACATAATAAATTGAGTTAAAATAATTTATGAAACTCAACATAAAAGAGGGAGAATATTTGGTGAGACTTGCGAGATCTTCAATATCTTATTATCTAAATAATCTTGTCCCGCCAAAACCTCCGAAAACAAATTTTCCAAATCTGCTTGAAAAAAGAGGTGTTTTCTGCACTCTTCTGACTTATCCCGAAAATAAATTGAGAGGATGCATCGGCCTTATAACTCCCGAAAAAAATCTAATTAATGCCACAATAGAATCAAGTTGTTCTGCAACTCAGGATCCGAGATTTCTTCCCTTGAAAACGGAAGAATTAAACAAAATTGTCATTGAACTGACAATATTAACAGAATTGCAGAAAATATCTGTTTTAGAACCGAGAGATTATTTAAACGAAATCAAGATAGGAGAAGACGGATTGTATTTAAAATATCATTACAATATAGGTGTTTTTTTGCCTCAGGTTCCAATAGAACAAAACTGGGATACAAAAACCTATTTATCAGAATTGTGCTTGAAAGCGGGTTTATCAGAAAATTCTTGGATTACAAAACCTGTTCAATTATACAAATTTCAGGCACAGATTTTCTCCGAAGCAGAACCAAACGGAAAAATATTTGAGAAAAAACTAAACCCAGAAAATTAATTATTTATTTTTTATGAAATTCGAGGAATAAAATAAATCAGCCACGGGAGGGACTTGAATTTGAGGAATTTTTCATAAAGAAATTCTCCCTCAACCTGCGGTTTACAAGACCGCTGCTCTACCAATTGCTCCAACCCTTATTTTTCAATATTTGCTTTTTAATTAGCAATAAAAGGGTCAATTGAGCCACCGTGGCATAATTTTTTATTTTGATAAAATTTAATAAAACTATGTTTGCTCTGCTACTTTACGGATTAAATACTATATTTTTATAAGGCAAAATTATTTCGTTTTTTATCCCGCCTGTTTGACAAATATTAAATTAAAATAAAATTATTTTATGGCGAGAATATATGCAAGAAAGAAGGGAAAAAGCGGATCAAAAAAAGTTGTCAGAAATAAAATTCCAGAGTGGCAGCCTTTGAAAGAGAAAGAGGTAATTGAAAAAATAATAGAATTGAAAAAAGAAGGGAAAACAAAGGCTGAGATAGGATTGATTTTGAGAGATTCTTATGGAATTCCTTCCATAAGATTGGCCACAAACAAAAAACTGCAAAAAATTTTGCTTGAAAATGGATTTAAAGAAGAATATCCTGAAGATCTGATAAATCTAATCAAAAAAGCTGTAAATCTGAGAAAGCATTTGGAAAAAAATAAGAAAGATATACACAATAAGAGATCTCTTCAACTAACAGAATCAAAAATCAGAAGATTGGGAAAATATTATATTAAAAAGAAAAAATTGCCAGAAAATTGGAAATATAAACCGAATGAAGCGGAATTACTTGTCAGGTAATATATATTATACTGAAATATTTGGATGGTTGAAAATTTTATATAATTGAGTAAAATTTACTGGAATGAAAATTTTGTAGAGAAGAGAAAGTTAACAATATTTCTCCAAATTTTCTCTCACCAAAAAGTTTTTCATCTTTTTCTCTTTATGATAGGCTGTCCAGTAGTAAGCTTCGTCTCTCGTTCCTTTCGTAATCAAAATATAAATTTTACCTTTAATCAGTCTTGCAACTCTTCCTCTTCTCTGAATACTTCTTATTTCTGATGGAACTGGCTCATAAAAAATTGCCGTTCCAACCCCCTTAATATCAAGCCCTTCTTCTCCAATTGATGTCGCTAAAAGACAATTATAAATTCCTTCTTCGAAATCTCTTATAACTCTAACCTGATGTTTTTGACTCAATCCAAATCTCTGACCAATTAAAATCCCGACTTTTGCATCTTCAATCTCTCGTAATTTTTTTGCAATTTCATCAACCGTTATCCTGTATTGTGTGAATATGATCACTTTTTTCTCCAACTCATTTTTGACAATTTCCTTCACTTTTTCTAATTTTGGATGTTCTCCAAGTTCTGAAACTTTTTTATTGAAAATATTAAACTCTCGATCAGAAAATAAACTTTTCGAGGCTTTTGTTTTTTCTTTTTCAAGTTTTTTCAGATATTCTCTCAACTGTTTCGCTCCTTGAGTTTCAAGTAGTTCCAGACAATAGTCCAGTTTAATCAATTCGGAAATTTTTGAGACGGCGAAAAACATTTCTTTTCTTTTTGATTCTCTGATCTTTTTTGAATAAAAATTCTGGAAATCAAGCAATATTTTTTTTGAGATTTTCTTTGTCGGTAAAATTCCCATTTTAAACAAATATTCAAGTTTTTTATTAAAAATTCTTTCAAGCAATTTCTTGGCGGCTTTGTAATCTTCTGGAAGATCTATTTCTATTTTTTCCATTTCTCTCTCTTTCACATATTTTTTTATTTCTTTGTCTTTTTCGATTCTTGATTCTATCTGCTCAATAAACAAATTTTTTTTTATTTCCTCGATTTTTTTTGCTTTTCCTCCCGGAGATGCTGTCAATCCCAGAATTAAAGGGTTTTTGGATTCTTCAAAATATTTTTGTGCTACATAAGTATAGGCATAATTTCCTATAGAGTGATGGGCTTCATCAACAATCAATAAAATAAATTCTCTCAAATCTATTATTCCATTTTTTATATCGTTCTGTATTGTCTGGGGAGTTGCAAACACAACTCTCGCAGTTTTGTATTCTTCTGCTCTTTTTTCTGGTTTCAAAATTCCAGTAAAGACTTTCAAGTCCGCCAATTCAGATAAATTTTCAAAAGTTTTTTTGTGCTGTTCCAGCAAGGGTTTGGTTGGAGATAAAAATAAAATTTTTCCGTCTAATTTGTTTAATCTCTCCACAGCAACGAGCAAAGCAATCGGAGTTTTACCAAGACCTGTTGGCAGAACAACTAAAGTATTTTTCTTTAAACAATTCTTTGCAATCTCAATCTGATAATCTCGTATTTCTAGTTTATTCTTTTTGATAAGCGGATGAGAAACATACATTATTATAATTTCCAATAAAAATAATCAATCTGGAAGCATTTTTAAAGGATAAATTACAGTTGCCGTCAAATTTATCGAATATTTTTTGAGCAATTTTGGTTTTATCCGCCAAGTCGTATATAACTAAGAGTTATTTTTTGTAGAGAGAATTAATTATTTCTATAACACATTTCCTGACAGCTTCTTTGGAATTATATTCTGGTTTAAAACCAAGTTTCTCCAATTTAGAAATATCCAACAACATTTCCTTAACATCGCCTTTCCATCCTCTTCCGCCTTCAACTCCTCCAGTAAATTTAAATTCCGGTTTTTTTTGAAGCAATCCAGAAGAAATCATTTCTTCAACAACCACAGATGCAATCTCTTTTACATTTATTCTATCTTTGCTTCCAAGATTGAAGATATTGACCGGATTTTCTGCTTTATTTTTCGCAATCAGCATTCCGTTTATGCAATCGTCTACAGAAAGATAACTCTTCGTTTGGGTTCCATCGCCCAAAATTTCCAGTTCTTCCCCATTTTTTAACAATTTATGAATAAAATCGTAAATTACTCCGTGGGTGGAATTTTTTCCGATTATGTTTGCCAACCTAAAAATAAAACCCCGCATTTTGCAAAGCGAACAATAACTTGAGATTAGGGATTCGCAGGCAAGTTTTGTTGCTCCATAAAAAGAAATTGGTTTTGTCTCGCAATTTTCCGGAGTATTTAATTCTGAATCTCCATAAACAGTTGAACTCGAAGTAAATAAAATTTTCTTGACTTTGTTTTTTTTGCAGGCTTCAAGAACATTTTTTGTTATTTTTAAATCTCTGAAAAAAGTATATATTGAAGAATCTTTTACGGAAGGGTCTGCCGCCAGATGCCAGACTTCTTCAACCCCAGAAAAATAACTATTTATATCATCCAGTAAATCAACTTTGTAAAATTTTATTTCATCAAGAAAAGGCTCAATAAATTCCTCTTTCCCTCCCGATAAATTATCAATAACAATTACCTCATTACTTTTTACCAGTTTTCCAACCAAATTTGAGCCAATAAATCCGGCACCGCCGGTTATTAAGAGTTTCATAGTCCAGATATTCCACTAGTTTTTTTAACTTTTTTTGCAAGTTCAGGAAGGGTATATTCAGGTCCATAATTCTTTAACAAAGCGGCCAATTCATTTATTCTGCTTTTTCTAGATTTTTCCATGGCAGAAATCTCAATTAAATTTTTAGCACTTTTTGACACTGCCATTGTATTTTCAAGAGAAGCCAATCCAACTATTTTTTCCATAATATTATTAAATTTTTAGGTATATTCATATCCTCTTTTGGTTTTTTGAACTTTATATTGGCTGGTCATTCTCAGAATATTGTGAAGAAATTAAAGCGGATGCAAATAATTCTTTAATTGTGAAAATATCAAACTAAAAATAAAAAATATAGTTGCTCAATTACAAATTTTTCTTCAGCCATTCCTTTACAAAAGTTTCTGGATAAGCTCCAACAAATTCGTCAACGATCTTTCCATCCTTAAACAACTTAACATTTGGAATGCTCATAATTCCATATTTTTGGCTTGATAACGGAGCTTCATCCACATTTACTTTTGCTAAAATAAACTTGCCTTTGTTTTCCTTTGCAAGTTTTTCTAGGATTGGACCAAGCATTAAACAAGGTTTGCACCACTGCGCCCAAAAATCAACAACAACAGGAATTTGTTTTGATTTTTCTATTACCTTTTCCTCAAAATTATTGTCATTAACTTCTATTTCAGTTTGAACTTCCTTGGCTTTTTCCATTAATTTATTTATTTTTTCTTTTTTGAGTCTTTCTAATTCTTCATCCATTCTATATTTTGGTTTTAAATTTTAATATCTTTTTTCCGCTATATAAATTGCGATAGCATTCGAGTTATTTTCAAAGCAGAAATTTACGGCTTTTTGGATTCCGATCTCCAAGATATAAAAGAAATAATTATCAAATTTCTTTTTGAAATTGATTATTTCTTAACCAATCTAATTTTTTTAATTTCTAACCAGCCTGATTGTATTTTAGCATTCCAATATTTGACACTGTCCAAAATTTCGATTTTTCTATCAAATATGGGGCAATCAAGAACAAAACTTTCGTATTCTCCTCCCTCGCCAACAATACTGATTCCAAACTTTTTGTTTAATCTAATCAAATCTCCTATGCAATTTTCATCAATCTTTTTTCCAAGATAGTCTTCCGTCAGACCTTCCGCAGCCACTCCGGTAATGATTGTTTTAAAACCCAAATCTATCAATTTTTTCAGATATTGCAATTCATCAATTTTCCAAATTGGGCTTATTAATTTTAAATTCAGTTCTTTTGCTATTTTTGAAATTCTGTTTCTTTGATATTTCGACGCAACTGCTCCAACAATAATAGTATCAATATCCAACTTTGAAATCACTTGTTTCAGTTCTTCTGTCTCTTTTTCTTTTTCATTGTGGCTTTCGTAGAAAATATGTTTGACTCCAATCAATTTTGCCTGAATTTTTGTTAATTCAATATTCGGATAATGGAACATAGGGCTGTCTTCTTTTGACTTAACACTGATCAAATATTTTAATTGATAATTTTTCTTTGCATAGTAAGCAGCAAACGTTGAATCTTTCCCTCCAGAAAATAAACAGCCCGCTTTCATATATTCAAATATCTAAATACAATTTATGGGATTATTTGATTTTATAATAAAGTTCAGAAAAAAAGAAAAAAAAATTCAATTTCCTTCAGAACAAAAAGAAGATCTAAAGTCGCTTCAATATGAGATTTTTCAGGAAGAAGAAAAATTATCCACAATACCGAAAACAATATACGAGAAATTTGCTCACATTTCAGAGAAAATTTTGCCTGTAGAACCTGACAAAACAACAAAAAAAAAGATAGAAGAAGCGATAAATTTTGCACATTTGAAAATTACTCCAAAAGGGGTTGCTTCTCTCGCCATATTAACTGCAATGTCTTTTTGTATTATTACTATTTTTTTGATTTTACTTGGGTTTTTAAGGATTATTGAAGGGTTGATCTGTATTTTCGTTATTGCCGCTTTCTCTTATTATTTATATACCTATCCGCTCAAATTAAAAAAAATATATGAACTGAAAGCCGGTTCAGAAATTGTGATGCTGATATTGCACATCGTTATTTACATGAAAAATTTTCCAAATCTGGAAGGTGCAGTAAAATTTGCAACCTCTAATCTGACGGGACCTTTGGCTTTAGACATAAAAAAACTGCTGTGGGATGTAAATATAAGCACCTATAGTTCAATGGAACAAGCATTACTTTCCTATTCACAAAAATGGAAAAATTCTTTCAAAGCCTTTGCCGACTCAATAAACGCCATCGTTTATTCTCTTTATACGAGTGGAGAAAGAAGAACCGAATTGCTTGATGAATCTATTGAAATCATTTTGAGTTCTCTTAAGGAAAGGTCGGATTCTTATATTTTACAATTAAGAAATCCAATTACAATGATTAATGCTCTTGGCATTTTGCTTCCAACTCTTACTTTAACAATGCTTCCATTATTAACAATTTTTCTAGGTCAGGACATACCCCCAAGTTTAATTTTTGGATTTTATGATATATTGCTTCCAATACTTTTAGCCTTCACAATTAAAAATATCTTAGATAATAGAGTTATTACTTTGCCAGAACCGGATCTCTCTCTGCACCCGGAGTTGCCTCCCGGAGATACTTTTAGATTGGGAAAAGTTTTCATAAGTTCCTACATACCTTCAATTATTATTTTGATCCCTTTTCTATATTATTTCTTTACTAATTTCAGTTCTTTATCATTGACACACTCTTATATAATTATCTTTGGTTTTTATGTTTCGATCGCATTATTTTTTATATTAAATTCTTTTCAGAAGATTAAAATCAAAGAAGATATAATCAAGATGGAAGATGAGTTCAGAGAAATTTTATTTGGATTGGGACAAGAAATAGACAGAGGTATTCCAATGGAAGTTGCAATAGAAAAAATAATTCCCACTTTAAGGGGAAATCATTCAATAAAGTTGCTTCAAAAAATTATCTCCAATATCAAATACAAAAATTTTACCCTTGAACAGGCAATATTTCATGAAAAAGAAGGCGCAATAAACTATTTTCCTTCAAGATTAATTCATTCAATTTTAAAGGCCGTTATTGATGCTGCAAATAAAGGAACAAAAATTGTTTCAGAGATAATGATTTCTATTTCCAAATATTTAACAAATCTTCATAAAACGCAGAAAATAGTTCAGGATAATTTTTCAGAAGTCATTTCAAGCATGCAGATGCAGGCAAGAATTTTACTCCCCCTAATTTGCGGAGTTATGAATACTTTAACCTATATGATTATTGAAATGGTAAATTTTATAGGAAATACCTTCGGAGGAATTTCGACAGAAGGTCCTGCAGCGTCTTATGCGGGTTTTTTATCTATGTGGAAAGGGCTAGCAATTTCACCGGCAACATTTCAATTGGCCATAGGTTTTTACAGCATTGAAACAATAATAATTCTCTCTTGGTTTATGTCCGGAATTGAAGTCGGAGTAGACAAAATAAGTTTGCACAATGGAATATCAAAAAATTTAATAGTTGGAGGATTGATGTATTTTGCCGTTTCTATAATTTCATTTATGATATTGACGCCTTTTTTAAGCATAGTGCAATTGACAATAGTTCCTCCTGCCTGACAGAATATTGAATATCTAAAGCGCTTTGAAAAGTTAAGATATGTTTTTTAAAAACAAAATTCAAAAAGAAAAATTTTTTCAATTGTGGGCAAATTAATTACGCTGGGGACAGGATTTTCAGAGAGACTTTTATTTTTTGCTGCTTCTTAATTTTAATTAAAAAAGCCTGCTCATTCGAACCTGCGCGCCCTTTAAAGGGCAGTGGCTCTCGAGGCCACCGCATTACCACTCTGCCACCCCAGCATAAGTAATAATATGATTTAAAAAGCTATGCTAAGCGGAGAACCTACCAAGAAAAATACTATTCCGAATATACCAAGGGTAAAACATCCAAGCAAATAAGATAGAATAAATGACCAATATAAGCTGTTAGTTACTTTCTTCTTCTCAAAAAAGGAGAGGAGGACTAAAATAATTATTACGTGGAGAAACGGCAGAAAAAGTAGAATAAATTCTCCGCTATAGAAAGAGGTCGTAAGCAGTGTAAGTAAGATAAAGGGGAAGAGAATAAATACTAAATAACCTGCAAATACGCCTATTTTATAATTCGGAAGCTTTAAAATCTTTCTTTTATATAACAAAATACCTATTAAGCCACCTAATAAACCATAGATATAAAGACCTGCAAGTATTCCGCCGCCCATTCCCAAAACCATCGGAATAATATATATAATTCCCAAAGAGTCATAAACCGCAGTCATAGTATATAATATTATTTTAATTTATTTTAATTTAGTTAATAACAATTTTCTTTTTGGAATCGGAAATGGAAGTTAAAAATCCTTTTCTGTTTATTTTTCCCATAATATCATAATCAGGATTCCAATTTTCGAAACTCCAAAAGAAATACCTCTTACCGTTATAGAGAACTTCTTCCTGTTTATTTTTAAAGTCGGCAAATATATAACCACTATTTTCGGATTTTTACCAATAATAAACTGTTGGTTCGAGATTTGCATATTTACGAACTCAGGTGTCATCAAAATATCCTTCTCCCGCTCCGTAGTTGTTATTTCCAATCATATTTTGGTTGCTGAACCTGTTACTTATTCATTTTTTAATTAAAATATATATGGATGATCTTCTTTCCTGGAAAGATTTCAATTTAAAAGATAAAACAATTACAGTCAGGGCCGATTTAAACCTTCCTTATAACCCAGAAACCGAGGAATTGTCTGAAAATCCGAGATTGTATAAACATGTTGAAACAATTAAAAAATTGCAAGAGTTTAGAGCCAAAATTGTTGTATTGGCGCATCAGGGAAGAAAGGGGAAATCAGATTTCATTTCCTTGGAAAAACACGCAGAGTTGCTGAAAAAATATCTTGGAAATGTAAAATTCATAAAATTTGGCGAAAGTTTTGATTATATAGAGAAGATTAGAGAAGGAGAGGTTGTTTTATTGGATAATGTCCGTTTTTATGAAGATGAAACTGCAGATAAATCAATAGAAGAACATGCAAATAGTGAGTTAGTAAAAAAATTATCTCCTTTAATTGATTATTTTATTTTGGATGCTTTTTCCGTTGCTCATAGATGCCATGCAAGTGTTGTCGGATTTGCAACCTTGAAACCTTCTCTTCCCGGTCCTGTTTTTGAAACAGAACAAACAGAATTAAAGAAATTTCTAAAAGAGGTGGAAACTTCAAAAAACAATATTTTTATTTTGGGTGGAGCAAAGTTAGAAGAACCCTTAGAAATAATTGACAATTTTCTGGATAAAGAGGTAAAAATTTTAACTACCGGGGTTTTATCTCTTCTTTTTTTAATTTCCAGAGGATATAAACTCGGAGAAGCAACGGAAAATTTTCTAAAGGAGAAAGGATATCTAAATTTTCTTACAAAAATAGAAAAATTGAAAAACAATGAGAAGATAATAACGCCCTTGGATGTTGCCGTTGAAAGAGATGGAAACAGAATTGAAATTTCAGCAGAAAATCTGCCAACAAAGGAAAGGATATTGGATATTGGACCAAAAACAATTGAGTTTTATAGAAAAATTATCAAAAATTCAACAAATGTCTTTATGAAGGGTCCGGCCGGAATATATGAGAGAAAAAATTTTGAATACGGAACAAAAAAACTTTTTGAAATTCTAAAAAACTTTAATTCTGTATTGGCTGGAGGAAATACTATGGACGCATTAATTAAATTAAAAATTCCTTTTGACAGATTTAATTATGTTTCTCTAGGGGGAGGCGCAGCAATAAAATATTTAACAGGAAAAGAATTGCCGGGGATTAAAGCTCTTAAACAAAGTTTTGAAAAATTCAAATCTATCAGTTAAAGAAAAGTCTCAATTTCTTTTCCTTTCATTCTCTCATTTACTATTTGCACAATTTTATCATGGATTTCTTCTATTGGTTTTTCTCCATCAATTAAGACAACATTTTCTGAAACAAAACTTTCATAAACTTTCCAAATTTTTGCGAGTTTCTCCCTCTCCTCAAACAATTCAAAAGAAGGTCTGCTTTTTATTCTCTTTATGCAGGTTTCTGGAGAAACCTTCAACAGGATTGTTAAGTCCGGGTCCCTGAATTTCTCATTTATTTTCTTCAGCCATTCTGGGTCTGCTTCCAAAGAACCATAAGCTATTGAAGACAGTTTGTATCTATCAGAAATTACAACAAAGTTTTTTTTAAGGGCTGGATTTACTTCTTTTTCTAAGTGATGAGCCCTATCAGCGGCGAAAAGCAATTGCAAGCATTCCATAGAACTTTTCCATTCATGCGTTAACTGCCCTCTTATTAAACCGCCAATTAAGTTGTTTGTAGGTTCTTTTGTCAGCAGTACAGATCTTTTTCTTAATTTAAAATGTCTTTCCAAAAGTTGCGCCTGGGTTGAACACCCGCTTCCATCAAGACCCTCAAATGAAATAAAAAAACTCATAATAATTTAAATTATTTTTATAAAAAAAGGCCCAACAAAATTATAGATTATCAAAATAAATATAATCAAAGAAATAAAATTTGCGATTTTTTTGTTTGTCAGAGTTTCCAGAACCAGACCTCCATCGAGAGGTTTTATCGGCAGAATATTGACAATTGCAACCCCGAAGCATACTGCAATAATAAAAACAATTAGCTGAAGCAGGAATTCTCCAATTTTTTCAAAATTTTTGTTCTTTATTTCATAGGCTCTGTAATTCATAGGTGCTATAAAATCTAAAATGGGATTATAGCTTGGTACAACTACTAAAAAAGGTTTTCCATTATTTTCTGCTAAAGTAATGTTATAAATTCCTTCGGTAGTTTCAACTAAAATTGTATCATTTGGTTTATGCTTAGATAGAATAAAAGAAACATCTTTTGGAGTATTTATCCAATAATTATCTATTTTTTTGATTGTCCCAGATAGATTGTTTCTTACTGCGGGCCAATCTTGAAAAACAATTATCTCTGTTTTATTTTTCTGTTCCTTCAAAAGAGCATTTGTTAATAAGTAAGTGTTGTTTTCTGTTTTCAGTTCTATCATTCCATTTGTTAAATTATTTATCTCAATAATATCTGTTTTACTAATTTTTTCTCTTGGAAAAGAATAATCAATTCCTGCCGGGGTGTAAGCAACAGATAAAAAGATATTCAGAATTAAAATAAAGAATAAAGCAGTGACTATATTTGAGAAAGAACCCGCACAGAAAACCTGCAACCGTTTAAATTTAGAGGCTTTTTTCAGTTGTTTTTCATCTGGTTCAACGAAAGCTCCGGGAATAAATAAAAATAAAATTAAACCAAGTGATTTTATTCTCAACTTATTTATAGATAGAGCAAAAGCGTGAGATAATTCGTGGGGGAAAATTAAGATGATTATTGCAATAAGCCAGTGCCAGGGTGGAACTAGAAACAGACCATAATGGAAAGAAAAAGAACTCGTTGGAAAAGGCAAAACTAGAGCAAAACTGCTTCTTCCAATTCCAGAAGCAATAGTTAAAGCATTATTCACCAAATACCAAATTCCAAAAAACATTGCAAAAAATGAGACGCAAATGCCAGTATTAAAATAAATATTCCAGAATTTTCTGTGTTTAATTGCATGTTTTTTTATATCCTGTTTGAATTTTTTTGTTCTCAGCATCAAAATAATTCCCTGTCTTTCTATTTTATCTTTTTTAAGATAAACAACAATACTCAACACAAGAATAAAGACAATGAACCCAATTATGCCCGCATCCATATCTAAAAAAGAAATTAATATTAAAGTTAATGAAAAGATATTTTTTCTCTGAAAATAGGGTTGTTGAAGCAATATGAAAATTTTATTTTTTGTTTTATCTCTGGAATAACTGAATGAAAAATTAATTGCAAATCCTACTGTTTTCTCATTTTTTTCCAGATTTCAAACAATTCTTTTGCCTTATCAAAAACTTGATCTTCCCCACAACCCAAAATTTCAGCACACTCTTTTAAAATTTCTTCCATTTTTCTCAAATAATTTCTTGCCGCCTCTCCCGCCAAAAATTCTATTCTTAAAACAGAATCCTGAATTTTTTTTACACCAGTTATTATTATAATATCCGCTTCTTCTGTATTTTTTAAGTGCAAACCTCCACATGCTTCGACATCCCAATCTTTTATATTCACAATTCTTAGTTCTTTTCCGGGAACAGCGCCACCTTGATAAATTTCAAAACCAT
>CAYLRQ010000017.1:0-3001 GCA_964386335.1 uncultured archaeon
TTAAAGAATCTATCCAGAAAGCTAAGAAAATATTAGAAAAAAATTAATGATTAATTAGATTAAAATTATTTTTAACATTTTTTATTTTCTTATTTTGGAAAATTTTTTTAATTAAGCGCAAATTCCCCATATGTTGAGGTGGAGATTATCCAGTAAACTAGGGAAGGTGATAATCTGTTGACTTAAGCACCCACGCCTGTACAGGCGTGGGTGCTTAAGTCAACATTCTTTATAAAACAAAATTTACCATATATATTACTATTATTATATTAACAAGTGTTAATAAGCAAGATATTAAAATTATTATAATAACGCTATCAATATATTATATTCTTTGCCTCTTCTACAGCTCTTTTTGCTAGAATATTTGTTGGATCAATTATAGGCACTTTTATGTCTTTATCTTTTAAGATTAGAGGAATTTCAGTACATCCTGCAATAATTGCTTGTGCGCCTTTCTTTATTTGTTCTTCAGAAATATTTATAATTTGACTTTTCATTTCTTCTGATAAAATACCTGATTTAACCATAAAAATTAAATCCATGATTTTATCTTGTTCAGGTGGTGTTGGAATTAAAATTTCAATGTTTTTTGCATTAAAGAAAGAATTATATAATTTAGTTTTATAAGTTCCTTTTGTAGCAAGTAAACCTATATTTTTGACTGAAGGGAAAATACTTTTAACATGATGTGCGGTTTCTTTGATCATGTTCAAAATAGGGATTTTTATGCTTTTTTGAATTTCAGAAATAAAATAGTGGGCAGTATTACAAGGCATAATTATAAAATCAGCACCAGCTTTTTCTAAATTTTGAGCTGTCTCTTGTAAAGCTGGAAGAGGATTTTCTCCTTTTCCCAGGATAGCCGCTGTCCGATCTGGTATCTTAGGATTATTATCAATGATTATTCTAAAATGATCTTGATCTTTCCCAGCAGGGGACAACTTTATAATTTTTTGAAATAAATCTAAGGTAGCTTTTGGACCCATTCCACCTAAAATTCCAATAATTTTTTCACTCATTTTTTTAGTACCTCCTATACTTTATTTAAATTTTTAAATTATAAAAAGTAAATGAACAAAATTGAACGAAAAATATTTTTATTAACCCGAAGGGCAGAATACCACGGGCTTGCCCGTGGATATCTACATTTTATCAAAAAAAGTTAAATATTTTGTTGCAAAGAATAAAGAGAATATGTATAATATTAATATAAATGTCGACAATGTATATTATATCATGTAATGTGCATTATTTCCAATTTTTGTTTTAAATGAGGAGATAGCAATGTTAAGTCAATTGAAACTTGAAAGTTATGAGTTATTGAGTCAGAAAGTATATCACGTTTTAAAAAATGCTATTGTTAGAGGTGACTTAGCACCAAATTCAAAATTAATATTAACTGAAATTGCCAAATCTTTAGGAGTAAGCAATACCCCCATAAGAGAAGCAATTAATAAATTAGTAAGCGAGGGTTTGATAAAAATAATTCCCAATAAAGGGATATTGGTAAAAGAAATTAACATTGATGATTTTCAAGAAATTTTGCAGGTGAGAGCCTTTTTGGACGGTTTGATAGCCAAGATAGCTTCCAAAAAAATCACTGATAAAGAAATTGGCAACATGATGAAGATTATAAAGAAAATGGAAAATTGTGTTAAAAAAGATGATAGGCTTACCTATAATGATTTGGATATTCAATTTCATGATTTTTTATTAAATATTACTGGAAATAATAAATTAAAAGAAATCTATAATAATTTGATAAATCAAAGTAATAGATTTAGGCTTCGTACTTTAAAAATTCCAGATAGGATGGGTAAATCTCTTAAAGAACACAGAGAGATTGCTTTGGAAATAAAAAAAAGGAATCCTGATGGAGCGAATAGAGTAAGTCAGAAACATATAGAAAGCATTTCAAAAAGTATCGAAGAGGATGAAAAAAAGAAACTGAAATAATCTTTTTTAAGTAGTAATTTAAATTTGAAAAAAGTAAAGAGGTTAATTTAACAATGGATAAAAATTCAAAACAAAAAAACAATCGAGTAAATAGTGGTATCCATTTTATGTTGGGTAATTATGCAGTGGTTGAAGGAGCTTTGGCTGCAGGATGTGATTTCTTTGCTGGTTATCCTATTACTCCTGCAAATGAAATATCAGAGCTAATGTCAAAACGCTTACCTGAAGTAGGAGGTATTTTTGTTCAAGGGGAAGATGAATTATTTTCCATTTATTCAGTAGTAAGCGCTTCACTGGCTGGTGCTAAAGCCATGACTGCCACCGCAAGTGCGGGTTTTAACTATATGCAGGAAGGTATCGGATATGCTTCAGCAGTTGAAGCCCCATGTGTGATTATTGATGTTCAAAGATGCAGAGGAGAAAATTTTGCTACCCAGGCCGATGTAATGCAGATGCGTTGGGGAGCGAGCGGAGATTATGAAAGCATTGTGTTAGCCCCTTCTTCTGCCCAGGAATTATTTGATTTTACGATATTGGCTTTTAATTTAGCTGAGGAATTTAGAAATCCAGTAATAGTTATGTCTGAAACCACCATTGCCTTAATGAGAGAAAGAGTAGGAATACCTGAAAAAGAGCGTATAGAAATATGTAAAAGAAAGTATACATCATTAACCCCAGAAAAATACCTACCGTTTAAAGCAAAGGAAAATCGTCCTCCGGAGTTTGCCCCAATAGGAAAAGGTTACCACACTTTGTATACCTTAAATTATCACAATGAAGATGGAACTATTGATTGGGATACACAAGGGTATAAAAAATTATACCAAAGAATAACCGGTAAGATTAGTGAAAATAAAGATAAAATCTGTAAAACCGAGTCATATTTTTTAGATGATGCGGATGCAGTAATTATTGCCTATGGAAGCGAAGTTCGACCGGCACTCGATGCCATTGAGATGGCCAGGAATGATGGTATAAAAATTGGAATGTTAAAGTTAATTACTGTTTGGCCTATTCATGAAAATTTAATAAAAGAGATAGC
>CAYLRQ010000017.1:3101-13660 GCA_964386335.1 uncultured archaeon
GGTAGAACATTAGCCTGGGCAACCGGTATAAAATTATATAAACCTGATCTAAAAGTAGTTATATTTGCTGGTGATGGAGATTTAGTGTCTATTGGTGGTAATCATTTTTTACATGCTGCCCGACGTAATATTGACGTAACTGTTATTATGGTTAATAATTTTAATTTTGCCATGACTGGGGGTCAAGTAGCTCCAACAACTCTTTATGATTCCATAACTATGACTACCCCTTTTGGAAGCAAAGAAAATACTCTTGATGTCTGTAAACTTGCAGTATGTACCGGAGCCACTTATGTTGCCCGATGGAGTACAGCCAAGCCCATTCAAACTGTTAAATCTATCAAAAAAGCCTTACAACATGAAGGGTTTTCCCTGGTTGAAATCTTATCACAGTGCCCTACTAACTTTGGTCGTTATGCTTTAAGAATAGGCGACCCTCAAAAAGTATTGGAATGGATAGAAGAAAAATCAATCGCAAAAACAAAAGCTGAAAAATTAAGTGAAGATGAATTAAAAAATAAATTTATTTTGGGAGAATTTGTACATAAAAAACAACCAGTCTTTCAAGGTACTAGTCTATTTAGGGAGGGAAATCATTGAAACCTTTAAGTCTTAGAATTAGTGGTTTTGGAGGTCAGGGCATTATCTTGGCCGCAGTCATCTTAGGGACAACCATGGTCAGGAAGGGAAATTTGTACGTGGTACAAACCCAGTCCTATGGTTCGGAAGCAAGAGGAGGGCAATGTCAATCTGAATTAACTATTTCAGATAGGCCTATCAATTCGCCTACCACTGAGTATAAAGATATTTTTATTTCTTTGTTCCAAAGCGCATTGGATAAATATTTATATACCTTAAAAAAGAAGGGAATTTTAATCGTTGATCCTAAACTTGTCACCAAAATTCCTTCTGTTGCTGCCAGTATTTACAAAGTGCCTGCTACTGAAATGGCTATAAAAAGTGGAAATAGAATTGCTGCTAATATGGTTATCTTGGGATTTTTACAAAAATTAATTAAATGGACCAGTGCGGATGATTTTAGAGAAGTGATAAAATCAACGGTGAAGAAAAAATTCATTGACGTTAATCTGAAAGCATTTGATGCCGGGGTGCATTTTGCCAAGAATTTAAATATAACGATGGAGGACGGCAGATGAGGTTATATGAATTTCAGGGCAAGGAGATATTTAAAAAATATGGAATTCCGGTTCAATCGGGATTTTTAATTCATAAAAATGATGAAGTGAAAAATCTCACACCACCTTTGGTCTTGAAATCCCAGCTCTTGGTTGGAGGCAGAGGAAAAGCCGGAGGTATAAAAATTTGGGATGGCAACACAGATGCTTTAAGGATTATCAATGAGCTGTTTTCCTTGAAGATTAAAGGGGAGAAAGTTAGGGCAATATTAGCCTTAGAAAAAGTGGATATCTTAAGAGAAATTTATCTTTCAATCACCTTTAACAGGAGCAAATCAACTCCCGTACTTATAATTGGAACATCCGGGGGCATGGATATCGAAGAAAGCGTTAGATTAAATAAAGAGAAAATACATTTTGTCGAAATTGATCCTTTTTTAGAAATATTAGAATATCAGATTCGCTTTGTAGCAAAAAAATTAAATATTGATAATTATTTAGAATTCAAAAATATCATTAGAGCAGTATATAAAATTTTTAAAGAATATGATGCAACTTTAGTTGAAATAAATCCCCTCGCAATTACTCCTGGCGGATTTATTGCTATTGATTCAAAAGTCAATCTTGATGACCAATCCTATTTTCGCCATGAAGAATTATTTAACAAGTTAAGAGAAGAAAAACAATTCATTCAGGGCAAAAAATATGTACATGCTTCAAAAACCAAAGAGGATACAATTACCTATGTTCCTCTCTCTGGAAATATTGGGGTAATATCTGATGGCGCCGGAACAGGCCTTTTTACCCTTGATTTGATTAATGAATATGGCGGTAAAGTAGCGGATTTTTGTGAAATGGGAGGAATTACTAACTCAGAAGTAATGCTCAAATCTTTGAAGATGGTAGCAAGTAATCAATCGGTTAAAAGTATTCTGGTGGTTTTAATCGGTGGTTTTAATCGGATGGATGACATGGCAGAAGGAATTATTAAATTTAAAAAAGAGCTTAAAAATGATGTACCGATTTTTATACGAATGTGTGGTACTAAGGAAGAAATTGGCAAAGAATTAATGAAAAAGGCGAATATACCGGTTTATGATAACTTAAATGTTGCCGTGGAAAAAGCTGTAAAAAAAGCAATGGAGAATTAAATGTCTATTTTAATTAATAAAAATACAAAAGTACTGGTATTGGGAATAACGGGAAAATCCGGAAAACTGCAAACTGAAATCATGAAAAGATATGGCACCAATATTGTAGCCGGCGTTACGCCGGGAAAAGAAGGAAAAGAAGTTGAAGGGGTTCCGGTATATGATTTTGTTGAAGAAGCAGTAAATAAACACGATATTAATGCAGCTATTAGCTTTGTTCCTCCTCCTTATGCTAAAGATTCCTGTATCGAGGTTATTGAAAATAATATTAAATTCTTGGTTTTAACTACAGAACAAATCCCGGAACACGATGTGGTTGAAATCATGAAATATGCCGAGAATAAAGGTACCAGAATTCTGGGTCCGGGTTCGGCTGGATTGATTTCACCGGGAAAATGTAAGTTGGGGGTTCATCCTCCTAATATGTATAAAGAGGGACATATTGGTGTGATTTCTAAAAGCGGTGCTCTTTCTTATGAAGTGGGAAAAACGCTAACTGAAAACGGAATAGGTCAATCAACCGTTGTAGCAATTGGGGGAGGACCTTATTGGGGCTTGACGCAGTTAAATATTATAAAATCATTTCAGGAAGATGATGAGACGAAAATGATCGTCTTGCTTGGGGAGATTGGCGGAACCATGGAAGAAGATGCGGCAAAGTTTATTAAAGAAAAGGTTAATAAACCGGTTATTGCTTTAATTGTAGGAAAATCAGCACCAAAAGGCAAATCATTAGGTCATGCCGGAGCTATAATAGAAGGCAATTTGGGAACGGCAGAATCCAAAATTAATGCTCTAAGAGAAGCAGGAGTATACATAGCCAAAAATCATATGGATATAGTTGAACAAATTAGAAAGATAGAGGGCAAATAGTATGTTTATCCATATAGACGAAAAAATATGTAAAGGTTGTAAGCTTTGTATATATTTTTGTCCCAATAGTGTATTTCAAATGGGAAATAAAGTAAATGATAAAGGATTTGTAATTCCTGAGGTAGTAAATGAGAGCAAATGTACAAAATGTAAGCTTTGTGAATTGACTTGTCCTGACTTGGCAATTTTTGTGGAATAATTTAAACTAATTCGTAATCAACTAAGAATGGGGTGAATTGTGATCATCTTATTATTTGTTAGGTGTTATATAGGGAAAGACAATTTGAGATAGGTGAAAAAATAAGATGTTTTGAAACCTTTTGGATGCTATCGCCATTTAGCTAAAAATGTTTTCGAAGGAAGGTGAATAATAAATATGATTCAGAATAAGTAAAATGTGCAAATGGCAATCTTGTTTCAAAGGGTTTAAATAAAAAGTATTTAGTTAGTTAGATAGTAAAGATGTTAAAAAAAATATAGTAGCTTAAAGCAACACTGGGGGGAGTGTTTATATTGAAATATGACTTATTAATTAAGAATGGAAATGTCATTGATGTAACGGATAATTCGGATTTTTATAAACCTTGGCATAAAATGGATATAGGGATAAAAGGTGATCGGATAGTTAAATTGGGTAGAATCAAATTATCGGAAGCTGAAAAGAAAATAGATGCTACAGATTTAGTAGTATCTCCTGGTTTTATTGATATTCATAGTCATTCAGATACATATCTGATCATAAATCCAAAAGCAGAAAGTAAGATTCGACAGGGTGTAACTACTGAAGTTATTGGTAATTGTGGTTTGTCCGCAGCTCCACTAGGTGGAAAATATAAGCCGACAAAATCAATTCTTTCGGATAATATTGACATGAACTGGGTCACAATGTCTGATTATTTAACCCAGCTTGAAAAGAAGGGTAGCAGTGTTAATGTTGTTCCCTTGGTAGGACATAACAATATTAGGGGTGCAGCAATGGGTTACGAAAGTAGACCACCATCATCAAAACAGTTTGACCAAATGAAAGTACTTTTACAAGAAGCATTTGATGCAGGTGTCTGGGGCATGAGTACAGGGCTAATTATGCCACCTGGTTCAAGTTCAAAAACTGAAGAAATCATAGAGTTGTGCAAATTAGTTGCCAAAAATGACGGTGTATATCATACCCATATTCGTGGCCAAGGAGATAGATTATTGAGTGCAGTTATGGAAGCAATTGAAATAGCCAAACAATCAGAGGTGCCCTTACATATATTACATCATAAAGGGATGGGTGATGCTAATGCAGCGAAGGTGGAATTTACTCTTGCAATGATAGATGATGAAATCAATCAGGGAATGAATATTACTATGGATATGTATCCATATTTGGTTGGACAAGGGGGTTTGGCTATGTTTCTTCCTTTTTGGGTTCACGAAGGAGGTGCAGAGAAATTAATTGAAAGATTGAGAGATCATCAGCAAAGAAAGAAAATTAAATGGCAGATGGTTGAGCCGGAGCTTTTTCCGGGATATCAGAGCTATACCCGTGAATTAGGCTGGAAAACCTGTTGGGATAAAATTATAATTTGTAATATTAGCTCGAAAAAGAATAAAGGTTTTATGGGGAAATCAATTGCTGAGGTAAAACCGGAAAATCAAGAACCACTGGATTTTATCTTTGACTTGTTAATTGAAGAGCAAGGAGATGTTCCGGTAGTGATACCTGATTTGATTAATATGGATGATCGTTATTTCCAAATGGTTATTAGGCATCCCAATACTATGTTTGGTTCAGACGGGTATGCCCTTGCAACTACAGGTCCCTTAGCAACAGGATATCCTCATCCTCGAAGTTATGGTACATTTCCTCGAGTATTAGGTCGATTTGTAAGACAGAGAAGGTTGTTTACCTGGAAAGAGGCAATCAGAAAGATGACCTATTTACCGGCAAGATATCTAGGTATCAAAGATCGTGGTTTGATTAAAGAAGGAATGTATGCAGATATAGTAATTTTTAATCCAGAAACAGTAATCGATAATTCAACATTTTCTAATCCTCATAAATACCCTACCGGAATTGAATATGTTATTACAAATGGTACAGTTATTGTAGATAAGGACAAAAGTACGGGAAAACTTGCAGGTAAAATTATAAGAAAAAATAAATAGGAGACCATATGGTATTTAAGATATTTGATGAATTTGGTCATTATAAATGAGGTGAATGTATAAGTTAGGTATTTTGTTACTTTGGAAAAAATATTAAATGTAAAATTAAAATATCATGTTATTAGAATATTTAATTAATTGTAATCATAATAGAGAAATTATAAGGAGGAAAAAATGAAAGATCAAGTTGTTGTTTCTGCAGTGCAAATGTCAACCAAATGGTTAGAGGTGGAGGAAAATGTTAATTACATAAAAAATTCTATTGCAAAAATTAAAAAAGAGGAAAATGCTGACCTGATTGTTTTTCCGGAATTATCCAATGCAGGATACATAAAAGAAAGAGACAAGGTATTTGGCAGGAAGTTTACAAAAATGGCAGATACGATACCAGGAAGAATAACTAATGATATAGGGAAGCAAGCAAAAAAATATGGGGTATATGTAGTAATAGGACTTGCTGAGTTACACCCGGAAATACCTGGTACACTGTATAATTCTGCTGTGTTAATAGATCCAAAAGGAGAAATTGTTGGAGTACAACATAAAATGCATATTCCCGGAGAGGAAAAGCACTATTTTATTAGTGGAACAAATTGTGATGCGTACAGAACTGATATAGGTACCATAGGTATGTCGATATGTTACGACGGGCAATTCCCAGAGTTTACAAGAACACTTGCTTTAAAAGGGGCAGAAATACTTTGTATGATCTGGAATATGCCTTCATTTTCAAATCCACCAGAGCTATTGGAACACATTACTGCTACGAGAGCTGCCGAGAATAGAATGTATGTTGTTTCTTGTAATCGTGTTGGTATTGATGGGAAGATTGATTTTTTTGGACATAGTGTTATTTCTGATCCAGTTGGGAATTTTCTTGCCAAAGCAGGGGAGGAAGAAACGATCATTACAGCTACTTTGAAAGAAGAAGTATTGATGGAAGAAAGGTTGCAACAGTCTATTTTCAGAGACAGAAAGCCTGAAATGTATTCTTATTTATTAAAAAATATGTAACTAAAAAAACTGGCGAAATGATGTACTGATGAATGGATAAAAATTAGGAGATGATTGAAATGATGAATATGTCCAAGGAGATGATAGGTGCCGGAATTCTGATTGATATTTGTGGTGTAGTAAAGCCTGGGGAGAAAGTAGTTATTGCAACGGATCAGGAAAAAGTTGATATTGCTAACATCATTGCCAAAGCTTGCATAATTCGTCATATTGAGCCAATTATACTTAATATGATTCCCCGGAAAAGCCATGGTGAAGAGCCGCCTATACCATACACCGCAGCTTTAGAAAAGGCAGATGTTGTTTTTGCAGCCACTTCTTTTTCTCTATTTCATACCAATGCAAGGATTGAAGCCTGTAAAAAAGGGGCAAGGTGGGTTAACCTTCCGGGTTATTCCAGGAAGATGCTATGTGAAGGCGGACTTTTTGTGGATTTTCAAAAGCAAAGGGAAAAAGCTGAAAAAATCGGTAAGATACTATCTTCAACCTCCTTTGTGAAGATAGAAACTGACAAAGGTACTGATATTCAGTTTTCCATTGCTGAAAGGGAAGCTACTGTAGAATCTGGCATATCCGATAAACCTGGTATGGTTAATTCGCCTCCAGATATTGAGGTTTGTATTGCACCAATAGAAGGAACAGCAGAAGGGAAAATCGTTATTGATGGAAGTATTATTTTGCCGGGATTGGGACCACTTAATGAAGATGTTATTTTACATGTATCAAAGGGATTTGTAACACGAATAGAGGGTTCTCGAGAAGCTATGTTATTTAAGGAGGCTCTTGAACAAGCTCAGGAAAAAGAAGTGTTTAATGTTGGGGAATTCGGCATAGGATTAAATCCCAAATGTAGAATATGTGGTAGCATGCTGGAAGATGAAGGGGTGTATGGCACTATACATTTTGGTATTGGAGATAACCATACTATGGGCGGATCTATTGAATCTTCAATGCATACTGATGTAGTAATAAAAAATCCAACTGTCACCCTTGACAATAAAGTCATCATGAATTCTGGTGGATATGTTAATGATTGATTAGAGTAGTTGATATAAAATTATATTTGTAATTTGAAAATATCGAAAAAAAGGGAGGTGGTGAAATAGGATTAACGAGATTAAGAAACTAATCAAGGGGGTGATTAATTTTAATTAGGTAGATATAGCTTTGCCATAGAAACGAAATAAAACTGATAAAATAAAATTTTCTATAAAAAGGAGAGAATAAATTATGAAAAGACATTTAAATTTATTTAAAATAATGCTTACAGTGCTGATATTAGTATTGTTTTCTCTTTCAGTAACTGCAAAAACGATACATGAATGGGATTTACCTACTGCCTGGGCAGCTACCAACTATCAATCTGTATGCCTTAAAATATTTGCTGATGAGGTTTATAAGAGAACAGATGGCCAAGTAAAAATTAATATCCATTATGGCGGAGCACTTGGTTATAAGGGGCCGGAGATGCTTTCCGTTGTCAGAGATGGACTTGTTCCAATTGGTGATATATTGAAGAATGCACAGACAGGTGAAGAAAAGTTTTTTGGGATTACTTCTTTACCTTTCTTGGCGCCTGGTGTCGTTGATCTAAGAATGTTGGAATTTTTTACCCGTCCGATAGAGGATGAAATACTAGAAAAACATAATCAGAAAATGCTATACCAGGTTCCATGGCCGAGTCGAAATGTATATACCAAAAAAAGAATTGATACACTGGAAGATTTAAAAGGTTTGAAAATCCGTACAGTGAGTAAAGAGGATACTGATTTATTTACCCTTCTGGGAGCAAGCCCCATCCAGATGCCTTGGGGTGAAGTTGTAACCAGTTTAGCAACAGGAGTCATTGACGGAGTGGCAACTTCTAGTGCATCAGGTGTAGATGGAAAATTTTGGGAATTTACTGGTTATGCCAGTAGATGGAATTGGCATAGTTCAGAGGATATGGTTAATGTGAATCTTGATGCCTGGAACAGGCTTTCTCCGGAATTACAGGAAATTATTGAGAAAACTGCTCATGAATTGGAACCCCAATTTTGGAAAATAGCCGTAGAAGAAAATATAGAAAAAGAAAAAATATTAATAGAAAAAGGAATTGAAGTTTATGATCCAAATCCAGAACTTTTAGAAATATTTAAAAAACTTTCCCGTAAAATTTGGAATGATCATATGAATGAGGTTCCTGAATCAGTGCAGGTTATTGAAGATTACTTGATAATCATGGAGTATTAAATAGGAAGTAATTTCTCCTCGTAAGCTATTTTGCTTTGTGAATTTTAAAGTTTGTTGTTTTTAAATGAGAATGGGCAGGTTAATAATTTTAAAGTTTGCAATTTTATTTATTAACCTGCCTAGAAAGAAGGTATGCTATATGAAAGATAAAATTATTAGCTTAGCAAAATTTCTTGATAATATCACCTTTAAATTGAATGGATTAAGCAGTATTTTTATAGGTATCATTACTGTATTTATTTTGGCAGAAATCATTGCCAGAAAATTTTTTAACTTTGGTTTTCTATTTGTATTAGAAGTTAGCTCCTATTTATTAGCTGCATCTTGGTTTCTTTCAGCATCCTATACCTTACGTACCAATGGACATGTGAGGGTAAATGTTTTTGCCAATATTCTAAATGAACATACATCACGAATTCTAGATATACTTGCCACAATTTTTGGTATTATTTTATGTGTAATCTTTTTTAGAGCTGTGTACATACTCACTATTGACTCATATTTTTTCCACAAAACATCCTTTAGCCCATTACGGGCTCCTTTATATATACCTCAAGCTTTTGTTGCCATCGGTATGTTTTTTATGCTACTTCAAATGATAATGAGGTTGATATTATTGCTGGTTAATGAGAAGCCGGATATTGACATTAAGAAGAAATAAAATTTGGACTAAAAAGAGAGGAGAAAAAAATGGTTGCAGTGTATATTACTGTGTTATTTTTAATTGTACTTCTTGGAAGTACGGTATGGGTAGGTCTGGGCCTTACTGGTGTTGGTGCCGTGATTATAAGTCTGTTCCGTAGCAGCATGCCCTATATTAAACATTTAGGATTTAGCATCTGGTCTACGGCTACAACCCCTACAATGATTGCATTAGTACTTTTTGTTCTAATGGCAGAAATTTTATTTCGAACAAAACTTTCAGAATTAATTTTTTCGGGTCTTACGCCATGGGTAAATAAAATTCCAGGAAAACTTATGCATACTAATGTGTTGGGATGTACCCTTTTTGCTGCTGTTTCTGGGTCTTCTGCAGCTACCGCTGCTACAATTGGAAAAGTAACCTTAACAGAATTAGAAAAAAGGGGGTATGATCATAAATTATCTATTGGAAGCCTTGCGGGTGCCGGTACCCTGGGATTCTTGATACCTCCTAGTACAATGCTAATTATTTACGGAGTTCTTGCTGAAGAGTCAGTGCTTAAACTTTTTCTTGCAGGTTTTATACCAGGATTGATTATTTCAGGATTATATATGGGATATATAATGTTATATTCATTGTTTAGAAAAAACATTGCTCCCAATGAAAAACTTCATTTTAGTACTAAAGAAAAATTAATAAGTATTATTAATTTGGGACCTATCCTTTTTTTAATTATTTCAATTATGATTGCAATGTATGGAGGTTATGCTACTCCGACAGAAGCAGCTGCAGTAGGGGTATTGGGAAGCCTTATTATCGGCTTTTTTCAGAAATCTTTAAGTTTTAAAGCATTAAAAGATGCATTAATGGCTGCTACTAGGACTGGCTCGATGATAGGGTTGATCATTATTGGTGCGGTTTTTTTATCTGAGATGATGGGTTTTTTAGGAATTCCAAATTTATTGGCAACGAAGATAGCTACTATGAACCTTTCTCCAGTTGCTTTAATTTCTCTACTTCTTGTATTTTATATATTTCTTGGGTGTATTATGGAGGGAATGTCTATATTAGTTATGACCTTGCCGATCACTCTTCCCTTAGTATTACAAGCTGGTTATAGTAAAATATGGTTTGGCATTTTTATGGTAATTGCAATTGAACTTGCCCAAATAACACCACCAGTTGGCTTTAACTTATATATTATTCAAGGCTTAACAGGGGATGATATTGGTTATGTTGCTAAAGCCGCATTTCCTTTCTTTGTTATTATGGCCTTGTTTGCAATATTTATTGCTTTTTATCCCGAAATTGTTACCTATATTCCTGAACGTATTTTATTTTCTGGGTAGTAGCTTTATT
>CAYLRQ010000018.1:0-11475 GCA_964386335.1 uncultured archaeon
AGCAAAAATCTCTGTCCCGGAAGAATGGAAAGAGCGGTATCTTCCTCGGGTGCAGAAAAAAGAATTGAGGGAATAAAATCGATAAAAGAATTTGTAATTTCTGATCCAACCAAAATTGCTATTAGACATAGGGTTTCAATTCCGAGAAAAGGAGAAAGAGAAATTAGGAGAAAAGCAATTATATTTGGATGCAGCCCGGGAATTAATCCTGCAATAATCCCCAACAAAATTCCTAGCAATAAAAAGAAAAAAAGTTCAAGAAACATAAAAGTATAATTTATTAAATTTTTCTGCGAATATAAATATGACAAAAGGAACCCCAAGTTTTGGAAAACATAATAAACTGTTGCATACAATCTGTAAGAGATGCGGCTCTCACTCTTACAATATAAAGAAGAAATTCTGCACAAAATGCGGATATGGGAAATCAAAGAAAATAAAAACTTTTGCGTGGAGATGGAAAAGTCCTTTGGGAAAAGGAAACAGGAAAAAATAAATATTTAGTCTATCTTATTAAATATAACTATATTATGACTTGGGTATATGCAATAATCTTTTTTGGTATAATTATATTTTTTAAAGGAATTAGAATAATAAATCAATACGAAAGAGGCGTAAAATTCAGATTGGGTAAATTTGCAGGTATTCTTCAGCCGGGATTCAGATGGATAATTCCCATAATAGAACGAATTGAGAAGGTTGATATAAGGGTTATTACAGTGGATATTCCGTCTCAGGAAGTTATGACTCAAGATAATGTTCCCATAAAAGTTAATGGTGTTGTTTTTTTCAAGGTATTATATGCCGATAAAGCCGTATTGGAAGTTGAACAATATAGATATGCAGTTTCTCAATTATCTCAATCCGCATTGAGAGATATGTGTGGAAAAGCCGAATTGGATTCCGTTCTGGCAAAGAGAGAAGAAATAGGCAGGAAAATAAAAGAGATTGTTGATAAAGAGACCGACCCGTGGGGAATAAAAGTTACCGATGTGAAAATAAAAGATATAGAATTGCCGGAGAATATGAAAAGAGCAATGGCCCATCAGGCAGAGGCCGAGAGGGACAGAAGAGCAAGAGTTATACTTGCGGAAGCAGAAAAACAGGCGGCGCAAGCATTAGTTGAAGCGGGCAAAATTATTGATAAATCTCCATCCTCACTAAAATTAAGACTATATCAAACTTTGTCGGATATTTCAGCAGAGAAAAATTCTACAATAGTGTTTCCATTTCCAGAAGAAATGATAGATATTTTGAAAAAAACTCCAAAGAAAAAATAATTTAGATGTATCTTTGCAAACTGCAGGGAAAGAAATAGAAAGATAACTAAGATGATTATATTCTGAACTTCTCTATTTCTTCTCTTTCAGGTTTTTTAATTCTGATTTTTTTATTTGGATTTTTGCCATATCTGACTGGAGAATCTTCTTCATCAGAATAAAACAAAGTCAGTTCTGCCGCCAGTTTTATGCTTTCTTTGTTTTTCCTCCCTTGCAATAAAGTTGTTGGTCCAATTCCTTCAACCTTAAATATGAAATCTCCTTTTTTTCTTAATTTTTCTATTTTCTTATTTTCCATTTCATTTCTTCCAACCACAATTTTACTTTTTCCAATTCTGAAATGTCTTCCAACTTTCAGCAGTTCCAAATCAGTTTTGGAAATCCTTTTTTTATGCTCAAATAAATCTTTTAATTTTTTTGAGAATTCCTTGTCTGTAAGCAAGCAACCTCCAGCAGGAGACAAAAATTTCAATTTATATTTCTTCGCCAAATTTAGTTGTTTTTTCCTCCCTCTTCCATTTATTTCTAAGAGATTTTTTCTGTCGATAATTCCATTCTTCTCGTAGACCGTTTCTGGGAGAAGTTTTGCACTTAAAGGTCTTAAAATTTTATTTTTCATTTTTAATTCCTTTTCAATTAATTTAAAATCATGTAGTTTTTGAGACATTGGTCTTTGTCCAAGAACATCTCCCGTCACTATTATGTTGTTTTTTGCAATTTTTTTCATTTCTTTTAACATGTAGATGTGGCAATCCAGACAAGGATTCATTTGAGAACCGAACCCATATTTTGGTTTTCTTAAAATCTTTAAATATTTTTTATCAACTTTTTTAATAATTAGTTTGAAATTTTGTTCTCTTGAAATTTTCTTGCAAAAATCCGGATTTCCAAAAAAAGGCGATACAAAATGAACACCAACAACTTTAATGCCCTGCTCTTGAATTAATTTTATTGCCAAACCCGAATCCAAACCACCGGAGTAGAGAACGTAAGCAAGCATAATCTTACCAATCCTTGAATTTCCTGACAATTCTATCTTCAGGTCTATAGTTTATTATTTTTCCGTCTATGATAATATTCTCCGGAAGAAATTTAAACTTGCAGATATTTTTTTGCACTTTTTTGGTCTTTCCCTTTGATTCGATTTCAAACATATTCTTTGTTTCATCTACTATTTTTCCTTTTATTCCTACCAAATCTTTGTTCTTGCTCTCAACAATTTCAACTTTTTTGCCAATAAATTCGTCTCTAAGAAAATCCATAATTTTATCTTTATCCATAATTCAAATTTTGCATATTTACTTTTCACAAATTTTTCCTGTTTCCAGATAAAATAAATAGAGATCCAATTCCGCCATAGAAATATTTAATTTTTCACAAATTTTTTTGAGTTTATTTTCTATCTCCAGATATTTTTTCTTTGTAAGTGTTTTTGGAATAGTTTCGATAATACCATACTTTAGCAGAACTCTCAAAACATGTCTGTCCAAAATAGCAAAATTTTTGTAACCAATATTTCTCAAAAAATGCGAAGATTCTTTGAAACCGAGACCCATTATATTTTCAACCAACCATTCTCTAGATTCTTTTTCTTCTAATTCAAAAATCTTTTTTATTTTATCCAGACGTTTTCTTGCGGAAATTATATAATGGGATCTTTTTTTGTAGAATCTATAACCAAGCAATTTCAGTTTATTTCTTAATTCCATTTCAGATAATTTTAAAAAATCTTCGCCCATCCTTTCCCACACCTTTTTTGTTTTTTCAACAGAATTATTTGCAACCAGTATGCAGAAACACATTTCAATAAAAAGTTCTTTAGAATTATTTTTATCCACGTTAAATTCTTTCAGATGATTTTTTATTCTTCCGCCAATTTTTGATTTTAATGATTCAATTCTATCAATTTCCATGATTTCCACCCATTATCTGCAATATTTTTACTTCTAATTTTGAATAGATGCGATTCGCAATTGCAATCAGAACACCCAAAATTTTTTATTGGAATCTCTGTTTTTCTTAATTTTTCTGCAGTTCTGCATTCTTCGGATTTTCTTGCAAGTTTATAAAATACTTTCACAATTTTTACGAATTTATTTGCAGTCAGGTAGTCGATGTGCCAGAATTTTTTCTTGTTTTTCGTTAGATGTCTTTTAATCCTCTTCTCCAGATTATTTTGCGCCGAGCCAACATAGGCATAATCTCCTTTAGTAAATTTAATTTCCCCCAGCGCGCCAACTTTTATTTTTGTATTTCTAATAATCAGAATAATTAATATGTAGACCCCTTTCATTTAATTAGTAGTTTTCTAATAACTTATTCTAAATGAGAAATTTTTAGTCAGACTGCAAATAACCATTTTATCTTATCCCGCCTTTTAGGGTATTCATACTTTAATCAACATTTATGTCTATTTATCGTTATCTTCTGGCCGTCAAAACATTTCGCAAAACCAGAACAAAGAACACCAATTATTAATTCTCTGAAATTTAATATTTTCATTCCTAAAAGCCTTGTAAGAATTTCCACAAAATAATATTTTCATTATCAAGAAGGTTTAAACGGATTTAAAGATTAAGTGATTGTATTTATTTATCTCTTCTTTTAGTTGCGGAATTATTTATAATTATCAAACCATAATTTATGAAACTCCTTATTTTTGTCTCTTCCAACTGTCCGCACTGTCCAAATGCGGAGAAAGTTGTAGAAAAGATTGCTCCCGACTATTATAATTACGGATTAAGTTTCAAAAAGATAAGAATGAAAACTTCGGAAGGAAAAGAACTTGCCTCAAAATACAACATTATGGCGGTGCCAACGGTATTGTTTTTGGATGATAAAAATAATGAAATTCAGAGAATTGTCGGCACTCCAGGCGAGGATTCTCTAAGAAGCAAAATTGAAAAGGGTCTTGGTTTGAAGAAATCCTTTTTCAGCAGGATTTTTGGTTAGTTTATTTTATTTCTATATACTTAAATATGGAATATGACCTTGTAATTATAGGTGCCGGTCCGGCTGGATTGACTGCCGCAATTTATGCTGCCAGATACAAACTTAGCACTCTCGTCGTAGGAGAACAAATTGGCGGTATGGCTGCCGAGGCAGACGAAATCTGCAATTTTCCTTCCTATAAAAAAATCATTGGAATAGAACTCACCAAAAAAATGATAGAACAGGTTGAAAATTTGGGTGTTGAAATAAAAAACAGTTACGCCGATTCCATTAAAAAAATTGATTCTCAATTTCTGGTAAAAACAAACTCAACCGAATATAAAGCAAAAAAAATAATTTTGGCGACTGGAACAGAAAAAAGAAAATTGGGCTTGAAAAATGAAGATAAATTTTTGGGAAAGGGGATAAGTTATTGCGCTACATGCGATGCAGCATTTTTTAAAAATAAAGTCGTTGGTGTTGTTGGTGGTTCTAACTCCGCTCTGACTGCTGCTTTGCTTCTCTCCAAATTCGCAAATGAAATTTATATAATTTACAGAAAAAATAAATTTTTCAGGGCTGAACCAAAATGGGTTGAAGAAGTTGAGAGGAATGAAAAGATAAAATCAATATTCAATGCCAATGTTATCGAATTAGTCGGAGAAAATAAACTTGAATATGTTAAGTTGGATAATGGAGAAAAACTGAATCTGGATGGTTTATTTGTAGAAATAGGTTCCATCCCCAGCGTAAAATTGGCCGAAGAATTGGGTATTGAACTGGAAGAAAATCACATAAAAGTTGATAAAAAGCAGAGAACAAATATGGAAGGTGTTTTTGCAGCGGGAGATGTGACAAACAGCCCTTTAAAACAAATTATTGTTGCCTGCGCGCAGGGGGCAATTGCCGCAAATTCTGCCTATGAAGAATTGAGAAATGAAACCACATGATAAATATCTGACATATTTTCAGAGAATAAAATATTTCAAATTATAAACAATCCGAATAATCCTCCAAAGAAATAAATAAAAATAAGAGTTAGGGGAAAAACCATTGTAAACCGAACACCTTCCTGAATCTCAATAAATTCTTTTTCCTTCCTGATCTTCATAATATCCTCTTCTTTTAGTCCAGAAATTTCTTCTCCTGCAAGCACATCTCCCACCTTTAATTCTTCTGTGCTAATTCTCTTCTTCATTCCTTTTTCAATGATCTTCGCATAGAGATAAATTAAAGGAAGAAATCCTATCAAAAACATAAAGGGCAAATAAATCGATATGCAGATGCAGGTGAGAAGAAAGCCGAGATAAATTGCATGATGTTTTTTAAATTTCAGGACGAATTTTTTTCTTATTTCTTTGTTAAGGATACCATAGATTAAAATATATATTGCTGAATATACTCCACCAACGATTAGAAGATTGAAAATAAATGAGAGCGGATATATAATAAAAGTGTCCCGCAAATGCGGAACTAAAAAACCAATTCCTCCGAGTATCCAGGCATCTCCATCCCCCCAGAATCTCGCTTTATACAAAAATAATCCAAAAGACAAAAAGAAAATACCAACCAAAACAGAATTAATAAAGTAGATGAAATTGTTTTGGATTAAAGAAAACATAAACCAGTAGAACAATCCAAAAGAAATTAGCAGGGCGGGAACTTCTTCAAAAACATCACTCGTTTTTAGGTCATAGATTCCAGCAAATAAAGTTATGGTTAGACAGGTTATAAAAGGTATATCTATCATAATTTTAATTAATTTATCCTATTATTTTTATGTTAAATCATATTGCAATTATACCCGACGGAAATAGAAGATATGCGAAGAAAATGGGATTATCCATTGATGTTGTTTATAACAGAGCAATGGATAAGATTTATGAAATTGTTGAGTGGTGCAAAGAATTAAAAATAAAAACTTTGACGGTCTGGGGATTTTCAACAGAAAACTGGAGAAGACCGAAATTAGAAAAAAAAATTCTTTTCATGTTGTTTGAAAAAAAAGGCAAGGAAATTTTATTGGATAAGCGAATTGACAAAGAAGGTATAAAAATTAAAATCATTGGGAATACGAAACAATTCTCAAAAAAACTGCAAAAATTGTTTAGAGAAATAGAAGAAAAAACAAAAAAGAATGTCGAACTCAATCTAAATATTCTTCTTAATTATGGCGGAAGAAAAGAGATAATTCAGGCCGTAAATCAGATTCTGTCGGAAGGCAAAAAGAATATAAATGAAAATAGATTTAAAAAATATCTCTGGTTGTCAGATGAACCGGATATCATAATCCGAACAAGCGGCGAGCAAAGATTAAGCGGATTATTGCCATTTCAGTCGGTGTATTCCGAATTGTATTTTGAGCCAAAATATTTTCCAGAAATACAAAAAAAGGATTTTTTGAAAATGATAAAAACCATTGAAAAAAGAGAAAGAAGGTTTGGAAAATAGCTATTTTTTCTTCTCGATTAATCTTACAACATTTATTGAGAGGGTTAGTGGAATCGGAACCACAGCCTCCAATAGTTCTATTGTGAGTTCTTTTTTTGCCTCATTTATTCTCACTATTTTTCCTTTTTCTCCTCTGAATGGTCCACTCAAAACTTCTATAATATCACCCACATTTAATTCCACGGCAGATTTCTCTTTAACCAGATATTTCTTAATTCCTTTTATTGTTACAGGTTTGGATATTATTCCCCTCACATGTGGGGCTCCATAAATTGCTCTATTTATATCTTCTTCTTCACCTTCAAGAAAAATATATCCCTTTAGGTCTTCAAGAAATAAAATTGACTTTACATCCAGATTTCTCAATTTTATTTCTTTCTCTATATAATCAAGAGCCATTCTTTCCCTTCCTATAATCACTCTTATTGGAATTATCATAATAAAATTCTTTTTTTTAAAATAAGAGGAATTTTTTATTTTTTTATGATTTATTACAAAAAATTAGGTTTAAAAGTTGGTATTGAAATATGATGTAAAAATGCAGACTGAAAAAGTAAGAGAGATTTATAGGGTCTGTTTTGAAATGAATTCCTAATATCTTTAGGACTACGGATTGTGTAAACAGGATCTTGTCGGAGTGTTAGTTGTGATACAGGTATAAAGTTATCCATTTTAATAGGTGATAATTTACTCCAGAGAAAGTATAAAATTTGCTATTTCTTTAGCTCCATTTTTTAGTTTTTTTTGTTTTCTTATCATATTTCTTCTTGCCTCAAAATCAAAAAGAAGTTTACTAACTTTATCTAATAAATCTTTTCTTGATGCTATTTCACACAGACCTTTTAATTTACACTTCTCAGCAACCTCTATTTGTTCAACAGTATTTGGTAAAACTATACAAGGTGTTCTTGCAATTATACATTCCATTATAGAAGAATAACCAGAGCAGATGACCAAATCCACACCTTTAATATAAGGAAAAAGGTTTGGGACCCTCTTTAGTTTACATATATTTTTTCCATTATCTCCTCTAGAGTAAATAGTAGCGTCAATGTTTTTGCTTATTTCTGAAAGATTAACACTATTTTTACTCGTGCCAGTAGGTATATATAATATTTTGTTTTTGCCGCTAAGTTTTTTAGCTGGTTCTTCATAGGCCAAAGGCCCAACTAATCTTCTATTTTGCTTTAAAGGTATATCTTCTATCCAAGTATAGAAAGTAATATCTGCAAAAACTTCTTTATTCTTTATTATCCATTTTCTAAGAAACCCCTTAAACCCTAATTTAAAATTGAAAGGCTTGAACTCGTGTGTTATTAAAAAGTTGTATCTTGCATATATTTTGCCAATAATCAAACTCACTAATTCCATATCACACACATGTACATCGGGACGGAATTCTCTGAATAATTTTAAATATTCTTTTCTATGTTGGAAATAGGGTTTTATTAAATCCTTTATTTTAATTTTTTCAAGTGGAAAGAATTTTGGTTGTGGAAGTTCATATACTTTAAAACCATTTAGTTTTATAAGTTCCAATCCTGGACCAAAACCTCCAAACACGATTTCAGTATCTTTATTTTTCAAATAATTCGCAATTGCAAGAGACCTTGTTGCATGTCCTATTCCACCAGAGCTAAAGGTAAACAAGACCTTCTTCATTAATTTATTTGTTTAAAACAAATTGTCTACCGAACTAACTCTAAATTTTGTCAATTGTTTGATAACACCTTTTATTATAATTTTCTACTTTAATATCTAAGTTATATTTGCTTTTAACAAAGTTTAATCCCCAATTTAGTAAGATTTTTATAGTATTATCTTTTTCATATCTCCGCATAGAAAAAAGTATCCTTATTTTTGAATCATAGACAATTTTTCCTTTTTTCTTCAGCCTTAAAGGTAATTCAAAATCATCTCCAGCAGTATAAGTCTTATATCCACCAATAGATAAGAAAGGTTTTTTCCTGAAAGCCATATTTGCTCCAACCGTAAGATGAATATTTAAACGAGAAGTTATTAAATTAAGCAAACTCATTAATTTTAACATAATGCGATTCTTAAAGGTGTTCTCAAGCGGCTCTTGTTTTCCGTAAACACAAATAATATCATCTTCTTTAAAATCTTCCTTTATTTTTTCCAACCAGTCCCTTGGAGCAATGCAATCAGCATCTGTCGTCGCAATTAGATCGTATTTCGCCAATTTAACTCCATCATTTCTTGCACCTCCAACACCTTCGCTTTTTTGCGGGATTACTTTATCCGCATATTTTCTTGCAATTTTTACGGTTCTATCTTTACTCCCTCCATCAACCACAATAATCTCATATTTATCTCTTGGCAATGTCTGATTCAAAAGAGATTTCAAACACCTCCCAATATTTTTTTCTTCATTATATGTTGGTATTATTACCGATATCATAAATATTATCCGCCAAAATTATTTTTAATATGATTTATTGCCGATTTTATGCAAGCATCCATATTTAAATATTTGAACTCAGAAAATCTCCCGCACAAACCAATTCCAACTTCTTTAAAAAAATCATAAATTATTTTTATATTATTTTCATAATTCAAGTCATAAACAATATAAGCATATTTTAATCTCGCAATTTTTTTATAGCACACATCCCGTTTATTGATTAATTTCTTCTTATCAAGATATTCTATTATATTTTCTATTATTTCTTTATCCTTCATCTTTGAAATAAGATCACCTTCATTATAGGTTATTTCCGCCGTCAGCGAAGATTTTCCTTCTGGAGCCATATATGGGCTATCATTTTTTGGAAAAATCAATCTGTGTGCTAGAATATTTTTATCTGGCAAATAGAGCCAATGAAAATTATTTAGTTTATCTGTATTCAATCCGACCATCACATTTATTAATGAATTGTATTTCAATTCCTTAACGGAATTAACAACCTTTTCTGATACATCATTCAATGCTTTAACCAAATCAAAGATCGGAATTGTTGATATTATTTTGTCAAATTCTTTTTCTTCTTTATTATTTGAAACAATCCATTTGTTTTTTTCTTTTTTGATGGATTTAATTTCAAAATTCTTTATTATGTTGTCTATTTTCTCTTCAATAGATTTTATTAGCGATTGTATGCCTCCGTATTTCGGATAATAAAAATAAAGTTGATGAGTGTAACCTTCTGTTTTCATTCCAAGAGAAGATTTTATTATATCTTCTGGCGGTGGTTTCGGCACTCTGCCTTCAATCCAGAATGTTGCCATATCCTCCGTTTTATAATTCCATATTTTCTCATTATAAGAAATCATATATTTTTCTGCAATACCTTTTCCAAATGTTTGATAAATCCATTCCTTAAAATTTTTTGGTTTGTCAAATTTTTTATTAAGAGTTTTTATAAATTCATTCAAACATTCAAAATTTTCTTCTATTGGAAGATCGCTTAATCCGTTTTCAAAAGGATATTTAACGAAATAATTTTTATATAAAATTTTTGTGTTTCTCCTGTTCCTGACTTTGTTGTTTCCCAAAAGATTTAACATAAAATTCAGAATTTCTTCATCTCTGGAAAATATAATATGGCCTCCGCCAATATCAAAAGTAAAACCCCGGTCTTGTATTGTTTTGCACAATCCGCCGCATTCATCATTTTTTTCTAGAATCTCAAAATCAATATTTTTTTGTTTTAACAGATAGCCCAAGATTAACCCCGTTAAACCTCCCCCCAATATTCCAACTTTCATTAATAGAATTTGAAATTAATTATCTAAATAGCGGATAAAATTTTCTCCAATTTTTTATTTTTTTCTTTACTTAAAAATCCAATTTTGTTTCTAAAAACAAAGCACTTCATTTTCCCTTCAATATATAGTGAAAAATATTTCTTGTTTTTATAAATTCTCGCATCAACCTCCTCCAATTCGAGAAGTTTTTTTATTTGTTCCAGTTGTTCTTTTTTCCCCGAAATTTTTATGATCTTCTTTTTGACTGAGATCGAGCTTTTTCCCTCAAAAAATCCCCTTAAAAAAGAAATTCTTTTTTTGGTGCTGTCCAAAATTTTTATTGGAAGATTATTTTTGTTCAAAGGCAGACTTATTCCAAAATCTTCAAAAAAATCGTTTAATTTTTTATCTTTCAGAGAGACGATAATTTTTGTATTTTTCTTTATTTCTGGTTTTCCAATTTCACTCAGTAATTCAAAGAAAAGAGAAGCAAGTTCCGGTTTTTTTGTCTGCAATTCCACTTTCTTTTTTGATTTTATCGAACCACCGGCATGTAGAAATCCAAGAAGTTCAAATTTTGCCATAACTAATATTTTTCAAAAAAATGTTCAATTACGCGGATATTTACTTAAATATAAAAAGAACATTTATGGAGGATAGCAAATTTGTTCTTGAGTTGAAGGAGGGGGCTACCGGCAGAAGCTTCCCAACAATAAAAGATTTAGGGTCCAATTACACTTCACCTTTTGAAGAAAATTACGGCCTGAAAGACGAAAATAGAGGAGATTCTGATAAGATTAAGAATAGGAGAGGAAATATTATGGAAGAAGAAAATGAAAATAATGAAGTGATTTTAACCAAGGTTTTATCTCTGCATCAAGAAGGAAAAACTATCGATGAAATATATTCAATTTTAAGAGAACAAGGATATTCCTATTACAGTATAGAAAATGCCATCTTGGAATTGATAAAAAAAGAGAAACATATAGAAGAGAATATTTTGGACTCGGTAGATAAAGAGAAGACAGAGAAAAAAATCGAAGAAGAACGACCAGTTAGATTGCAAGAACCACCCGGATTGCAAAAGAAAAAAATCGAAGAAGAA
>CAYLRQ010000018.1:11575-13232 GCA_964386335.1 uncultured archaeon
ACCAGTTAGATTGCAAGAACCACCCGGATTGCAAAAGAAAAAAATCGAAGAAGAACGACCAGTTAGATTGCAAGAACCACCCGGATTGCAAAAGAAAAAAATCGAAGAAGAATTAGCAAGATTGCAAAAGAAAAAAATCGAAGTGGAAGAAAGACCCACCACCGAATCTAAAATTGAAGAAATACCCAACAGAGATTTCGCGCCTTTATTTGTTAAGATTGGAAAATACGGAGAAACTCTTAATACCCTTCAGAATCTTGAAACTTATCTAAATGGAATGGCCAAATTGTTTGATCTTGTGAATAAATTAGAAAAAATAAGAGAAGAAAATATTTCAACTTTAAATGAAATGTACAGAAAAGCGAGCGAAACAGCATTTAAATTATCTTCTGGTTTATTAAAACCAAGAGGAATGAAATTGGAAGGCAGAGAAGAAAGCAGAGCTGAGATAGACGCATTAGACAGCGTTATCTCAAATTTAAACAGAGAATTAGAAAATTTGAGAGAGGAGATAAATAAGATAAAAGTTTTGGAATAAATAATGAAATTGGACCAGCACTTTATTATAGATACAAAAGTTTTACTGAAAATTGCGGAGTTGGCCAAGATAAAGAAAAATGAAATTGTTCTGGAAATTGGTGCCGGAACGGGAAATTTGACAAAATTGCTTTTGAATAAAGCCAGATTTGTTTATGCAATAGAAAAAGACGAGAAATTATTTTCAGAATTGAAAAAAATAAATAACAAAAAACTAAAACCAATTCTTGGCAATGCTCTGAAGATAAATTTCCCGAATTTTGATAAACTTGTGGCAGATATACCTTATTCTATTTCGGAGCCGCTAATCCAGCGTCTGATATATGAAGATTTTAAACTTGCCGTTTTATTATTTCCAGAAAATTTTGTAAAAACCCTGCTGGAGAAAAATACAAAACTCTCGCTAATATCAAAACTTTTTTTTGAAATAAAATTAGATCAAGAGGTTTTTCCCGAAAGTTTTTATCCAAAACCAAAGGTTCTTTCGAGAATTGTTTTAATAAAACCAAAAATTACCGAAAAACACGAATTAATTTTCAGGGAGTTTATAAAACAAAGAGATAAAAAAGCAAAAAATGCCCTGAGAGAAGCAATTATAAGGGGATATGGTAAAACAAAGAGGGAAGTTAGAAATATTCTGAAAGATTTTGAAATTGACAAAAAAGTTGCAAGTTTAAATTTGAAAGAATTGAAGAAAATAAGAAAATTTGTGAATAGTTTAAATTTTTAATTTTTAAATTTATGGCAAAGATTGCAGCAATCAGATTGAGAGGAAAATGGAATGTAAGAAAAGATATAGAAGATACTCTCATCCTCTTGGGTCTGAAGAGAAAAAATAATATGGTTATTTTAGAGGAAAACAAATATAATCTTGGAATGTTAAAAAAAGCAAAAGATTATATAACTTTTGGAGAGATAAATGAAGAAATCCTGAAAAAATTAATGGATAAAAAGAATCCGGCAAAACAGACAGATAAAAAAATGATATTCAGATTGCCAAACCCGAAAAGAGGGTTTAAGAGCATAAAAAAAGGTTTCAATGAGGGAGGTGATTTGGGTTACAGAGGAGAAAAAATAAATGAATTAATAAATAGAATTATTGAAAATATTGATTAAGAAG
>CAYLRQ010000019.1:0-12858 GCA_964386335.1 uncultured archaeon
ATTGAACAGTCTTTTTTAAAGCATCTAAAGGTTTCCATAGCAATTGTATTATGATCTTGATGCGAATCATCTAATGATGGCCCAATAACTAGATCTGGTTTAAATTTTTTCTTAATTTTCCATAATTCATCTAAAATTTCTTGTCTATGTTTAAATAAAAATTTATTTTTGAAATTAAATATTTTATAATTTTTAATTCCTAAAAACTTAACAACATTTAAAAATTCTTCTTTTAAAGTATTTTTTGGCATTCCTTCTGGAACGGCATCTTCACAAATAGAAAATACTGCCCAAAAAAATTCATGATTTTCTTCCAATAGTCTCGCCACAGTACCTCCAGCGCCTAATTCTACATCATCTGTATGGGGGGATAAAAGTAATACTTTCATATTAATTTTTTAATTTCTTCGCAAATCTTCAAATTAAAAACACCTTCAGAAGGAGAAATGGGAAATTCTTTATTTTTTTTAATGCACTCTAAAAAAGTTTTTAATTCTATTCTCAAAGGTTCGACTTTGCTTACAAGAACTTTTTCTGTAATATTTTCTTGCTTGTAAGTGTAATCTTCTGTCATATATTTGGTCGGCTTCCGGTAAATATAAATTTCTTGTGTCATAAAGTCGCCTTCTATTGTTCTATCCGTCTCTTCAACATAAATTTTTCTTATTTTTTTGTTTGCAATTCTGCTTGCCGACAAAGAAACAAAACAATTATTAAAGGAAAAAGATACATTGCATAAATCAGAATTTCCAATAACTCCTTTTATTTCGTATTTCTCATATTTAAACAACTTATTAAATACAATATCTATGTCGTGTATCATTAAATCTTCGATTATTGAAGAATCTATGATTCTTGAGGATTCGGGATTATGTCTTTTTATCTCTATATAAATGGGATATTTAATAATTTTTGCAATTTCAGAAACAATGGGATTAAATCTTTCTATATGACCTACTCCAATTATTTTATTTTCTTTATCCAACTCCAATAATCTTTTACCCTCTTCATGATTCATAGCAATTGGCTTTTCAATTAAACAAGGAACATTTTCTTCTATGCATATTTTTGCAATTTCAAAATGATGTTTTGTCGGAACACAAATACTCACCGCATCCACTTTATCAAATAATTCTTTTAATGAATTGCATATTTTTACACCAAACCTCTCAATTTTTTCAATCTGTGCTTTGTTTTTATCAAATACAAAAACAGTATCAATTCCTTTTAATTCCGAATAGATTCTAACATGATTTTTACCCATATTCCCAATACCAATTATGCCAACATTCATAATTTGTTTATCGTTTTTACCATATATTCCAAGTCTTCCTTTTTTAATCCCGGATGAACCGGCAAACTCAAAACTTTTTTTGCTATCTCGGTTGCAACAGGACACTTTACTTTTTTATCAGAGTACCCAAGGTTTTTGTAAAGAGGTTGTTTGTGGATAGGTGAAGGGTAATGGATTGCACAATCAATCTCATTTTTTCTTAAATATTCGCAAAATTCTTCCCTGCGCAAACCAAAATTTTCTTCCAATTTCACCACATACTGATGAAATACATGTTTTACATAAGGTTTTATATAGGGTTTCGCCAGTCCCTCAATTTTTATATTTTTATTTAAATAGTGAGCATTTTTTATCCTTTTTTCATTAAATTTATCCAATTTTTTTAACTGACACAACCCCATAGCGGCCTGAATATTTGTCAATCTGTAATTATAACCCAATATCGAGTGTTGATATTTTTTTGTTTGTCCGTGGTTTATTAATAACCTTAATTTTTTCGCTAATTTTTTATTGTTCGTTGTAATTGCACCTCCTTCTCCGGTTGTCATATTTTTTGTTGCGTAAAAAGAAAAACAAGATAAGTCACCAAAAGAACCAACTTTTTTATTTTTATATTCTGCACCGTGAGCCTGGGCGCAATCTTCAATCAAGAAAAGTTTTTTATCTCTGCATATTTCTTTTACTTCTTTTATATCAAAAGGCTGACCGAAAAGATGAACTCCTATTACTGCTTTCGTTTTCGGAGTAATCTTTTCTTTTAAATCTTCAACATCAATATTAAAAGTTTTTTCATTTATATCAACAAAGAGGGGTCTTGCATTTTGAAATAAAATACAATTTGCGGTGGAAATAAAAGTGAAATCGGGGACTAAAACTTCATCACCATTTTTTATATCTAAAACTTTTAGAGCTAAATCTAGCGATACCGTTCCATTAGACACCATTACGCATTCTTTAGTACCAATATATTTAGCAAAATTCTCTTCAAATTTTTTTACGATTTCTCCACTTGCGATTTTATTTGATATTAATACTTTATTAACTGCTTTTATTTCTTCTTTGCTTAAAATGGGTTTAGCAATAGAGATTCTCATTATTTTTATACAAATCAAAAAACTATAATGCAAATATAATAATTTTCAACTAAATTTGAGTAAATAAATTTATCTTCCAGTTAAAAGAATATATCAAAGAATACTTTATTAAATAATCTGAATTAAAATAAAATTTTAGTAATTTATGGTTAGAAAAAAAGAATTTTCTTTGGATTTATCAAAAATACTGCAAAGTTTGAACAAACACAGAACGGCAATTTCTTTGTTAATTCTTCTCGGAATTTTCTATTTGAGTTTTTCTATTAGGTTAACAACAGTTAACCAGCCTTACTTATTGGCTGCAGACCCCCATTTCTGGTACAGAATGACCAAATACATTGCAGAAGACAATATTCCGGAATATGATCCTTTAAGATTGCACCCCGAATATGGAAAATTCAATCCTGGATTTTTTCCTTATGCTGCGGCATATTCCTACAAATTAGTCCACTTTTTTACGGGAATTGATTTTTACAGATTTTTGTTCTGGTTTCCCGCCTTTGTTGCCGCTCTCTCTGTTTTCCCTGCTTTCTGGATTGGAAAAGAATTGCACTCGAATAAAGCGGGTTTGTTTGCGGCATTTTTCATTGGTTTTACTCCTTCCTTTCTCTCGAGGTCAATGGCGGGATTTTTTGATACAGATTGCATGGTTATTTTGTTTTCACTTCTTACAGTTGCCCTGTTTCTATCTGCTTACAACAGAGTTGATGCAAACAATCTCAAAAAGAAGAGTCCAATAATTTTGTCAATTCTTGCCGGTCTCTCTCTGTCTGTTTTCTTTTTTACCTGGGGCGGTGGCGCAGCATATATCCCATGGCTCTTTATTGGCTTGTTTTTCTTCCATTATCTTTACAGAATTGTAATTGCAAAAGGAAATAATTTTAAGGAAAAATTAAAACACAGTTATTTGTTTTTCAGAGGGCATTTACTGGTTTATATACTTCTTTTCGTTTCATTCATCTGCTTTACTTTTCCCTTTCAAGGTTTAAAACCAATAAATAGCATTATTAAAGTTACTACCTTTTTCCAGACTGGAAAAGCGGAAGGAGGAATTTTTCCAAATGTATGGGTTTCCATTTCTGAGGAAATGTCCGCTTCTTTAACAGAAGTTGTTATAAGAGTGGGGACCCCTATATTTATTTTTGGAATAATTGGCCTGGCAATTTTATTTCTTTTCTTTATTTTCAACTTCGGAAAGAAATCAAACTATCCAGAAACCTTTTTCTTTATGTTCGTCTGGATTGCCCCAACTTTGTACGGTTCTCTCTGGGCGATCAGATTTGCTCAAATGCTTGCAATTCCGATGTCAATCTGCGCCGGAATTGCTTTGGGGGTTTTGTTTGATTTATCAATAAAGATGATCAAGAAATATGCAGATTTAACACATTAGTGCATTGGACTGCACTAAAAATTTAATTATAAGTATATTAAAATAATATTATGGATATTAGTGAGCTTTTCAAGTTTAATGAATGGTGGGAAACAAAAAAAGTTAATGAGAGCCATATTAAAACTTACAAGAGATATTTATATCTTAAATTATTAAAGTTTCTACCAGATAGACAAATGATCCTGATAACAGGGCTTAGAAGAACTGGAAAAACAGTGCTACTATATCAATTAATCCAACATTTATTGGATGCAGGTGTAAGTCCAAGAAAAATTTTATATTTTTCGTTTGATGAAGAGAATTTTGATATAAAAGAGGTGGTAGAGGCATACAAGATAAATGTTTTAAGGGAAGAATTTAATCAAGTTGATAAAATATATCTATTCTTTGACGAAGTGCAGAAAGTTGAGGACTGGGAAAACAAAATAAAAGTTTATTATGACCTCTATCCAAATCTTAAAATATTCCTTTCTGGTTCGGCTTCTTTAACCCTGAGCAGAAAATCTAAAGAGAGTTTGGCAGGCAGGATTTATGACTTTAACCTCATGCCATTAACATTTAAAGAATTCCTGGAAATGAAAAGAGTAAGAGTAACTTTTGAAGATGCAAGGCTCTTGAATCAAAAAATTAGCCTTTATTTTTCAGATTTTATGAGAAAATCCGGTTTTCCAGAAATAATTGATGAAATAGATGATGAGAAAATTAAGTATTATATAAAGATTTCTGTTATTGAAAGGATCATTTACCGAGATATACCAAAAGAATTCGGAAAAGTTGATATAGGTCTTTTAGAGACTCTGATTAATCTTCTATTCAGTAACCCGGGATTGGTTCTTAACATAGAAAGTTTATCCCAAGATTTAAGGAGAAACAAGAGGACAATAATGAATTATATTAAATATCTTGAATCTTCTTTACTGATAAATACCGTTAAAAATTTTAGGCCCAGTGTTCTTGCAAGTTCAAGAAAAAACAGAAAAATTTATCCTAAAACTTCTTCATTGGTTTTTTCTTTAGTAGATAAATTTGAAGGCAATATTCTCGGAAAAGTTCTTGAAACAATGTTTTGTACCGAAGTTTCACCAAAATATTATTTCAGGAAGAATAAAAAAGAAATAGATTTTCTTTTGTTAAAAGAAAAAGAGATGATACCCATCGAGATAAAACAAAAAGTTTCTGGAACAGATATGAAAAAATTTATTTCTATAATAAAAAAATTGAATTTAAAGAAGGGTATCATATTAACATTGGATTGTTTTGGGGTATATGAAGAAGATGTAAAAATCTTGATTTATCCTATTTGGGTGTTCTTCTTATTCAAAGAGAGAATATTGAAAAATTTATAGGATAAAGATTATTTCTTTTTTATATTTTAGAAAACATCTTTTTTTCTAAGGAAACACTCGTAGGACTGTCAATCTGCGCAGGAATTGCTTTGGGGGTTTTGTTTGATTTATCAATAAAGATGATCAAGAAATATAGTTAATTTTGCAAAATCAAGTCTTTGTTCATTTAAGTGATGAATTTCCATCAGAAAACTGATAAAATATTTAAATAAATTAAGTTAGTATCATTATGGTGATGAAACTAAATGAGGTTGAAAGAGAATTGTGGATAAAATTTCATGAGAAAGCTTATAAAGAGGATTTAGCTTTAGCAAAAGAAATTGCTGAGAAATATCCAAGATGGAGCATAATTGCCGGTTATTACGCAATGCATGATTTAGCAAAGTTGTATCTTAGCAAGGTTTACAACATAAAAATTTCAGGTCAGAATATTCACAGACAAACAATAGATGAACTAAAGAAAGTAATAAAAGATAAAAATAAGGAACTTATTAGCTTGCTGGAAACGGCAGAAAGGGAAGTTAAGGAACTTGGCATAGATTCCGTTCCTTATCTATTAATATTGGGTAAAAAAGAAAGAGGAAAAGCACAATATTATTCAAGTTCGCAATCTATAGATTATTCAAAAAAAGCAAAATGGTTCCTAAATGAAGTTGTAAGACTTTTTGTTAAAATTGTAGAAGATTTAATATGTTAGTTGATATTGTTCTTGGGTCTAAATCTGTGTGGAGGGTGCTAAGTGTTTTATCAGAATCTCCAGGACAGGGAATAACAAAAGAGGAAATTAAAAAAATAACAAAATTAGGGGGCAACTCAATTTTTACTTCAATAAATATTTTGCTAAAAAATAAAATTATAACTTCAAATAAAGTCGGGAAGAGAACTTATTATAAGATAAATCTTGCCAATAAATATTCAAGACTGATTGTTGAAATCATTAAACTTGAAAGAGAAGATTTGAATAATATGAATCCAAAAATCGTTACCAGTTTAAGAGAATTTACAAGATTGTGCAATGATCTCTTAAATCCAAAAGAAATCTATGTTTTTGGTTCAATCGTCAAAAACTCTTATAAAAAAGAGTCTGACATTGACCTTGCAATTATTGTTGAGAGAGAACTGAAAACAAAAGAAAGAGTTGAATTAGAAAAAGTAAGCGAAAAAATTGAAAAGAGATTTGGAAGAGAAATCCAGTTGCACCTTTTTACCATGAAAGAATTTAAACATAATAAAGGATTAATTGAACAGATCCATAGAGATGGAATAAAGTTGTTATGAATTTCGAGTTAACAATAAATATAACAGTGTAATAACAATCTTTTCATGCAAATTCACTAATTAAGATAATCAAGAAATATTATATTTAGACAAATATTGTCTTATTTATGTGACATATATTTAATTATTTGTCATATATGTAACATGGATAAAGTAGAAATAATAAGTATTCTGGAAAAGAGAAATAGATACAGGTTTCCCGGAGGTTGTCTTGATTGAAAATGAAGAAATAAAAAACAAAATAATTTTCGAGTATTACAATACAATTATAAACAGAGATATTATAGAAAGATATAAGATAAGAAGCATTGAAAAAATGAGACCTTTGGCGAGATATTATTTTTCAAACATATGTTCTTTGATCACCTATAGAAAAATATCTGGATTTTTAAATATGCCTACGGAAACAATCTCTAGATTTTCAGAGTATTTGCAAACTGCGAAACTAATTTTTTTTATAGACCGATTTTCATTCTCTTTGAAAGAACGAGAAAATTCTCCGAGAAAAATTTATTGTATAGATAATGGATTCTTTACTTCTCTGGGCTTTAGATTCATGGAAAATAGAGGGAAACTACTCAAAAATTTGGTGGCAATAGAACTTTTAAGAAGGAAATTTTATAGACATAATGATTTAGAAATTTATTACTGGAAGGATTATCAACAAAGAGAGGTTGAATTTGTTTTGAAAAAAAGAACTAAAGCTGAACAATTAATTCAGGTCTGTTATTCTTTGGAGGATTATAATACAAAGAAAAGAGAAATTAAATCTTTGTTAAAGGCAGGCAAAGAACTGAAATGTAAAAATTTATTGATTATTTCCTGGGATGAAGAAACTGAGATTAAAGAAAATAATCTGGTAATTAAAATAGTTCCTCTCTGGAAATGGTTGTTGTTCTGATGAATTTAAATTTTCTTATTGAATATTTAATTGAAAGGATTCCCGAGAGGTCTTAAATAGAAAAAAATAATAAATAAATGGAAACTTCGGCGATTCCCGGATTTAGCAAATTATCTTTAGAAGAGAAAATTAAAATTATAGAAGATTTTGCAAATTTGGATTCAGAGGATTTAAGTTTAATAAGAAAATATCAAGAGTTGCCGGATTTTTTAGAGTTGGAAAATAATATCGGGCCATTTAAAATTGCAACAAATTTTCTCGTGAATAACAAAGAGTATTTTGTTCCTATGGAGATCGAAGAACCTTCAGTGGTTGCAGCGGCCTCAAGAGGGGCAAAATTGGTTAGAAGCGGAGGAGGTTTTACTGGAAGATATCTGGATTCAAAGATGATCGGGCAGTTACAGATATTAGATGTTGAAGATTTTGAAGAAAGTAAGAAAAATATTGTTAAAAAGAAATCGGAGATTTTGGAAATTGCAAATCATGCAAATAAAAAAATTGTTGAACTTGGAGGCGGTGCAAAAGATCTGGAAGTAAGAGAAATAAATACAGATAGAGGTAAAAATCTTATTTTGCATTTAATTGTTGATACTCTGGATGCGATGGGTGCAAATATTGTGAATACGATGCTTGAAGCAATAACCCCCTTCGCAGTTGAATTAACAAAGGGAAAACCCTGCCTGAGAATAATCTCAAATTTTGCAGATAGAAGAATTGTTTCTGTGGAATGTAAAGTCCCAATCCAGAAACTCGGCATCAAAAATTATCCTGGGGAAGAGGTTGCGGCTGGAATTTTAAATGCTTGCGCTTTGGCAAAGGCGGATATTTACAGAACTGCGACGCACAACAAAGGAGTTATGAACGGCGTGGACGCCGTTGCTCTTGCAACTGGAAATGATTGGCGGGCTATTGAGGCGGGAGTTCATTCTTATGCTGCGAGAAATGGATATTCACCTGTTACAGATTGGTGGAAAGATGGAGAGTTCTTAAGAGGAAAAATAGAAATTCCAATGGCTATTGCGACAATTGGTGGAGCAACTAATTCGAAAAAAGCTAAACTTGCGTTGAAGATTTTAAGGGTAAAGAGTGCAAAGGAATTGGGAATTTTAACCGCTTCCGTAGGATTGGCAAATAATCTGGCTGCTCTTTCTGTTCTAGGTACAGAAGGAATTCAGAAAGGCCATATGAAATTGCATAAAGAATTTATAAAATTATCCGAATCCAATCAGCAAGAGTAATTTGTTTCTGGTGCGCGCATTAAAAGAAGTGGAATTTCTTGAGAAGAAATATAAAAATTGTTTTGATCTGAGTTCGCGGAAGGATATTCATTATTGGTATTTTTGGCCAACCTCAAAAGAATAAAAAAAGAAGAGAGGCCATGCCTCCAAAAAGAAAACTGGTTGTTAGAGTTGTTGCAATTATCGTCATAATTAAAAAGAGAATAACTCTTCCGGTCTGAATCATCATTTCTCTGAACATTATGAATTTTACGATGTTTAATTTATTTGCTTTATCATAACTCAATGCGTCAAAAGGTATATAGAGCAGTGTCTGCGAAACACCGTAAGATGAATCAATAATAAACACCTGAAAAGCGGTTTTGATAAAAAATCTTATGATCCAAATAAGCGTATTCATGATTGAACCAATTTTTAAAACCAATCTTCTGCGAATATCTGAAATTTCTGCCACAATAAATACAAAAACTATTGAAAAGAAAGTGGACAATGAGGAAACCAGTCCAACCATCGTGAAATTATTCAGTATTGCGAAAAAGATAAAAATCGGCCATATAACGGAAGATATTCCGCTCTCAGTGCCATATCCTGCAAAAGCAAGCATATCCTTTATTTCATATCTTTTGAAAATTTCCTTCATCGAAAACGATATTGGCTCGTGAAGATCCTTTGAGAAAAATAATGGTACTGCCGACAATATCAATAAAACAGACACAAGCGCAAATAATGCTTCAAAACCAAAAAAGGTCAAAATCAAACCGCCTATTGCCGGACCGGGGACATTGGAAATTAAACTTAGTCCTTTGGTTATTCCTATTTCTTTGCCTCTATTTTTTTTATCGCTGAACTTTGAAAAATCAACATGGTAACCCATCCAAAACAAAGAATTGCTTATGCCATAAATTGCCGCCAGCAAATATATTGGCCAGTTGAAATGTTCAAGAGTGAATAACGCCATATAAAAAACAACCAACGGGGGAATGCTGTAGAAGATCGAATGTTTAAATCCATATTTTGAAGAAATTTTTGTGGCGGGAATTACAAATAAGGCATGAACGGCATTGAGTATGGCATAAAAAATGAAAATATTAACTAAAGAATAATTTAGCTTAAGTAGAAAGATTGGAATAAAAATACTGATCATTGATAAAGTAAAGGATCTGATTGCAATACTGAGATACAACTCGTTTAATTCTCTATTTTTCAAAAAATGCAGGTAGTGATGCAGTCTATACATATTAGAATATTGGACTAAATGCATATAAACTGTTGTCCCTCATAATTTCCAAAACCTTCTGCAAAACCAAAAACAAAAAAGCTCAACTGTTTCTGATTTAACTTAATCTATTATAATTTTTTTATATTATGGCTGGAGAAAAAAGTAGTAATTCAATGTATCCCTTGCCGGTTTGGAGAATACAGTGATTATATAGATTTAATTTTTGGAAAAAGAGATCTGAGGGAGAGATTTTGTGAATCTTTTGGAGAAAATACCGAAAATGTGCTTAATGACATACATAAGTTTGTCTGCAGATACGGCTCCCGGTATGAAATTACAGAAATCCAAACAAATGGACAAAAAGTAACTGTTGGGATAGCGGTGGGAAAGGTACATCTCTACAAAACTTACAACTCAAATAAATAATTTTTTGATTTTTTATTTTTCTTTTGAACTTAATAAAAGAGTATTTCAAGACGGGAATACGGCAAATTATCTTTAGAAGAGAAAAGTAAAAGTATAAAAGATTCTGCAAATTCGAATGCCGTTGTTCGCATCTTTGCAAAGAATATCTAAAGTGTTTATTTGAATTCATCAATAACTCTTGCAAGCATAAACATAAACCTTTGCTTCTTTTCCGCAGACCACGCATTTTTTGTTTTTCGGCTTTTCTTCTTCTGGATACAATGTTCCGGCAATTTCGCAGATATCTTTTAATTCGGTTGCGCATCTTTCTCCCTCCGCATCTCTCGAACAAAAAGGGATTTTTACAAAACCAAAATTAGTTTTTCTCTCCAACTCTTCTTTTGTATCGGCTTCGGATATTGCTTTTTCAAAAAATTTATTCGCCCTTTCTTTTAAATTTTCTTCAATTTCTTTTTCCTATTCTTTTATTTTCTCAATAAATTTTTCCATTTCAATGGAAACTTTTTCTCTTTTATCCCTCCTAAACAAACAAATCTCCTTTTTTTCCAATTCTTTCTCTCCAATTTCAATCCTTGCGGGGACTCCCTTCAATTCCCACTCGTAAAATTTTGATCCCGCGCTTTTGTCTCTTTTATCAATTTCAACCCTATAATCTTGCAATATTTTTTTTACTTCTTCGCAATATTTTAAAATTTCATTTTCTTTTCCCTTTTTCAGAATAGGGATGATTATAATCTGGATTGGAGAAAGAAAAAACGGCAAAATAAGACCAAAATCATCCGAATGTAGAGAAATAATCGTTGCAACTGTTCTGGATATGGGCGGTCCATAACAGGTCTGATAGACAAAATTCTCTTTTTCATTTTCATCAACGAATTTTATATTAAAGGGTTTTGAAAAATTCTGCCCCAGATAATGCGTGCTTGGCAATTGCAATCTTTTTCTATCCGGCAGAAGGGTATCCGCTGCAAAGGTGAAAACGGAGCCTTTAAATTTATCCCACTCCGGCCTTTTAAAAAATAAGAATGGTATGCCTAATTTGTGATAAACTTTTTTTGTGATTTCCATGTCTTCTTTAACCTGATTCAGAGCTTCTTTTTCTGTTGCAAAGGCATTGTGCGCCTCTATCCACAAAAATTCTCTTGTCCGGATTAAAGGTTTTGTTGCTTTAGTTTCGTATCTGAATACAGAACAACTCTGATATAATTTTAAAGGAAGATCGAGATGGGATCTTATCCAGAAAGGATAAATGGAGTAAAAGGAAGTTTCACTTGTCGGTCTCAGAGCGAGTTTTCTTTCCAGTTTTTTGTTTCCCGCCCGATCAATCCAGAAAACTTCTGGAGCAAAGCCTTCAACATGCTCTTTTTCCACTTCAAAATTTTCTTCCGGTATTATTGTGGGAAATAGAACTTTTTTATGCCCTTTATTTTTTAGTTCTTCCTCCCAGATTTCATAAATTTTGTCGGTTATTTCCATTAACCACGGCCTGAGTATATTAAATCCCTTAACATTATATCTGTCTTCAACTAACTCTGCTTTCTCCAAAATCTGCAAATACCATTTGGAAAAATCTTCTTTTTTTGCATTTAGTTCTCTTGGCTTTTCCATAAATCTTTTTTTAAAAAAAGAAAATGAATGACAAAAGCTGATTTTTATCAAAATTAATTTGAATGGTCGATAGAGCATGAGAATCTGGATTGTTTCACTCTGAATATTAAGATATGCTTTACAAAGTCAATTTATTTGATTTTGAATAGGAAATAAAATATCCGAGAATCGATTTAAAAAATTGTGCACCGCAAAAAAACCAAAATATTTATTTTTTTATCAAATAATAAAATGAAAGCAATATCTGGAAAGGTGGTAAAAGCCTTAAATTCTGGGAGCATATTGAACTGTGCGGATAACAGCGGGGCAAAAAAAGTTCAGATTATCTCATTTAAAACTTACAAGGGGAGGAAAAGAAGATATCCCAGTGGCGGTGTTGGGGACGTTGTCACCTGCGTGGTTAAAAAGGGTGATTTTAAACTAAGACACAAACTTCAATATGGAGTAATAATAAGACAAAAAAAAGAATATAGAAGGAGCAATGGAATGAGAATTTGTTTTGAGGATAATGCATTGATACTGGTTGACAAAAAAATCACCCCTTTGGGTTCGGAGATAAAAGGTCCCATGGCGAAGGAAGTTGTTGAAAGATTCTTGCCTCTTGGAAAAATTGCTTCAATTGTGGTTTAACACATCATTCAAAGGGTTTCTCTTTTAGACTTGCTTAAAGATATCTCCGTGCAGCTATAAAACTAGTTGTCTTATCCTCTACGTTATAGGATTCTGTTATTCTAAGAATACTCAAATTTTAATAATCAGCAATTATGAGAAAATATACAAGATACAGAAAACTTACTAAAGAAGAAATAAATGAGATAAGAAGAAGGCAAAATGCTGGTGAACCTGATAAAAAAATTAGCAGAGATTTAGGAATTCCATATTACAAAGTAAGTGGTTTGAGACCTGAAGTTAGAGAAAAAAGGAAAAAATATCTAGAAGAGTATAAGCATAGAAAACTAAATTCTTATTTTAAAGAATTTGAAACAATATCGAAATTAGTTAAAAATGGAGATATTAAAGATATTCCCTATTTATTTCCAGATTTTCTACAAAACCCTTTTATT
>CAYLRQ010000020.1:0-12850 GCA_964386335.1 uncultured archaeon
GATTCTCTTGCAAAAAGGGTTGTCAGAACGACACAGGAATTTGTTCAAGCCATAATAAATAAAGATTAAATAATTAATCTATTTTTCAGAAGAATGGTAAATTTGAAATTAGAAATTGGATATTGTTTTTTTCCTTGCCGCTGAAAACCAAATATTTTAAAAAACAGAAAAATTCTACAGGATTGGATTGAATATGCTGAATGGAAAAAATAAAATTTCAGCCCATTGGATAATTTAATCATAGAAAAATCCAAAAATGAAAAGTAAACATCAAAATTTAAAACAAAAATCCACGCAATATTGCGCATATACTACTAAATCGTGTAGTGTTCACGCAATTTATTGCGGGGATACAACCGTTAAGTGAAATGCCCAAGCCCACCTTTGAATGTAATATAGGAGGTATCAAAAGTGATCAAATCTATGGTTAAGTATGGTGTAATTCCTGTAGGTGGAAAAGGTGTCCGATTAAGAAATATTATAGGAAATATGCCTAAGGTTCTGACAAAATTTGAAGATGTAGAGATATTAACATACCCTTTATTGTCCTTAATAAAAACAGGAACTAAAAAAGTGATATTGATAACTACTGATTATACGCATGAAAATATCAATAAGTTTGTAATGAAGTTTATGGAAAAGTATAAAATAAAAGACGTCCAATTTAAAGTAATAAATGCAAAAAAAAGCGGTACAGCTAAAGCAACTTACTATATTTCAAATCAGGTAAAAACTCCGTTCTTTTACACCAATGGAGACATAATTTTTTATCCTGAAATATTACAAAGGATCTACCAAGAATTTATTTCTAACGACAAATTAATAGCTGTGGTTACAGGATCCAAAGAAAATATTGCCCCCACCCATCCCCATTTTTTAATGAATGAAGAAGGGTATCTAACGGAAGTACAGATATATCCGGATATCAACCCATCAACCTTATGTAGTATGGAAACTGCAATTTTCTCTCATGAAATTTTCGATTACTTAAAAATGCTACCTCAAAAATCTTTGACTATGGAATCTTTGAATCTTGCTTTGAAAGATGGAAAATTTGTTAAAGTTTTAGTTAATGAGGGATTTTGGTATCATTTGGCAACTCCACAGGATATTGCAAAATACAATGACCACATAAACGAAATTAAAAGAATACAAAACTCATTGGGGGTAAAACTAGGATGATATTGTTCATATATAGTGAGGAAATGAATTATCGTTATGAATACAATGCTATAAAAAGCTTCTTGCAAAACAACTACCGTAATGGAATAGATTACCTTTTGATACCCATTGAAAATATATGGGTAAAATTAGATGCAAAAACTATGCTCAATAATGGGAAAAATAGACTTGATCTGGAATCTGTAGAAAAAATATACTTAATAGATTTAGGAAAGATTACACTAACTACACTTCAATATAGGATATATTTATTAAAGTATTTTGAAGATTTAGGCATTAAAGTGATTAACTCACCTGAAACTATACTTTTATGCAGAAATAAGATAGCTACGTATCTCGCTTTGAAAAAATATAATTTGCCTGTAATCCCTACTATAGCTTTACCCTCATATACTGACTACCAGGTCTGGTACGATCATATCAAGAAATTAGGTAGATACGTAATATCAAAACCTCTACTGGGTTCTAGGGGAATTGGAATAGAATATTTGAGTATAGATCAGATAAATAAACTAAAGAAAAAACTTGATAAAGAAGAGATTCTTCTTATACAAAGATTTATCCAGACTAAAAACATATGTGATATGAGAGCGCTAGTAGTAGGGAAAGAAGTATTATCAGCCATGAAAAGATGCGCACAGAAAGGGAAAATCCTAACAAATGTATTTCAAGGTGGCAAGCCATATCCAATAAAATTATCTGAAAATGTAAAATCTCTGGCAAGTAAAGCAGCTAAATCTGTAAATGGAGAGATTGTAACGGTAGATTTTATCGAAGATAAAAATACAAATGAAATTTTCGTACTAGAAATCAATGGATTTGCGCGCTGGGAAGGAATGCAAAGAGTTGTAGATTTTAACATAACTGAGAAAATTGTAAAATATATAATGGGGCGATATCATGAAAACATATGATATAATCACAGTAGCGGGAAATATAAAAGAAATAACCCATAAGATAAGTAGTGAGCTAATAAAATACGGTGCTAAGTATATAATTAATTTTAGAAGAAAGACCATTAGAAAATATATGGATGATAATATTAAACTCAAAAAAATGTTTGATGAAATTGAGAAAATTGCAAAAGAAAATTGTTACGAGTGCTGGCTAGAATCTAAGCAAATAGGAGAAAAGCTTCAAATACCCCCTGGTGAAATTATTGCTTACTCTGGATTTAGTGATTTTATCGATCTGTTAAGAATTAACTTAATAGAAGAAGAATGCACGGCATTCATATGGTGTAAGAATCTCACATCTTTAGATTGGATTGGCTGTGGACAAACATGGGATATTAAGAAATTCTACGAGAATCACACTATTTTTATTAGACGACTCCCAACTGAGGGATATAAGACACTTGTACTTACTACCCTACTGGGACATGCTTATTTTGGAATAAATGAAAATGGTGTCGCTATTATGATACAGAATCTTCGATCAAAGGATGTTGCTCTTGGGTTGCCATTTAGCTCTATCGTTTACAAAGCATTAATTATGTCATCTACATCTAAAGAAGCAATATCCATCATTAAAAATTTACCAAGGATGAGTGGACATAATTACATTGTGGTAGATTCTTCCGGTGCTTGTTTTAGCCTTGAAGCTACTGCAAATCATGTTTCTGTTCTTAAAATTCCTAAAGACTCTTTTTATGTGCATACTAATCATAGCATAAGTTCAGAACTTTCAGGTTATACAATAGATTATTCTGAAACTTCTTTCCAAAGATGGATGTTCCTCCAAGAGAAATTAAAAAATATTAATAGCATGTTGAAAGATGAAGAGGTAAAAATGCTATTTTCTGATCATAGTGTCCCTATTTGTAGACACGGTTTTTATGATGATGATACTACCACTATCGGAGCCATCTGGATGAAGCCTAAGAAAAAAAGCATAACCGCTATTAAAGGGTATCCCTGCTCTAACTCCTATAGAGAATATAAGTTGGAGGTGAAAAAATGAAAGATTTGAAAATATACCTCTGTATAAAATCACTTGAAAATGACATTGAGTTTATGAATAAACTGAGAGAAATCTCAGATTTAATTACAGTTCATCCAAAATCAGAGCGCCCGACTAAAAAAGAATTATGCGGCATAGTGAGAGATCATGATATTATTATTTGCGGAGTTTTCGAGAAGCTAGATAAAGACATTGCTTCTTGTATTGGTCGTTTGAAAATAATAGGGACGTTATCCGTTGGTTTAGACCATATAGACATTAATGCCTTCAAAGTTAAAGGTGTTGAAATCGTTAATGTACCTCATTCTAATGCTATATCGGTAGCAGAGCATACATGGGCTCTTATCCTGTCATTAGTTAAGAGACTTCTAGAAGGAAATATGGCGGTTAGAGGGGGGTTGGGAAGAAAAGGTGTATCTGATAGACCGATTGAACTATACCAAAAGACTTTAGGAATTATAGGGGCTGGACCAATAGCATATTATGTAGCTAAATTTGCAAGAGCATTTAATATGAACGTGTTAGTATGGACTTTTCACCCTGAAAAACATAAGGAATTTATCGAAATAGGGGCAGGTTTTCGAGATAAATTAGAAAATCTTTTAAAAGAATGTGATATACTCACAATCCACATACCATTAACAGATAAAACCAAAAATCTAATTAACAAAGATTTGTTACATTCTCTTAATAGAGAAAAGCCTTTGATACTTATCAACACTTCCCGCCCAGAAATTATTGAAAAAGGGCTTATCCCTGATGGAATTAAGAAAGGATACATCGAACGATGCGGGTTAGATGTTTACTATGATGATGAAATAACATTATGTCCGGAGCATAAGGTGATTTTCTCTCCACATATTGCGGGTCTTAGTCAAGAAGCTATAAAACGGATGAGATTTGACCTTATTGAGAAAATCAAAAATCTTTTGGAGAGATTGCGATGAATCTAGAGATGGTAACACTGATTAGTACCGTTGCGAGTGTTCTGGGTCTTATAATTTCAATGTATCTTCTTTATAAGGTTGGAAAATTGGCAAAAGCAAAGAAAGAAGAAAGAGAATTCATGAAGAGAACCTTAAAAATCGAAGAGCTGGACTATATGCTAACATATTTAACCGAAATATTAAGTGATAATAAAGTTACTGAAGAAGAAATGAGGAAACTTATTCCTACACTGAGTGAGCTGAGAGGTAAATTTATTGGTGCCTTAGAAACAATTGGAGAAGTGTATCAAGAGGAAATAATAAGATATCCTATATTTCCAACAGGATATTACAGCGAGAGTTTCCTTTTAGAGAAATTAAAAGGTGCTAAAAAATTAATAAGGGTTGTATGTTATAGAAATATCCGAATTGCATCGTATGGTGTATTGGAGTTATTGGCTAACAAAATAAAACAAAAATGCAAAGTGGAAATACTCTTTATTTCTCCACATGCTCCCGATTATGTATTGGAACACATTGCGAACAAGTTACCACCTCCACATCAATCTATTAAAGAAATGCGAGATGAACTTAATAAGAATCTAAGACAAATTATCGCAGTTATTAAAGAGAAAGTGGGTGACAAAAATACGATGAAAAAATATTTTGAATATAGAACCTATAATGATGTTCCTCGTTTTCATATGGTTCAAATAGATAATAAGATATATTTAGGTCTAACAAACTATAGATCAGGGCTTGTTAAATATAAAAAAGAAGAATTAAGACCATATTTAATAATACCTGAAAATTCCCCTGTTGGTAAGTATATAATAGCGAACTATGAATATCTTTATAAAACCTACTCTACGGGGTGTGATGAAAATGACAAAAAGTAATTCAGGCGGGCTTGGGCACTCTGCGGTGCTTCGCACCTCGCCCCTATCGGGGTCACTTAACAGGCGGGTATGCGGTTCGCTTCGCTCACCTAAATTGCCCTATCGGGCAACTTCGCATACCCGCCAGCCGTTAGCTACCATAAAATTGAAAAAGGAGATTGAGGATGGAGAAAAAAAATATTAAATATGTTGATGTCTCTGAAGCAGAATTAGAAGATTTAATTAGAATTTATCCAACTCAGATTGAGGATGGTTTAAAATACATTGATCATCAAAGAAATACTAACAGAGGACCTTTAGATGTATTGATGGTCGATAGTGGTAACGCATTAATAGTTTCTGAGTTAAAAATAATCGAAGACGACACAATGCTTGTTCAATGTATTGATTATTATGATTATATCAGTAATAATATTGAAGCCATTTCAAATGTTTATAAAAAGTTCAAAATTGATTTAAAACAGCAAATCAGATTAATGTTAATTGCTCCAAGTTTCTCTGTAAATTTATTAAACAGATTTAAATGGATTGATATTCCAATTTCGTTATATACTTATAGATGCATTAAAATTGATGATAATAAGGATATAATCCCAGTTTTTAATGAAGTCTCAATACCAAGAATACCTGAAACTATCGAAAGTTATTCTTTAAAAGATAGACTTGATTATATTACTGATGATAATTTTAGAAATTTATTAAATGATTATCTAAATGATTTAAAAGCAATTGATAAATCCAGAATTTTAGTTGAACCAACAAAATATGACATCTCATTAAAATTCTCAGGAAGAGTTTTTGCTTATGCTTGCCCAAGAAGAAATTTTTTCGTAATTTATACATATAATAATGAAAACAAATGGACTCCGTATACAATTAATCAAAGAAGTGATTTAGAAGAAGTAAGAATAATAGTAAATGCAAACATCGAAAAGTTTAAAGGAAACGGTAGCTAACAAACGTGTCAGCGGTAGGGTTGGTCAGTGTTCTTTGCCTGAACCTTACGGTTCAGGGTTTGGGTCAGTTTGTTTTACGACGTGATCATTCCGATCCCGCCGCACACGCCAAACCATTCTCGGCAATATGAAAAACAAAGTTGGTCAATAAGAATGTAAAATGTAATTTTGGAGAAAAAGATTAAATGAAAACACAACATAAAATAATATTTGGGAATTCAATGAGTATGGAAGAAATATCTGATGAAAGTATTCATTTAATTATTACTTCTCCGCCTTATTTTAATGCACCGTTTGACTATAAAGGACTTTTTAACAATTACGAACAATATCTCGGTGTCTTAAAAAAAATGGCAAAAGAAGCCTACCGTGTATTACAACAAGGCAGAATATTTGCTTTGAACATTGACGATATGCTTGTAAATGGTGAAAAATATCCTATAACAGCTGATGCAATAAAAATTTTTCAAAATGTCGGATTTAGATACAGAGATAAAATTATTTGGAAAAAACCCGACGGTTATTTACGAATAAGTAAACGTAGCGGAGTATTATTGCAAAATCCGTATCCAATGTATTTTTATCCTGATAACCTTTTGGAAAGTATTGTTATTTTTCAAAAAGGTAAATTTAATTATCGCTCAATTTCAAAAGAAGTAAGAGAAAAATCAAAAATTGATAAAAAAGAATTTCAAAATAACAATTGGCATAAAACTATTTGGGAAATAACCAATGTTTTACCCGGTTCAAAACTTGAAAAAGGAGTTGCTGCATTCCCAGACGAATTACCTTACAGACTAATAAAACTTTTTTCATATGTTGGCGAAACAGTTCTTGACCCATTCCTCGGTAGCGGAACGACAATGAGAGTGGCAAATCAATTAAACCGAAATTCAATAGGCATTGAAATAATTAGAGATTTGGAAAAAATTATTAGACAAAAAGTTAATTCCAATAATTTGGAAATTATAGAAAGGGAGAAAGGGAAATACAGATTTGTAACATTGGATTATATTGAAAAAAGAAAAAATGTGGTTAATTGATTTTATAAAAGAGTTTTTTGAAAAAGGAAATTAAGAAATATGAATATAACAGCACAAATAACGGGAATTGAATACAATCCGAAACTAACTAATGATTTGACAGTTTTTGATTTTAAAAACTTTAATATCAATAAATTACCTGCAAATTGTTTGATAAATTATGATGGCTTTTCATTTGGATTGTCAAAATGGGTTTCTCCCAAAAGAACTCGTTCTTATCCTTACGAAAGAGTTTATAATACACTCGGCACAGCAAAACGAATAACGGTTATTCCTATTATCAAAGATGAAGGCAAAAAAGGCGATAGAGATTTTATCCAATGGGACACTGTTTCGTTGATGAGCTTGCTTGATGTTTTTGTGGTTTTTGCGTATTACAAAACAGCTGAAAAACATAAAACACGAGCTAACAAAATAACTAATCAACAGTTTGATAATGAATTGATAAAACAAAAAATATCCGAAATTAAAAATTATCATAGTTCCGCATTGAACTGGAATTTAAAAGAAATCAAAAAATCATTTCCTAATTTAATTCAAAAAGCAAAAGTAGCCTATAATACAATCTGGAAACAATTAGGAGTTGAATTTCACAACGAACAAGGTATTGACAGATTTGCCAATCAATTTATCAACGGTGTAAAAGATTTTATGCAAACTTCACGATTAAAAGCACAAGAAGCCCAAAATCGAGAAATGCAGACTGTTCAACCGAAAGAAGCTTTATCAACACTAACCAAGGCAACTATAACTATTGAAAATTATCTCGGCGGAAAATATTATTTCACTACCGATGAAATAAGAATTGAAAAAGACAAAATCTATTTAATTGAAGCTAAACATTCAAAGAACTCAATTTTGCCAAGTATTGGCGATATTAAAGACGGATTACTTAAAATGATACTCTATACAAATCTTAAAAATGTATCGATAAATAACAGTAATTACACGGCAATTCCTGTTCTAAAATTAACTTCGTCAAAATTAACAAGTGATATTTCTAAATCTGATATTGAAACCAATACGGTTTTGAACAAAAGACAAAAAGAAATACTTAAAAAATTGTTTAAAGAAGCTGACGAAAATGGTTTTGAAGTCATAATTGAAAAAACGGCATAATAATGATAAAAAGTCCATTAAGATATCCTGGCGGAAAAAGTAGAGCCATCAAATTCATCGCACCTTTGATACCTGAATTTGATGAATTTAGGGAACCTTTTGTAGGTGGTGGTTCTGTTTTTGTATATCTCAAACAAAAATATCCCAACAAAAAATTTTGGATAAATGATATTTATGAAAATCTGTATCATTTTTGGATACAAGCACAGCAAAATCCTAACGAGCTAATCCAACAAATACAATATTGGCGTGATAATTTCAAAGTTGGCAAAGAATTACATAAATATTTGTTAGAAAATATCAATGGTTTTGATAGTTTGAAAAAAGCAACTGCATTTTTTGTATTTAACAGAATAACTTTTTCGGGAACAACCGAAAGCGGTGGATTTTCTAATGCGGCATTTAATAAAAGATTTACACAATCTAGTATAGAAAGAGTTAAAGCATTATCACAGATTTTAAACAATACGAAGGTTACAAACTTGGATTATCAAAAAGTAATTGAAGCAGAAGGTGAAAATGTTTTTATTTTTCTTGACCCGCCTTATTATTCGGCTACAAAATCAGCTTTATATGGGAAAAATGGGAAATTACATAAAACTTTTGACCACGAAAGATTTGCAGAAGTACTAAAGCTCACAAATCATAAATGGTTAATTACTTATGATGATAGCGAATATATTAGAGATCTGTTTTCATTCGCAAATATTAAAAAATGGAACCTAACTTATGGAATGCGAAATGTAGGTAACAATGGAAACCAAAAAGGATACGAATTGTTCATTTCAAATTATCCGATAGAAACAAAACAAGAAAGAATCATAACTTTATTTGATGACTATGAAAAAGATACTGCCGAGAACATTGTGTATAAGCAATGGCGGTAAAGTGCTAAAAAGAACGAATATGAATAATATCAACGGCAGTGCAAAAATGAACAAAAGTGTGGAAAACACCGCCACTGCTCATACACTTGATCGTTATGTGGCATAATAAAGAGCATTTTACCTAAAAGTTATACGGCATCATGACAAATTGAAACCGATTAGAGAAATGAATAAAAAGATAATAATCATTTTAACAATTTTTCCTATGATATTTTCATCATGTTTACAAAATGATGAAGAATACTCGAACAAAGACTTCCCAATTGAGATTAAAGTTGATCCGGTTGTAGAATTATTTTGTATCATACACAGGCTTGCAGATACTGAGCAATATAACACTAATAAATTCCCCAAATATATTAACGATATAGAAGATCGTTTTGGGAAATACAAGAATCATAAGGCTATTAGCTTAGCCATTCAACAAAAAAATCTAAATCGGATAAATGGCAGTGCTCCAATGTCACTTGCTGTATATTTAAATTCTCTTCCAGCTTTAAAACCCAAGAATTCATTATCTTCCTCACCCGAAGGATTAGATCATCGCTGGACCGAAAAATTAGCAAATGAATTCATTGTAGCTGCCAAATCCTTTTCCGCAACTACTTCATTCATGCAATTTTATAATAACAAACAAGAGCTTTATAAAAGGAGCATAAATAACTTATACAGTCACATAAAAAGAGATAGCATTTTGGAGTGGTTTGAAATGTATTTTGGATATCAACCTGGCAAATACACAATTATACTGGGAATGCAGAACGGACGTGGTAATTATGGTTTAACTGTTACACACAAAGATGGAACGAAAGAATACATTGCAATTATTGGAGCATCAACACAATTTTGGAGTAACACTCCTACTTTTTCAAATCGTTGGATTACTCCTACTATTGTTCATGAATTTTGTCATTCTTATATCAATCCTTTGGTTGATAAAAATTATAAAACACTAAAAGAGTCAGCAGATAAGATATTTGATAAGGAACCTCCAGCCAATTATTATCTACCTAATATTATGATATATGAATACCTTGTGAGAGCCTGTACGATTCGATATTTTTATTCAAAAAACGATCAGAAAACAGTTAATAGAAGAATAAAAATTGATAAAAAAGAAGGATTTCCGGCAATAGAAGATCTTGTCGAATTATTGGGTAAATATGAAACAAGCAGAAACAGATACGAAAAATTTATAGACTTTATGCCTGAAATTCAATTGTTTTTTAATTCATATGCAAATAAAAAAAATAACACACTATAATATGCTATCATACGCTATGCGGCTGATACAGCGTATTTGAGCGGCCGTTTTTCAAACAAACTTAACTGCAACTTGACAGTGAAGGGCATTGAAAACTCGCAGGGCGATTTAGCCAAACGGATACAAGGCATAATAAGAAACTAAAACTTCATTATTTAAAACAGTAAGAAAAGAATAAAAATGGATATAACTGATATTATCTCTAAGACCGAAAAGCCCAAAATCTATGAAAAGGGTACTGCATTTATGTGGACTGACGAACATATTTCGAAGCAATTATTAAATATTCACTTGAATCCTGATATTGACCTTGGAAGTAGAAAGAAGTCAACCATTGATAAAACAGCAAATTGGATATTGAACACGCAAAAAGGAAAAGGAAAACTGAATATACTTGATTTAGGTTGTGGTCCGGGACTATATGCGGAAATATTTGCAAAAGCCGGTCACATTGTGACAGGAATCGACATTTCCAAAAATTCAATTGAATATGCAAAACAATCTGCGAAAGATAAAAAGCTTGATATTTCCTACTTAAATTCAGACTACTTAGGAATAAAATTAGAATCTAACAACTATGACTTGGTTGTAATGATTTATACTGATTTCGGTGTATTGACACCAGATGAAAGAGAACGTCTTATGAAAATGGTTTTCCGAGTGTTAAAAAAAGGTGGGACATTCATTTTTGATGTTTTAAAGGACAATGAGCTTGAAAACAAAACATCACCAAAGACTTGGGAAGCTACTAATGTTGGTTTTTGGAAAGATTCACCTTACTTAGCATTATCTGAATCATTTTTATATCCACAAGAAAAAGTCATCCTATTTCAACATAATATTATTGACATGGAAGAAAACATTGAAACTTACAGATTTTGGACACATTTCTTTTCTCGAAATGATATTGAAACAATTCTGAAAAAACATAAGTTTACCAACATTCGATTTAGAGATAATATTTTACCCAAGGAAGATATGTGGAGTGGAGATAATGTTATTTTTACAATGACTACAAAATAAACTATAACACTGTATGGCATTGAATAAAAACAAATTAGGCTAGTAATGCAAAATCTGAACAATATAATTTATGAATATTTCAGGAAACGATATTGGTCTGCTGCACTACTTCCTGCTCTGATTGGTACAACTCTCCCTTTTTGGCTTAATCCACCTGACTTTGAATTCAAGTTTATTGAAGCGATACTCTTTCTCATTGCAACTTTATTGGGACATGTTGGATTCACTTTTCTGTATTTTGGATTCACACAAAAAGTCAATTCAAAAATAAAAAGAAAAACGCTTTTCATTTCAGGAATTTTTAGTTTACTCATAACTGTTTTAATAGGGTTGTATATTAATAATACGCTACATTTTCACACTAATGTTCCTGATTATATTTTCATTGTCTATGGGATAACGTCAGTTTTTGTTGGTGTACTTTATGTAGTACCTCCATTTAGTTTTCATCAACGTCTTTATGGTGAAGTTGTTATTAGTGTAGGACTTGGTATGTTGCCTGTACTCGGTGCCTACCTTGTTCAAGTTGGAGATATTACCCGTACAGTTTATTTAGCTTCAATTCCTGTTGTTGTTTCAACAGGTTTGTGGGTATGGATAACAGAGCTAATCAATAAAGACAATGATAAAAAATTAGGATATAAAACAACAGTAATGTATTTCACAAATAAAGTTTCCGGTCGCTATCTTACAACGCTTTTGGTTATTTTAATTTATGTCTCTCTAATATTGGCAGTAGCAGGTAGGTCTTCTTTAAATCCATTATCATTGATAGCTTTGTTTTCATTAATTTCTGCTTTGATGATAATCAGGATAATTTGGAAGGATTATGAAAATGTCAGAGCTTTAAAAAGAGCAGAAAAATATGCTTTTTTTATACATCTTTCTATTTGTGTTTTCATTACTTTATCATCTGTTTCATCAATTTATTTTAGTTATGAATGACTGTAAGATATTGAATAATGAATAATTACACCACACAACACGCAATATAAAAAACATGGCAGAAAGTGCTAAATTTGAGCGATATAACATTTAATAAACGGCTTGGTAATTTGATAAGTTGGAGTTTCTAAATGCCCTACGTTTCTTATTGCCATCCGTTATCTGAAATGCTGTGCCTAAGAAAGACAAAAAGGATGGGCGAGAAAAACTTAATACTAAAAAGGTGTTTAACACGACTATGAGAAAAATCATTATCATTTGTTTACCGCTACCTTATAAGTTAGGTACCGTAAATTGCTACCTCATAAAAACCGACACCAGCTATATCCTGATCGACACGGGATGTTCAAATAAGCGCACCGAACTTGAAAAAGAACTTGAAAGCGCAGGCTGTAAACCCGGCAATCTCAAGCTCATCGTCTTAACACATGGAGATTTTGACCATACCGGCAATGCGTCCCATATCCGTGAAAAGTTTGGTGCAAAAATAGTCATGCACTATGACGATTCAGGAATGGTCGAACGCAGAAATATGTTCTGGAACAGGAGAAAAGGCAATATTCTCCTCGGAATGATAGCTCGCATCCTGTTCAGATTTGGCAAAAAGGAAAGATTCAAACCAGATTTATATATTGATGAGGGAT
>CAYLRQ010000021.1:0-12060 GCA_964386335.1 uncultured archaeon
AAAATAATCAAAATCACCGATGGAACAAGCAAATATTCAATCAATAATTTATCAATTGGTATTGAATAACAAGTTGCTCCCAATTTGAACAAAGTGCAAATAATTTCCTGAACAGCCATAATTGTAATTGATAAAAGAATATATAAACCAATTTTTTAAAATTAAAAACTTATATTGGGAAAAATATTGCAACTGTTGCCATTGGAAGAAAGGTTGTTAACTTACCATATATAACAACTTAAAGTTTAAAAATAAATAAATATTGGTGTTTTATAGATGCAAAAAGAAGAAATTTTTAAAATTGTTGAAAAACAAAATAAATGGAGGTCTGAATGTCTGAATCTTATAGCAAGCGAAAATATAACTTCCCCGGAACATGATAAAGTTTATGTTTCTGATTTTATGCACAGATATGCGGAGGGTCTGCCTTTTAAAAGATTTTATCAGGGGGCAACTTACATAGATGAATTGGAGAGCAAAGCGGTAGAACTTGCAAAAGATGTTTTCCACGCCAAATATGTTGATTTGAGACCGATTTCCGGAGTAATGGCTAATATGGCCGTTTTCTCGGCATTAGGTGATTATGGATCTGTCCTTCTAAGCCCCGGAGTCATTGGAGGTTCGCATATATCTCATGAGAAATTTGGCGTCGCTGGAATATTGGGATTGAAAACGGAACACGCTATTTTCGATAAAAAAGAATATAATATAGATGCAGATGCAACAATTAAAAAAATCAGAGAAGTAAAACCAAAAATTGTTGTGCTTGGAGGTTCGGTGATTCTTTTCCCCCATCCGGTTTCAGAATTAAGAAAAGTTTGCGATGAAGTTGGAGCAAAACTTATTTATGATGCCGCCCATGTTCTTGGATTGATTGGTGGAAGAAAATTTCAGGATCCTTTAAAAGAAGGGGCAGAAATAATTTCTTCGTCAACTCACAAAACTTTCCCGGGTCCTCAGGGAGGAATAATTCTTTCGAACAGCGATGAAAAAACATTCAAAAAAATCCAGTCCAAAATATTTCCCGGGTTGGTTTCAAACCACCATCTGCACAGAATACCTTCAATGATAATTGCCACACTTGAAATTAAAGAATTTGGAGAGGATTATGCAACCCAGACAATAAAAAATGCAAAAACTCTTGGTCGAGCAATGTATGAATCCGGTTTTGATGTTCTCTGCCCAGATAAAGATTTTACGGAATCGCATCAAATTCTCGTTGATGTCAGAAAAAATGGTGGCGGAAAAAAAGTTGCTTCAACTCTTGAAAAGGCGAACATAATTTTAAACAAAAACATCCTCGCGTTTGATGATGTTAATAATTCGGATGATCCTTCCGGGCTGAGAATAGGTGTTCAAGAAATGACGAGGTATGGAATGAAAGAATCCGAAATGAGATATATCGCAGAGTTAATGAAAAAAATTGTTATAGACGGAAAAAATCCAGAGACCGTAAGAGAAGAAGTAATCGAATTCAGAAAAAAATTCCAGAAAATCCATTATTGTTTTTAAAATGAAATAGATGCTATTATATATTTTTTTAATGCAATATTATTTAATGGAGTTTGATAAGTTATTGCTAAAAAGATATGTTCTTGACAACTCTACCAGATATAATGGAATACCTAATTTAGAATCTATACTGGGAAGAATTGTTATCGACAATCCGGAATTAAAAAAAGAAATTAAGAAATTAAGAAAAGTTCTCGAAAAAATTATTTCAGAAGTTGAAGAAATGAAATTGGAAGAACAGAAAGAAGAATTGGAACAACTTGGTGGCCCGATTAAAAAAGTGCATGAAGAAGAAAAGGAGATGATTCCTCTGCTCAAAGTAAAACACGATTTTGTTGTCAGGTTTGCTCCAAATCCAAACGGGCCTTTACATCTTGGAAATGCAAGGCAGGCTGTTGTTAACTGGCTGTATCGAAACATTTACAAAGGCACTTATATTTTGAGATATGATGATACAGATCCAAAAAACAAAATTCCGATGAAAGAAGCTTATAAATGGATTCTTGAAGACCTGGAGTGGCTCAAAATAAAACCAGATAAAATTTATTATTCTTCAAAAAGATTGAATATTTATTACAAATATTTCAGAAAATTGTTAGAACTCGGAAAAGCTTATGTATGTACTTGCGATAGAGAAGAATTTAAAAAATTGAGAGAAAAATCAAAACCTTGCCCTTGCAGGGAGTTAAGCATCAGGAAACAAATAAACAGATTTGAAAAAATGTTAAATCACAATTTCAAAGAAGGAGAAGCTGTTGGAAGAATAAAAACAGACCTTAAAGATAAAAATGTTTCTGTTAGAGACTGGCCCGCTCTAAGAATTATAGATAAACCAAAGCACCCTCTAGTCAAGGGAAAATATGTCTGGCCTCTTCTAGATTTTGCTTCAGCAATAGATGATCATTTGATGGGGGTGACTCACATAATCAGGGGAGTGGATCTGCAACTTTCAAGAAACAAACAACTCTATTTATATACTTATTTAAGATGGAAATATCCAATAATAAAATTACAGGGTAAATTCAGTGTTGCAAATGCAGAACTTTCCAAAACAAAGATGAGAGAAGGAATAGAAAATGGAATTTACACCGGATATGATGATGTAAGGCTGCCAACCATAAAATCATTCAGAAGAAGAGGATATTATCCAGAAGCTCTTATCAATATGATCAAAGAAATAGGTCCAAAGATAAGAGACGTTACCGTATCTGAAGAATATATTGCCAGTTTTAACAGAAAACTGTTGGACCCCTTGGCTAACAGATATTTTTTTGTCAGAGACCCCGTTCAGATTAAAATTATAAATCCGCCAAAAGATACTTCAGTTAAATTACCTTTGCACCCAGATTATCCAGACAGAGGTTTTAGAGAACTAAAAATTTCAAGCACCTTTTATATTTCAAAAGAAGACTTTTTGAATTACAGGGGAAAAATTGTCAGATTGATAGGTTTATACAATATAAGACTCGATAGAAAAGCTCAGTTTTTGGGAAAACAACTCTTGCCTTATCCAAAAATTCAATATGTCCCGGAAAAAGGAGTTGACATGAAGATTTTGCTTCCAGATAACACTCTTGCGAGAGGTCTTGCAGAAAAAGATATAACAAAATTGAAACCAAAGGAAAGAATTCAGTTGCAGAGATTTGGATTTGTTTATTTAGATGTTGTTAGAAAGGATTACATTTACGGTTACTATATTCACAATTAATTAAAATATAATCGGATAAGAGCAAAAGATTTTCCAATCAATGCGGAGTTTCGGAATGTCTGGATAAAATTCTTCAAATATAAATGAAGGGTATTAATTATGGTCCTGCTATTCAATCTTGGAGTTTTAGATCTGGTTCAGTTGTTTTGCTATTATGTAATGCTCTATTGCACTCTCCTCTGGCTATTGGTTCTTTTTAAAAACAGAGCGAATTTTTTTTCCAAAGAAACCGGAATTAAGATAAAAAAATATCCTTCAATAACCTTTTTGGTTCCCGCATATAATGAGGAGAAACATATAAAAAAGTATTTGACTTCGATTCTAAATTTAGATTATCCAAAAGACAAACTAAAAGTTATTTGCATAAATGATGGATCAACAGATAAAACTTTGGAGATTTGCAAATCAATAAAAGATACGCGACTTAAAATTATAGATAAACCCAACACAGGAAAAGCAGATTCATTAAATTATGCATTGAATTTTGTAGATACCGAATACATCGTTTCCATGGATGCGGATTCTTATCCAGAAAAAGATTACTTAAAGAATATTCTGCCCTATTTTAATAAAAAAGATGTCGCCGCCGTCACTCCGGCGCTAAAAGTAAAAGAAACAAAAACATTAATGCAAAAAATACAATGGGTTGAGTATGTCTTCTCTATATATTTAAGAAAAATTTTTGCTTTTTTTGATTGTCAATACGTTCTTCCTGGTCCCGGTTCGATTTGCAAAACAGAAATTATTAGAGAAGTGGGAGGCTGGGATAAAGAAAGTCTGGTTGAAGATACGGAGTTAGCATTTAAATTACATATAAAAGGCTATAGAATGGAAAACAGTCCAAAAGCTTATGTAAATACAGAAGCGCCGGAAACTTTCAGAGATTTATTCAAGCAGAGAATCAGATGGTATCGCGGATATCTGCAAACAAACAGAAAATATTTTCATATGATATTCAACATGAAATATGGCAATTTGGGTTTTTTCGTTCTGCCTGTCAATTTTATCTGGATATTTATATTGGGTGTTCTGTTTTTTTTGCCAATATACAATTTTGCAATAAACTTAAATGAATTTTTTTATAGATATTCGCTGGTAGGTTTTACATGGCCAACTTTAAATATGAGTTTTGATATAATATATATAGATTTTTATATTTATTTCCTCGCTTTATTTTTTTCTCTAACTTTATCAATAATATACCTAGGTATAAAAATTTCTTCAGAGAAAATAAACTTGAAAACAAGAAAATGGCATTATGCGGGTTATATTTTTATTTATCCGTTATTATTTTCTATTTTCTGGTTTTCAGCAATATTTTGCGAGATTTTCAAGTTAAAGAAAAAATGGTAAGAAAAATTAAACACAGAATTGATTGGGGTTTTTATATAATCACATTCTTCATTACTTCAACAATTTTCTTTTTGGGTATTTACATAGGCATACAATTAAATGAAGCGAAGGTAACAAGCATAACTTTGGATATTGAATCTCTGGATAGAATAAGAGAGCTTCAAGGGACCAATATGCTTTTGCTGGAAATTCTTGGAGAAAAAAAATGCGTCGCTCTTGAAACCTATATAACTACCATTGTACCAGAAATAGAAAAACTCGGAAGCAGGGTTGTTTATTATGAAACTTCGGCAGACAGCAGAAGATATAATATGAAAGAATATTACCAGCTTAAAAGAGATTATATTCTATTTTTAATTAGATATTGGACCTTAACAAAAAAATTGGAAAAGGAATGCAAACAAAATATACCCGATCTGATCTATTTTTATTCTAACAAAAAATGTAAAGATTGCAAAAAGCAGGGAATAATTTTGGATGAAATTAAAAAAGAAAATCCGGATATTTTAATCTTTCCTATAGATGTAGATCTTAATCTCTCTACGGTAGATATCCTAACAACTACCTTCAATATTACGGAAGTGCCTTCTTTGTTAATCGACGGAAGACCATATTTGGGATTCAGGAATGAGGATGAAATAGAAAAATTGTTAAGAATGAAACAATAAAATATAAATTGATAACTTTTTCTCTTTTGGATATTGCATTTTGTGCATGCAATAATAATATAAAAATAATTGGCGAAATAAGATATTACTTAAGAGGTGTTTCTAATAATTTTGATATATAGCCTTTCAGTTAACAATCCAATCCGATAAAGAAAAAACAAACTTTAATAATTAATAATAGAATAATCTCAACTTTACATTTTCCAGTTTCATTTCTCCGGTTGAAGAAAAACTAATCAAATTTTTTCCTTCCTTTATGTTTTTCAGCGGAACTACATTTACCATAGTTTCCGGCATTCCGCTATATTCTGTTTGATTGTTCAAGGTTATATTAAATTCTTCATCGGCCGAAATAAAATCAAATAGCAATTCGCACTTATCCAAATTTTTATAAATATATTCCGGGATAAAGAAAGTATATCTTGGAATTTCTTTAAATGAATAATCCATTTCAATTGAAAGATTTGATATATTATAAACTGATGGCGCCCAGATTTTCCATCCGCTTGAACTTGTCCCAAATTCTACGACATTTTCTCTTCTTGGATCTATATTTAATCTATAATCTCCCAATAAAGCCGTGTTTTTGAATATTGTCTCATTGTTTAAAACTATATATAAGTCACCATAATTGTTTGTAGCCTTTACACTGAAGCTCAAAGTTGCATTCTTCAGATTTTTCAGAATATAATCTTCTATTTCAAACTTCCTTTTGTAAGAAACTTTTCCAAAAAAAATGCCGTTCTTAATCCCAAAATTATTCTCCAAAACTTCTTTTTTTTCCAGTTTTTGCTCTTTAAGAGCAATATTTCCAAATTCTATTATTTTCCAATTGAGCTTCTCGACAGACATATTTTGATTGTGCGTATGAGATACATTCCATGATCCTCCGAAAAATACACACAGCATTAACAGAATAAATAACCCCGCAAAAAGAAAGGCATATAATTCATCCATATAAATATTATGAAAGTAGAAATATATTATCTTTTAATTTTAGGTCTGTCAATTTTATTTATCTATTTCGTCAGAGGTCCGGTAATTATTTTCGCTTCTTTGATTGTAATATTCGAAAAATGCTTCTTTAGCAGAATAAATGTCATTCCCGGAATAGAATTTACAAGTCTGGCAACATTGCTGGTTGTTTTAAAGTATGGAGTGACTACCGGAATTCTTTTTGTTATTTTTTTACCTTTAATTATCCCCACAATAATTAATAATTTCATAGGAGAAAAATTTGTTTTAAACAAAGATTTTGTGATGATGACAATCGGTTTTGGAAATCTTGTTGATATTCTTTGCGTATTTATCATATATTTTCTAAAAAACTTTGATATATTCTGGATAATGCTAACTATTCTCATATTCAAACACACACTTAACAATTTGGCGGGTAAATTAAAGGAAACAAACTTTGTTATGGATTATATTGAAATTGCAATCGGATTTTTGTTTAATCTGTTTATTGTTTACTTTTTTCATTCTTTTTGGTTGTCTTTGCTAGCACTATGAACAAATCTCTCATTTATTTTTTAATTCCCGTATCTTTTCTATTCATCTATTTCGCCGAAGGTCAGGTAATTATTTTCGCTTCTCTGATGGTGATATTTGACAAATGCTTCTTTAGCAGAATAAAAATTTTTCACGGAATTGAATTTTCGACAATAGCTGTATTTCTGGTGGCATTAAAGTACAATTTAGTAATTTCGATATCCTTTTGCATATTTATTTTATTTGTTCTGACAACCGCGATTAATATTTTTTTGGGAGATAAACTGGTTATAAACAAAGAATTTAAATTAATTAGAGGTGTGTTTGGACTTTCGCTCACTATTCTGGAGGTAATCATCATAAACTATTTTAAACATATTGATATTTTTCTTTTGATGTTAATTATCCTTATTTTTGGACATTCTCTGTACATCCTAAAGGGAAAATTAACGCAAACGAATTATGTTCTGGATTATGTGGGGATTATAACAAATATTTTATTTAATTTATTTCTCGTTTACTTTTTCAGATCTTTCTGGTTGTTGTTGCTGACCGGCTAAATTCTCTTCGAAAGAAAACAAAAGTTCCAACCCCTCATACAATTTTTTACTTAATTCCTCATATTTTAATTTATATTCCGACATCAAATCATTATAAAAAGATTTTTTTGAGAATTCCTGTATTATATTATAAAGCAAATCTTCTATAAGAACGGGTCCCGATAAATATGTGGGCACCACTCTTGAAATAAATGTTCTTAAGGAAATCAAAGTCGTTTCTCTTTCTGTTATTTCAATTATAACTCTAAAGATAAAATTGCTCGTAATCTCTTTTGTTCCTTCAAATTTTAGTTCTAATCCATTTTCATTTTTTTTATAATATATGACTTCTACGTCTTCAAATTTTATTTCCAGTATATCTGCAATCATTTCCTTCATCTTTGTCTGCAATTTCAAATTGATTTTTTTATTTACTCCAAAAGTCCTGTTAAAACATTCTCTCTCAAATAAGTAGCGATACATAATTAAAATTATTATGAATAATTATGTTCCAAATAAAAAAAATTCGTCCTGTGGATATAAATGAAGATATTGGCAGAATTGTTTTTAAAATGCATGAATCAAAAATGGAAGGAATGCCGGTTTTCTCAGATCATTATGAAGGCATGGTTTATCTTAAGGATATTGTTGTGAGAAATTTGGATATCTCTACAAAAGTCAGAGTTTTTATAAAAAAAGTGCCAAAATTGACTGACGGAGAAAATCAAATATATAATCTGGCAAACAGAGGATTCAAAGATTATGATGTCCTGCCTTTTTTTGTTAACAATGACTATATTGGAGTTGTCAGTTTATTGGATTATCTTTCTTCTTTGGATTTAAAGATAGATTTGGATAAAGTCGCAATTGAGGCAAGGATTATTGACCAGAACGAGACAATTGGTGTTGCGAGGAATATTCTGAATAAGGAGGAGGTTTTTCTGGTTTCGGATAAGAATGAAATTGTTGGCGCAGTTAACTGTTTTTCCCTGGCGAGGATTATTTCAACAAAGAGAGATCGAATTCTCACCCCGGATAAAATAGAAGAAGATGAAATAAAAATAAAAGATTTCGCAGAGGACTTCGTAAAAATAGAAGAAAAAATCGGCAAAGATGAACTTATAGAATTGCTCAGAGAAAATAAATATGTCGTTTATAAAAACAAAATAATAACTCCAAAAACAATTTTCAGAAATTTAATTAAATTTGAGGAATATATGAAACCAGAATTTTCCGGGTTTGAATTGACAGAAGGAATATATACAGATGTTATTTATAAAGAATTAAATAATTTTGCCAAAAAAGTTCAAAAAATTATAAAACCTGAAAAAATTAAATTTCATCTTAAAAAATTGAAGAAGACAGGAAAAACACTTTATGAACTAAATGGAAGGATTATTGCGGGAGGAAGAATAATTAGTGCAAATGTTACGGGTTATGGTCTCTTGGATTTAGTTCAAGAATTAATTGATAAATTAGAAGTGCAGATTATCAAAGCAAAACATTAGATAGATTCCAATTAAAAGTTCTTTCATACGAAAATAAAACATCAATTTGCATATTCTCTGAGCATTTAAAGAGCTGAAGAAAAGGCAGATACTTCGCGGAATATTTTCTAATTGAAAATTAGTATTCTATAATATATATAAATATGGAACTACAAAAATTTAAACTTAAAGAAGCTCTTTTTTATGAGAAATTGCCAAATAAAAAAGTTAGATGCCTCCTCTGTCCAAGAAAATGTTTCATATCCAACAATTCTACGGGTTTTTGCAGAGTAAGAAAAAATATAGAAGGAAAACTTTATTCTCTAGTTCATTCCAGACCATGCACTGTTTCAATAGATCCCATCGAAAAGAAACCGCTCTTTCATTTCTTGCCGGGAACAAAGGCGCTGTCAATAGCGACATGCGGATGCAATTTAACCTGCAGTTTTTGCCAGAATTATGAGATTTCACAAGGTGAAATATTTGGAGAATTTATATCTCCAGAAAAAGTTATTGATTTGGCAAAAAAGTATGAAGTAAAAATAATTGCCTATACTTACACAGAACCGACTGTTTTTTATGAATATTGTCTGGATATAATGAAATTGGCAAAGAAAGAGAATTTAAAAAATGTATTTATTTCAAACGGGTATATAAATAGAGACCCAATAAGGAAAATTGCTCCCTATCTGGATGCGGTAAATATTGATGTAAAAGGAGAAGAAAAAGTTTATTCCGCCCTTTCTCATGCTTCTCTGAAACCCGTCTTAGAATCCGTGCTGGAATTCAAAAAAACAAAAGTCTGGATAGAAATTACAAGTTTGATAATTCCGGGTTACAATGATTCAAAGAAGTGGATTGATGATTTGTCTGCCTGGATAAAAAATAATTTGGGTCCAGAAACTCCTTTGCATCTTTCAAGATTTTACCCCGCATATAAATTAACAAATATAGAGCCGACGAAAATCTCCATCTTAAAAAAATTATATAAGGAATCAAAGAAAAATTTAAAACACGTTTATCTTGGAAATGTTTTTGACTGGAAATATGAGAGCACTTATTGCCCAAAATGTGAAAATTTGGTTATTAAAAGGCAGGGGTACGAAGTGGATTTCAATGGCTCAAAATGCAAAAAATGCGGTACCAATATTGCAGGTGTTTTTTAATTATCTTCAAAAAAATCGATTAGTTCTTCTGGAGCAATTTTTTTCTCGAAAGGGCCTATTACTATTCCGAAATTGGAAAAAATTGTTTCACAATTTCTGCATTTATAATACTTTCCTATCTTAACGCCTTTCACTCCGCAAACCGGGCAATATTTGTTTTTAAAATACAGAAACATATATTTAAAACTACAAAAAATATTTATAGATTGAAATTGCATTGGTTGATTGTCGAAGAAGTAGTTTGCAAGTATTGATTTTAAAAAATCTGCATATTTATTCAAAAATGGGGTATAAACTTACTGAAAGGCATAAACTTATTGAAACAATAAATTTATGGAAAATCAATATTCAAGAAAGATTGTCTCCGGAGCTTTTTTTGTTTTTCTGTTTGGTGTTTTGGGAGCATTCGTTGGCTATTTACTAAGATTTATTTTAACTTCAAATCTATCTCCAGAAGATTATGGTCTTTATTATTCCTGTTTGTCCTTAATAGGTCTATTTGTTTTATTTGAGGATTTTGGCCTTAACAGCAGTTTAATTTACCACATCTCAAAATTCAGAGTGGAGAAGAAATTTAAAAAACTAAAAACCAGTATTTTTACCGTTTTTCTAATACAATTATTTCCCGCTCTAATAGTTTCAATAATTATTTTCTTTTCCGCAAGATTCTTTGCAATAAATTACCTTCATTTGTCTGAGAATATATTGAAAGGCGTTCTTGTTATAAAACTTTTGGCAATTGCTTATTTTGTTCAGATATTTCATACACTGATTCTATCTATACTTCAGGGTTTTCAGCGTATTAAACTTTATGCTTTTGTAAATTTCTGCCGGATGTTATTTTATTTCACAATAACCTGGCTATTTATTTCATTGAACTTTTCTGTTATCTCTCCCGTTCTTGGTTTCTTAATTTCTTATCTTTTCATAATATTGATATTTTCGCCTTTTGCTTTGAAATTAATTCCAAAAGCGAAGACATATTTTAGCAGAAAACTAACAAAGAAGATAATTTTTTATGCTTTTCCAATAATGTTTTCTTCCATGGCGGGACTTATAATTGGCTATACCGATACCATATTAATAACTCTTTTCAGAGGTCTGCCAGAAGTTGGAATTTACCAGACTGCCCAGCCTACAGCGAGATTATTATGGTTTTTCGCTGGAGCTTTTACAACGGTTTTATTTCCCCTAATTACAGAATTAAAAACAAAGAACATAAATTTCCTCGCAAATGGAATATACCTGCTTTATAAATATATCTGGATAGTTATAATTCCTTTCGCTCTGATGGCTTTCTCCTTTTCAAGGGATATTTTAAATTTATTCTTTGGTCCTTTTTATTCTTCAGGTGCGGATGTTCTAAAAATTCTCGCGATAGGGGCGATATTTTTCTCAGTAGTCCAAATAAATGGAGTTGTTTTAAATGGAATGGGAAAACCAAAAAACTACACAAAAATCATCTATCTTGGGGCGATAATAAATGTTATAGGAAATATAATATTAATTCCGATAATCGGAATTACGGGAGCTGCAGTATCAACCATGTTAACCTATATAATAATGTTTTTCTTTTCGTTTGTTGAATTAAGAAAATTTATTAAAGTAAAAATTCCCGTTTTGAAGTGGAGCGAAACTCTGATTGCCGGATTTGTCTCGCTTCTTTCCATTTATTTTATAAAGAATATGTTGCATATAAATCTATTTCTTAAAGTATTTATTTGCTTTTCAGTTTCCGTTTCAATATTTGTTTGTCTGTTATTGATTTTGAAAATAATTAACTTAAAGGAAATTTTTGAACTAATCAAAAAAATTGTTAAAAAATAGAAAATGCTAATCAATTCATATTTAGTTGAGAGTATGACTTAATTAAAAGAAAGAACTTGCGGATAAAATTGAAGAAATGGATCCAAAAAAGTTTGTATATTTTTCAACAATAATCGCAATATATTATCAAACCCAATTGATGAAGAAATTGCTTTGAATTTTGTTTCTTATATTTGATCTCTTTTTTGTAATTTTTGATAAGCTACTTATCTTTTTTAAATTTTTTCCGTTAAAAATATTTTATTAACTGTTCCAATTAATATTTACTAATCGTCACCTAATAAATTCATGAAATGCAAGTATTGTGGA
>CAYLRQ010000022.1:0-4104 GCA_964386335.1 uncultured archaeon
CCAAAGAATTCAATTTAACTGTTAATTCTGAATAGGGAGAAGATATTGAGAATTCAGTCTAATAAGGACTATCACATAACTTTAAATTTCTTCTAATGATTATGAATGAATCTGTTATCAAAAAAACAGCAGAATTTGTTAAAGACCATCTGGAAAGAGAAGTTACAGGTCATGATTGGTGGCACACAGAGAGAGTTTGGAAATTAACTTTGAGAATAGCAAAAAAAGAAGGAAAAGATGTTGATTTGTTTGTTGTTCAACTTGCGGCTCTCTTGCACGATATTGCAGATTGGAAATTTCATGGTGGTGATGATGCTTTTGGTCCTAAATTAGCAGAAAAATGGCTTAAAAAATTAAAAGTTGAAGAAGAGACTATTTCTCATGTTTGCGAAATTATAAAAGAGATTTCATTTAAAGGGGCTAAAGTAAAATCCAAAATGAGAACAAAAGAAGGAATGATTGTTCAAGATGCCGATAGATTAGATGCAATTGGAGCAATTGGAATAGCAAGATGCTTTGCAACAGGAGCAAAATTGAATCAAGAAATTTACAATCCAAAAATAAAACCAAAACTTCACAAAACTTTTGAAGAATACAAAAAAGCAGAATCAACAAGCATCAATCATTTTTACGAGAAATTGCTTTTGCTGAAAGATTTAATGAACACAAAAACAGCCAAAAAAATCGCAGAAAAAAGACATAAATTTATGGAACAATTCTTAGATAGATTTTTTAAAGAATGGAATTGCAAAGATTGATAACAATTCAAATTGCTCTGCAATTTTCTTTTTGGTTTCGCTTTCGCCAAACTTACATTGGGTAGATTCTTTTATTCGCAGAATATTGTGTACCTTGAACAGAAAGAGCTAAAGCACAACGTGGCAAGAATTTTATAAGATATCCGCAGAGTTTGCGAGCAGGCTTCCCGCATTTCTTTTTAATATTTCAATGGCATTTTTATGGTATTCTTTGCCATTATGAGAACTATGAAAAATTTTTGAACATCAATTATCAAAAGTGCGTTCTTCATAGTTTATTAAATTAAAGATTTATTTAAATCCTCCTAAATTTGCCATAGCGAAGCAAATTGCACATAATATATAAGGATTAAGCGAAGTCCCGAAGAGATTTGGTGAGATTTATTGTAAAACTAAACAACTAATAAATTTAAAGTTTATTACTTTATGGCAAAGTTCAGTCATGGAAAACTCAGGAAAGCAAGACATAAATTAAAAAAAGATAAAAGAAAGGAAGGTATAACTAAGTATTTAAGAAATTTTGAAATTGGGGAAAAAGTTGTGATAAAAATCGATTCAAGTTCTCAGAATTATCCTCATCCGAGATATCACGGATTAATCGGAGAAGTTAAGGGGAAAAGGGGAAAAGCGTATATAATCGGTCTTAAATTTGGGAATAGTCAAAAACAGATAATTACAACTTCGGAACATTTAAAAAAGATCAATTAATCTCTGGTTGTCAATAAGTTTGAGAAAACCACTTTCGTTATCTGGTCTTTTTTGTATTTTGCTTTGGCTAAAGAGAAGGAATATTTTTCATTTAAACCCACTTTTGGAACAATCTTATATATAAAAATCCGCATCTCTTTTGGTTCCATTCTCGGAATTTCCCAGACCAATTTCTCCTCGGATTTGATCTTCAAAATTTTATCCGGTTTAACTCCTTCAAATTCATTTTTTAGTTTAAAGATTGGTTGAATAAAATCTTCCAGTACGATGCCATTTATTTCTTGCTTTGTTTTATTTATTACTTCCAAACAAATCTTTATTTCTTTTCCTTCTTTTATTTTCCAGACGTTATTTGCAATATATTTTTTTACTTTTATCTCTTTTTTATTTGAAGAATAAAACAAGAAAGCGAAGAAGATCAAAGCCAATGAAAGTATAAAAATAACAGAATAATTATAAGAATAAATTATAACATATTTTTGATTTGGCAATAAAACAAATTCCCACAGGTATTTATACCTGTTTCCTTCATCTATTTTTTCCTTATAATCTTTCGAACTGAAAAACGAGTCAACAGATTTATCAACGTAAAGAGTATATATTTTCTTTTCTGCTTTTTCTCCTTTATTTTCAAAAATTATTTTAGTGCCGGATAAAATAAAATAATTCCATTTTTCTTTTTTTTCAATAATTTTATTTTTAGTGATCCCACTTACCGAACAGGATTTACTAAAACTATAAAGCAATTTTCCATTTTTGTAAAAATCCAAGCTGGCTTGATATAATCCAGTGCTAAAATTAAAAGTATTATTGATTATATTTTCTCCTTTTTCAATTTTTTTCTTTATCTTAAATAAAGGCATGGCATCCCGGTATATTGAAATTTCCAGATCAAATTCTTCTTCAGAATTTATAATTAAATTTAATTTTTTTCCATCAAAGAAAAATTCCTTAATTTCTGGAGCCTTTTTTTCGGTTCCTTTCGAGATTGTTACTTTTAATTTTTTTATCTGTCTGTCAACTCTGGACTCAGCAATGAGAAATATTTCATAAACTCCTTCTGCATATCTATTTGGAACCAGAAACACAGTTACATTTTTGCTTTCTCCGGGTTTAAGCAAAATCTGTGAATAAGAGAACAGGATCCATGGATTCCAACCTGCAGAATAAATAGTATATCTCAAACTTATTGGATTGTTATTTCTTATTTCGAAAGTTGTTTGCTTCAAACTACCAGGTTCAATATTTATTTCCTCGATCGCAAAAACTGTCGAAATTAGATAAAAAGATGAAAAAACAATTAGAAATAGAGTAATTTTTTTTCTCATAATAAATATAGTAATTATATATAAAAATATAATAAAAAAAACAAAAAATATCTTAAAATTTTATTCTTTCTGCAATTCTTCCAACTCTTTTATCTTCCGCTCAACTTTATCTTCTATATTTAAACTTTTGGCAATATCTTTGCATCTGTTTCTTATTGTAACTTCTGTTACACCTATTGCCTCTGCAATTTTTCTCTGTGAAATGATTTCACCGTTCATTATTGCCGCAATATATAGTGTTGCTGCAGCCAGTCCAATAGGGCCTTTTCCGGAAACGTCTTCTTCGCTTTTTATTTTTTTCAGATACTGTTTTGCTTTAATCTGGGTTTTGTCTCCCAATCCAAGAATTGTTGCACATCTGGGTACATAATCAATTGCTTTTGCCGGTATAACTCTCAAATTTAGTTTTCTTGCGACGTATCTGTAAGTTCTTCCCAGATCTCTCTTGTCAACTCCTGAAACCTCGCAAATTTCTGACATCAATCTCGGAGATCCATATTCTCTTGATAAAGCATATACAAGAGAACCTATAACGGCTTCTATACTTCTTCCTTTTACCAAACCTTCTTCTAAAGCTTTTTCATACATTGAAGCAATCTCTTCCTGCAAATTTTTTGGCAAACTCAAAGCAGATGAAATTCTTTCCAGTTCTGACAGGGCATAACCATAGTTTCTATCTTTGCCACTTACAAGTCTTTTTTGCCAGTTCTTTATTCTGAAATATTGACCTCTCTTTCCAGCAGAAACTTTAAACAATTCTGCTTTACTTTTTCCTATTTCTGTTCCAACTCCCTTATCATGTCTTATCCTGGTTAATGGAGCACCTGTTCTCGCCGTTTTTTCCAATTCTTCGCTGTCAAAGGCTCTCCAATCCTGTTGTGTGTCAATCATACTTTCATTCAGGATTAAACCGCATTTTGAGCATATTTTTTCTCCCTTTCCACTATCCACTAATATTTCTGTTGACCCGCATTCTGGGCATCTCAAACCGGATTCTTTCTTTTTTTTAAACATATTATACCACCTTTCAGTTAAGAAAAAGCATTAAAATATATGTATTTAAACTATATAAAGTTTTCGGTGATAGAATATATATTTTCTAGTATTCAAAATTTGTTTCTCAGCACTTCTCCATCTTTCACAACAAGTTCAGGTTTTTCACCCATCCCTTCAGGTAATCCTCTATAAATGTTTCCTCCGTATATCCTCTTACTTAAGTTATGGGGATCAAGATCTGCTATATAGATCTTTCCACATCTCATACCATCTCCAGTCCACTTTTTCACCTTCCCATTAACAATGATCGTTCC
>CAYLRQ010000022.1:4204-7914 GCA_964386335.1 uncultured archaeon
ATCTCATACCATCTCCAGTCCACTTTTTCACCTTCCCATTAACAATGATCGTTCCACCTTCCATTTCTTCTCCAACTCCATCTCCTGCATTTCCTACCTTAATCCTTCCGCCTCTCATCCTTTCTCCAACTCCATTTTCTGCATCTCCGTCAACAGTAATTTTTCCGCCTATCATCCCTTTTCCGACTCCATATCCCGCCTTTCCTCTAATTTTAATCTCTCCGCCTATCATGTTTTCTCCAACAAAACTTTCCGCATTTCCTTTAATCTCAATATTTCCACCCACCATAGAACATCCAACCAAAAGTTCTGCATCTCCGTCAACAGTAATTTTTCCACCTTCCATAAATCTTCCAACATAATTTCCTACATTTCCTATTATAATCCAATCTTTTTTAGCATTATATAATCCTAAGTAATTAATAGGAGATGAGATTTCTAATACTATTTCCTTTTCAGGAGAGCCATTGACTAGATAAGAAATATATATTCCTGCTATCCGATCAATAAGTTCAACATAATTTCTGTTTCCTATGTCTTCCATAGCCACTATTAGCTCTTGTATTCCTTCTTGTGTGCAGGGTTGTGGAGTATAATTTGGCACGGACTTATAGCTTTCAGCTATATCTGGATAGCACCCTTTCTCCAACCATCTCTTAAAAGCCTTTAAATACTCTTTAACTTCTTCTGGATTTTCACTTCTCATTTCCACCACTATATAATAAGTATTTAAACTATATAAAGTTTTTAGTAATAGAGTGTATATTTTAGAGCAGATGGTTTGTCTGCCTTCATTCAATATGCTGGATTATTTAAAAAATATGGAAAATTTCAATAATTTATTTTCTCAATTTTTCTAAGTTTTTTATGAGGTATATTAAAAACTATAATCTTTTCTTTTCTCTCTTAATTCTTCTTTTTTTCTTTCTCATTCTCGACTTCATCGAATTTTTGGGCATAATTTAAACAAATTTTAATTTTTTATAAACTTATGAATCTCAAAAAAATAGAAGAGAAATGGAATAAAAGATGGAATGAAAGCAAAATATTTGAAGCAAACCCGGATGAGAGAGAGAAATTTTTTATAACCGTTCCGTATCCTTATGTTTCAGGCCCTTATCATATTGGACACGGCAGGTCTTATGTGTGTGGGGACATTTTTGCCAGATACAGAAGATTGATGGGATACAATGTTTTATTTCCAATGGCTTTTCATATAACCGGAACTCCGGTTCTGGCAGTTTCAATATCTGTTAAAATGAAAGATGAAAAAGCATTGAATACGCTCAGAAAATATATATCTTATCATACGAAGGATGAAAAAGAAATAGAAAAAACCCTGATGAGTTTCGCGGAACCAATAAATGTTTATTCTTATTTCTCAAAAACAATGAAAAAAGATTTTAACAGTTTGGGGATGAGTCTTGACTGGAGAAGAGAATTTACAACTGCGGACAGGATTTATAATAAATTCATTGAATGGCAATTTCTGAAACTCAAGGAGAAGAAATATTTAATTAAGGGAGATTATCCAATTACTTTTTGTTTAAACTGTGTTAATGCCGTTGGAGAAGATGATATAAAAGATGGAGATACCGATCCCGTTTCCATAAATGAATTTGTGCTTCTGAAATTCAGACTGGCAGGCCAAAATATTTATCTAATTGCCGCAACATTGAGACCGGAAACCGTATTTGGGCAGACAAATCTGTGGATAAATCCAGAATCAGAATATGTTAAAGTAAAAGTGGGCGATGAAATCTGGATTGTAAGTAAAGAATGTTCTGAAAAATTATCTTACCAAAAAACAGATATTAAAATATTGGAAAAAATAGAGCCTTCCGAATTAATAGGAAAAAAATGTTTTGCTCCCGGAATTGAAAAAGAAATTATTGTTTTGCCGTCATCATTTTGTGATCCGGATACGGGAACGGGAATAGTTACTTCGGTGCCCTCCAGCGCACCATATGATTTGGTTGCATTAAGAGAATTGCAAAGAGACAGGGCAAAATGCGAAAAATACGGACTGAATTATGACGAGATAGGCAGAATAAAACCAATCAAAATAATTAAAACAAAGGAATTTGGAGATTTTTCTGCGAATGAGATCGTCGAACAATTCGGCATTAAAAATCAAACTGAAACACAAAAACTTGATGAAGCGACAAATATTGTCTATAAAACAGAATTTAATTCCGGTGTAATGAACAAAAATTGTGGAGAATATTCCGGGATGTCTGTAGCAAAAGCAAAAGAAAAAATGAAAGATTATTTGATTAAAAACAAAAAGGCGGATGTATTTTTTGAGACTTCGAGAAAAGCTAAATGCAGGTGCGGGGGCAAAATAATTATAGCCAAATTAAAAGACCAATGGTTTCTTGATTACAATACTCCAGGATGGAAAAAATTGGCTTATGAATGTTTAAATAATATGACGATATATCCAGAAAAATACAGACAAAATTTTAAATCCGCGTTTGAATGGCTTGACAAAAGACCATGCGCAAGGAAAAGGGGTTTGGGAACGAAACTCCCCTTTGATAAAAAATGGATTATTGAAAGTTTGAGTGATTCAACAATCTATATGGCTTTTTATACAATTGCGCATCTGATAAAAAACAATAAAATACCCGCCGAACAATTAAAACCTGAAGTTTTTGATTTCATATTTTTAGATAAGGGAGAAATAAATGATGTGGCGGAAAAATCCAAAATCTCTCAACAGGTTCTCAAAAAAATGAAAACCGAATTTGAATATTGGTATCCAGTTGACCAGAGACATACCGCAATAATGCATATTTCAAATCATTTGAGTTTCTTTATTTTTCATCATGCGGCAATATTTCCAAAGAAATACTGGCCAAGAACAATTACCTTGATAGAACCCGTTTTGGTCGAAGGAACTAAAATGGGTAAAAGCAAGGGCAATGTGATTCCGCTCGCAAAAATCAGTGAAAATTATGGAACGGATGTATTTAGACTATATATGGCTTATCAGGCGGAGTTTGGGGCAAAAATAGACTGGAGAGAAGAAAATGTTCAAAGTGTGAAAAAACAACTGCAAAAATTGTACAATCTGATATCCTCCGTTTCTCTGGAAGAGAACAAAGATCTGGAAATATCATTATATGGAAAGGCTTTGTTATCCAAATTTACAAAAAACATAAAAAAGGCGAGGGATTACATCAATAATTTTGATTTAAGAAAATATGTACAGGTTGCATTTTATGATGTTATGAAAGATATTTCAAATTACATTAGATTATCAAAAAAAGAAGAACAAAATTTTGTTCTTTTAGAAATTTTTAAAAAATGGTTAATACTGCTTTCTCCAGTAATCCCATACACCAGTGAGGAGTTATGGGAAAAAATTGGTGGAAAAGGATTTATTTCTTTGAGTAAATGGCCGGATGTTGAGGAAAATAAAATTGATGAGACCGCAGAGAAAAATGAAAAAATAATTTGCAATCTTCTGGACGATATAAAAGTTGTAATGGATTTGGCAAAGATTAAGCCAAAAAAAATTAAAATAGTTGTTCCGGAAAAATGGAAATATGAATTATTTTCAAATCTAAATAAAAAACTTAAGGAGACCAGAGATTTTGGAGAATTGATGAAAGAAAGCATGAAATTTGAAGAATCCCGGAAAAAATCAAAAGAAATTCAAAGACTTATTAAAAAATTTTTGAGTTCTGGAATCTACCCATATT
>CAYLRQ010000022.1:7924-11391 GCA_964386335.1 uncultured archaeon
TATTCACCAAATGAAGAAAAATTATTGGATGAAAACAAACAAATTTTTGAAAAAGAATTTAAGTGCGAAGTTGAAATCATAAGAGAACAATTAAAAGAAAGTTGGCCGGGGAAATTTGGAATTCTGGTCGAATAAATACTTGAAGATTTTGTATGGTCTAAACCTTTGGTCCTTTAAAAAAATTTTTTTCTCTTTGTTCTGCATTTGAAAATGCCTCTTCCAGAGAGAATCCTTTTTTTACTTTGTCTTCTCTTGTCACATTTTTTATTTCAAGTGGATGAAAGCAGGGATTTTCCTTGACTTCAATTTTATCTATTTCATCAAACATCTCCTTTACTTCTTTCAAATCAAGTTTAAATTTATTAATTTCTTCTTCGGTAAGTTTTAATCTCGCCAGTTTAGCAATTTTTTCGATTTCAATTTCCTCGCTCATAGTTTATATATTTTTTCTATATATAAAAAACTTTTTCGTATATGAAAAAAGACAAATTAAGTAAGAAGAAACGAATATTGTTATGGCAAAAAAGAAAACACAAAGCATAGTGTATGAAATATTGTCTTCTCCAAAGAAGAGGATTTCTATATTTAGAGAGATTCCCGTAAATGATCAGGGCTTTATTCTTCTGAGTTTGCCAAAAAAATTGCAACGGGAAATTATGAATAAATTAAGTGATAAGGAATTGGTGGAATTGCTTGATTATCTAGATTCTGATGAAACAACAGATTTATTGCAGAACATAGGAATAAAAAGAAGTAAAAAAATTCTGAAAAAATTGGGTAGAGAACTCAGAGAAAAAGTTAAATTTTTGCTTAAATTTGATCCGAGAACTGCCGCCGGTTTAATGAGTTTGGATTATATTGAAGTGGAAAAAAATATTACCTTTGAACAGATTTCAAAAATAATTCAAAAACATGAAAAAAGAACCGGAAAATTTCCAGCCATTCTTGTTGTTCAGGATGGTTTTTTAGTAGGAGAACTTCCCGCTCATACTCTCGCCATAGGCAAAAGAAAAGAAAAAATTGGCAAATATGTTAAAAAAATTCCCTCTATTGAATATGATAAAAATGAACGCGAAATTGTCGCCGTATTCAAAAAACATCCCCACAACAAAATTGTGGTTTTGGATAAAGATAATAGCATTCTTGGGATTATTTATTCGGATGATATACTTAAGTTAATAGAAAAACAATCAGCAAATAATCTCCGTCAATTTGCCGGTGTTAGCGAAGAAGAAGATGTTTTGGATCCGGCACTAACAAAAGTAAAAAACAGATACAGATGGTTAATTATTAACCTTGCTACTGCATTTCTTGCTGCTTCTGTCGTAGGTCTTTTTCAGGGAACGATCTCAAAATATGTGTTGCTGGCTGTTTATATGCCGATTGTGGCGGGCATGGGCGGAAATGCCGGCACTCAAACTCTGGCGGTTGTTGTCAGAGGTTTAGCATTAAAGGAAATTGAATTAAAAACGGCTAAACGAGTGATAATAAATGAAATTATTGCGGGCGGAATAAACGGAATTATTAATGGAATTTTGGTTGCTGCCGTGGCTATTTTGTGGAATAAAAGTCCAATACTCGGATTGGTTATCGGATTGGCAATGATTATCAATCTCATAATTGCCGGTTTTTTTGGAGCAATTATCCCATTAATAATGAAAAAATTTGGAAAAGATCCCGCCTCCTCAGCAACTATTTTCATAACAACTGCAACAGATGTTTTTGGATTTCTTTCATTTCTGGGATTAGCAACCATTATGTTATAAAAATTGAGTATAATCTTTTTATCCAAATACCCCGAGGCTTTACCTCGGTTGGGAGGTTCATTTTACTCAAATGCATGCTGGCATAATAAAGCAAAGTACTTATTATGCCAATTAGAAAAGTAGAACCAAAAGACAAAGAAGAATTGGAGGAGTTAGCAAATAAATATTTAGTGCCTTTGTATGGTGATCAAACTAAAGCTTTAAATGAGAGGCTTACTGGGTATAATTACAAGCATGCGTTGGTATTTGAAGCTGATAATGGAGAAATAGAGGGGCTTGTTGCCGTTTCTGATAAGCCCGATAAAAATTATGTTAAACTTTCTACTTTAGTTGTCAAAGAAGAATACCTAAATAAAGGAATTGGTAAATCCCTTCTTGAAGTAGCTTTAAAATATGCTAAAAAATCGGGGAAGAAAGAAATCTCTGTAACTGTAGGAGAAGAGGTAGAAGAGAGTTTGCATTTCTTCTGCAAATATGGTTTTAAACTAAAAAAAGAATTACAGGATAAATATAGAGAAGGTAAAAAAGAATTAGTTTTGGTGAGGGAAATAAAATGAGAAGATTGTTTCTCAAACAAAAATATCTCAATTACATCATTGAAGGTAAAAAAACTTTAGAGGGTAGGATTGGTTATGATAATATAAGAAGATTTAAAGTTGGTGATTATGTCTATCTTAATGGAAAATATAAAGCTCAGATAGTTGGTATAAGAAAATATTCTACTTTTGTGGAAGCTCTAAGTGAAGAAAATTATAAACTCCTTATCCCAGATGCTAACTCAATTGAGGAAGCAATAGGAGTATATAATAAATTATATCCTCTCTGGAAACAAAAAACTTTAGGTGTTTATATTTTTGAAATTAAATATCCCGTGTAGTTTGCGCCGCCTCGGAACTTTCTCCTCGCTTCGCTCGTTCTAAATCTTTTCAGGATTTCACTTAATTCAATACGTTGTATGAAATTCGGCTATGAGATATTTTAAAAAAATATTTAAAGAACTAAAGAAAATTATAACAAATTATGAAAGAATTACCTTTGCCGGTTGTGATATCTGTCCTGACTTATGATAATAAAATTCTTCTTATTAAAAGAGTCAGGGGGGAGTATGTTGGGCTTTGGGGATTACCCGGTGGAAAAATTGAAAAAAATGAGCATCTTTCAGAAGCAGCTATAAGAGAAATATTTGAAGAAGCAGGAATAAAAGCAGAATTTATAAACCATCTGGCTATTGTTTCTGAACATTTAATAAAGGATGGAAATGTAATCCAACATTTTTTATTGCATATTTGCAGATTGACTCCTAAATCAATAAATATCACAAATAACCAAGAAGGAGAATTATCGTGGTTTGATTTAGATATGATTGAAAGAATGAAAGATCAAATTATTCCAAGTGATTTTTTAATGATACAAAAAATAATAAAAAATAGAGAAAAAAATTATTACAATTGCATTCTTGAAAAAATAGGAAATAATTATATATTAAAAAAATTTGAGTAAATTTATTTAAATTCCTTTCCGCAAAACTCTTACTAGTTGTCGTTCATTCGGCGCTATCGCACTTGCACAACAGTGATTAAGAGAGTTTTGTTGCCTTCGGCAAGTTGCCACAAATTTCAGCTTCGCTGAAACTTCGTATATTTGCGATACGTTACATCCATCTGCATCGGCTCGCAAGAGTCAATAACTTTGTAAATATCA
>CAYLRQ010000023.1:0-11279 GCA_964386335.1 uncultured archaeon
CCATCAAATCGTTCAGAGATATTCAAAAAGAATTCCAGAGACAATTTCAGTCAATCTGGCAACCGCTGCAAAGTTTTCCAGTAGACATGATTGAAACAGATAAAGAGGTAATTGTCAGGGCAGATTTGCCCGGATTTAAAAAACAAGATTTACAGGTTGAGGCGACAGAGAAAAGGATTTTAATTCACGCAAAGAGAAAAGAAGAACGAACAGAAAGAGGAAAATATTTTTACAGAAAGGAAAGAAAGTCAGGAGAAATCAGAAGAGTTCTGGATCTGCCCACCGAAGTTAAACCAGAAAAATCAAAATTGGAATTCAAAGATGGCGTTCTAGAAATAAAACTGCCGAAGAAAGAAATTTCAAAGAAGAAGAAATTTAGATTGCTTTAATTTTTTATTTTATTTTTAATTGCCGATTAGGTATGCTTCCCATTTAAAACAGATCTATAAAGTTCTCTATGTTTTTTTATTTGAATATCTATATTGTATTTTTTTTCTACAAGCTTTCTCGCATTTCTGCCAAGTTTTTCCAAATCTTTATTTTTAATCTCTTCGATGGCTCTTTCAATTTCTTTCGTTCTCGTTCCGCAAACAACACCGCACTTTTCCAAGATTTTCTCTTCTCCACCAAAATTTGAAACTATTACGGGATTTCCGCAGGACATAGCCTCCAATACGGTATATGGATGTCCTTCTAAACGGGAAACCGATGCAAAAACATCTATGGAATTATAAAATTCAACCTGGTCTTCAATAAATCCCAAAACTTTTAATTTTTCATTTTCTAATTTTTTGATCTTCTCATATTGCGTTCCGGTTCCAGCAACTACCAAATTTACTCCGGATTTTTTACATGCTTTGATCAAAGAGAGAACATTTTTTTCAATATGCAATCTTCCAAGATAACCTACGGTAAAATCTTTGAAAAATCTTTTTGTTTTTTTCTTTTTGAACTTTTTTATATCTACTCCATTATTGATCACAATGATATTATCTTTGGCGATGTCTTCAATCACTTTTTTTTGTTTTTCTCCAACAACAATAAATTTGCTTGAAATATCTTTATAAAGTTTAACTATTAATTTCATATAAGTGTTTGGAATAACAGAAAATCCTCCTTCTCCAACAGGGGTATGAAAAGTATTTATCAGTATTGGCTTTTTCTTCATTTTTTTAAAAACAGAAGGAATCAACAATTCCAGAGAATGCGTCGCATGATGGATATGAAAAATATCGCAATTCAGCATTTCTTTCTGTATTAGTTTTGTTCCCAAACTTATGCCGTAAGTGCCATCATAAAAATCCACTGCTGCTTCAGAAGTCAAAAGTTTTGCTTTGAAATGATTCAAAAGATATTGAATATGAGTTCCCTCTCCCCCTCTTAGTTTTGCATAATAGGTTACCCTCATAAATAATATTCAATTTTAATTTGATATTTTTCATATATTTCTCATCAAATTTTTATTTTGCTCTTCAATATTGGAATCGCAACAATTTTCTTCGTTCTTATTATACTTTATCGGCGACCTATTTTATGGAAGCAAAAATAACAAACCTGTTAGAATTAGTAAACAAACTTCCAGAAAAACAAAGGAGATTATTCAACCGATTTTATTCCGTGAATTTGTCTGAAAGCAAATTAATTCTGTCGAATAAAATGAGAGAATTTGTAAAAATAAGATTTAAGTCTTTAAAAAGAGTAGAGAATCAAAAAATAATAGCAATCAACAATAATTTTACTGGAGAAGGAAGTTTGTTTAATGAGTTGAGGAGTCTCAGACCCCGGCCAACAATAAAAATGAGCACAAGAGAATTGGAAAATAAAAAGAACTGCGTCTTCTGTAAACCAGAAAATTTCACTCCTTCGGATTCCTTCGGCAGAATAAAGGGAAAATATTGCATAACGGCAAGCAACATCGCAAAATATGATTATTTTCATGGTTTAATCATTTTTAAAGAACACAATCCTCTGAAAATAAGGAAAGTATGGTTGAGAGATTATTTTGAAACAGCAGAAAAATGGTTTTTGGAAGTAAAAAAACTGGACAAAGAAGCAAAAAACAATTTCCTGATCTGGAACTGCCTATGGAGAAGCGGAGCTTCAATAATTCACGGCCACATGCAAGTAACAAGTTCAAAAATGAAATACGGAAAAGTGAAAAAACTTGAGGAAATAAGTGAAAAATACAAACAAAAATTCAATTCAGATTATTTTCTCGATTTATTCAGAGTGCATAAAAGTTTAGGTCTTTTAAGGGAAATAAACGGGACAAAAATGCTTTTTTATTTGACTCCAGTCAAAGAGAAAGAGAATGTTATTTTTTCAAAGGAAAAAAGATTTGCAAATTTGTCTGATTTAATTTATAAAATAATAAAAAATTACTTTAGATTGGGAGTTAAGTCCTTTAATCTTTCATTGTATAAAATAGAAAATTACTGGATTACTCATCTGGTGGACAGAGGAAACTTGGAAGATAAAAGTTCGGATATCGGAGGAATGGAATTGTATGGAAATTCTGTAATTTCTTTTGATCCATTTAAACTCTCAGAAAAATTTAAATTATGAAGAAATTAAAAGGTCTTACTCAAAAAGAAGCCGCCAAAATACTTAGAGAATACGGATATAATGAAATAAAAGAACTCCTCAGCATTTCTCCTTTGCAAATTATTTTGAAACAGATAAAGAAAAATTTCATGATATATTTGTTACTTGTTGCAGCAACATTATCTTTTTTTGTTGGAAAATTTATTACCGGATATGCTATTTCAATAATAATATTAATCCTTATAACAGTTGGATTTTTTCAGGAATATAAAGCAGAGAGAGCAATCAAAGCCTTAAAACAAATGATTACGCCAACTTCTATTGTTATAAGAGACGGGAAAGAAATGGAGATACCATCAAGGAAAATAGTTCCTGGGGATGTTCTCGTTTTAAGAACCGGAGAAAAAATTCCGGCGGATTGTTTGGTTTTGGAAGAAAAAGAATTAAGAGTTAATGAATCCGTTCTGACTGGAGAATCAAAAGAAATCAAAAAATTCGCCACAAAAAATGAGAAAAACTACAAAAGAGATAATCAGATATTCATGGGAACTTATGTTGTTAACGGAAAATGTGTCGCAAAGGTTTTGCATACAGGAATGAATACAGAATTCGGAAAAATTGCTGGAATGATTTCAAAAGCGGAAAAAGAACTGCCTCTGCAAAAAAAAGTCAATGAGATCGCAAAATATATGGCGTTTATAGCAATAATTATATCCATTTTAACGGGGATTTTAATGCTGATAAGAACGCCTCATACTTACAGTGCTCTGGTAGAGATACTCCTTGTAGTAATTGCCTTATCTGTTTCTGCATTTCCGGAAGGTTTGCCTGTCGCTCTCCTCTCAATTCTTAGTTTAGGAGCCTACCGAATGGCAAAGAAAAATGCAATAGTAAATCATATGTCTATAATTGAAACTCTTGGAGAAACTACGGTAATATGCGCGGATAAAACAGGAACAATAACAAAGGGAGAGATGACGGTAAAAAAAATATTTACAGACAACAAAATCATCAGTGTTACCGGAGCGGGATATGACGGGAAAGGAAACTTGCTTTTAGATAATAAGAAGATAGATCCCAAAAAAAATATCTGTCTCAACCTTCTTTTAAAATCCGCAATTTTATGCAATGATGCAAAAATTGAAAAAAAAGACGGAGAATATAAAATAAGAGGGTCTCCAACAGAAGCAGCTTTACTGGTAATGGCGGCAAAAGGAGGAATTTTCAGGGAAGATTTAAAATTTACTAGAAAGGAAGAGATTCCATTTAGTTCTGAGAGAAAGATGATGTCCGTCCTGTGCAGAGAAAGAGGAAAGAATTTTGTTTATTCAAAGGGCGCTCCCGAAGTTTTAATTAAAAAATGCAAATTTGTGCAAAAGGGAGACGAAATTATTAAACTGACTGAAAAAGAAAAACAAAAGATATTTGACTTTAACAATACTTACACATCAAAGGCATTCAGAGTTCTTGCCCTTGCCTACAAAGAATCTTCTTCTCTTGATAAGAACAACTTTGAAAATAATCTAATTTTTTTGGGTTTGGTTGCCATAGAGGACCCCCCAAGAGCAAAAGTTAAACCAACCATAATTTCTTGCAAAGAAAGCGGAATAAAAGTTAAAATGATTACTGGGGACAGCAAAGAAACTGCTGTTGAAATAGGAAAAGAAATAGGCCTTTCTGGCAAAGTCATCACTGGAGAGGAAATGGATAAATTAACTGATGATGAACTGGCAAAAATTGTAAATAAAATTACAATATTTGCCAGGGTCAGACCAGAACATAAGTTAAGAATTGTGAAGGCTCTTAAACAAAATGGGGAAATTGTTACAATGACTGGAGACGGCGTAAATGATGCTCCCGCTTTAAAAGAAGCGCATATTGGTGTGGCGATGGGCATAAAGGGAACTGATGTTTCAAGAGAATCGGCAGACATGATTCTGAAGGATGATAATTTTGCTACAATTGTTTCTGCTGTAAAAGAAGGAAGAACGATTTTCAGCAATATACAAAAAGTTACTGCTTATATGCTTTCCTGCAACTCTGCCGAATTATTTGTGATATTTTTCGGAATATTATTCGGTTTGCCTCTGCCATTGCTCGCTCTGCAGATTTTATTTATGAATCTCGTTACAGATGATCTGCCAGCAATTACTTTGGGTTTTAATCCCTCTTATGGAATAATGAAAGAAAAGCCAAAGAAAAAATCCATTATAAATAAACGATTGCTTTTATTGATCATAATTTCCGGAACAATAATGGGAATTGGCACTTTGGGGGTATTTTATATTACATTTGCTTCTCTTTTGGCCAAAGGTATTGCCGAAAATATGGCTGCTGCAACAGCCAGAACCACAGGTCTGTTAGTTTTAATATTATTTGAAATAGCAAATGCATTTAATTTCAGATCATTTAAAATGCCCGTATATAAAACGCCTTTATTCTTTAACAAATATCTGGTCTATGCCTCAGCGGCATCTATTCTGTTAACAAGTTTAATAATTTACTCTCCGCTAAATCGCATATTTGAAACCGTTCCAATAGGAATATATAATGTAATTGTTGCCGGCCTTGTATCTTTATCTGTAATAATTGTTTTCGACATTCTGAAAATATTAAATAAAAAAAGAAAGTTTTTTTAGCAATAATTTTTTCTATAATCTACCTTCTCTCGTGTTTTGGTTTGTTATGACCCAACTCTCTCCTGCGATTTAAATCTTCAATATGATTTAGTTTTTCTTTCAAAAACTTTTTCATGTCAAAACCATATTCTTCAATCATCATAGATGCATGATGCCCTCCCAATAAATGAGGTGTAATTACATAAGTTGCTCCAATTTCATATAAGTCTATGGCCTGATCAATATTATGCGATACAACAATAATTATCGCGTCTTTGTTTGTTTCTCTTATTTTTTTGATTAACACAGCATTGGTATTATAATCCGGTATTGTTGATATAACCATTTTTGCTTCTGACAATCTAAGGTCCTCCAATAATTCATAATCATTTGCATCACCATATCTGCAATCTATAGATTCTCTTGTTAATTTTCTAATTATTACGGGATTGTAATCAACCACCAGATATTTCTTTTTTATTTTCTTGAGTGATTCCAGTATATCGTAACCTATTCTATTGTAACCGAACAGAATAATCTCATAATCACTTTCTTTATATCTATGCTTGGCGTCAATTCTTCTGTTTCTTTTTTCAAAAATTTTAAGGTATCTGGATAGATAAGAATATAGCTGATTTGAATAAAGCATAAGATAACTTGAACCGCCTATTGTTATAAAACCAATAATGGTAATTACAGATAAAATCTCCTGTGGAAGAATTCCCCTGCTAATTCCCAGAGCTATCATAATTATCGAGAATTCGCTTATATTTCCGCATGTTGCTCCGGTAAGAAAACTTGTTCTTCTTGCATATCCCAAAAATCCAAGTAAAGAAATTATGATCAGCGGTTTTATAAAAAGTATGAGCAGGGATAAACTTAATATTATTGTAAGATACTGATTAATACTTCCGAGAGTGATCTGAGACCCTATTGCGATAAAGAACAATATTATGAAAAAATCTCTTATTGGTTTCATTTTTGAACTTATCTCGTACCGGAATGACGACATGGACAGCGTAATTCCGGCAATTAAGGCCCCCGTTTCTATAGAAAAGTTCATATAGTAGAACAACACCGATAATGCAAAACACCATCCAAGAGAAAATAACAATAAATATTCCTGTGATTTTGCAACTAATTCCGTAATTTTTGGCAAAATATAAATTCCAATCAAAAATAGGATGGTTACCAATCCTACCCCCTTTAAAATAGTTTCAAAAGCAATATTTATAATACCAACTCCGCTTGAAAGAGAAGTAATTATCATTAAGATAACAATTACAATTAAGTCCTGTATAATTAGATATCCCGTTGACAAATAACCGTACAAAGTTTCGGTATCCCTTTTATCTGATAAAATCTTCATCGCCACAATGGTGCTGCTAAATGACAAAGCAACTGCAATATACAAAGAAGTTATTGCTGTAAAACCAAAATAAATGCAAATTATGTATCCCAGCATCGTACTTATAACAAATTGTCCAATTCCCGTAATCAAAGAAGGTTTGCTTAAATCTCTTATTATCTTTGGATTTAAACTGAGACCAATCACAAAGAGAAGGAGAGCAACTCCAATATGTGAAAATAGTTTTAGAGATTCTCCGGATGGAACAATACCAAAAAAACTTGCTATAATGCCTGTAAGAAGATATCCAATTAATAAAGGCTGTTTAAGTAATCTCATAAATCCGCAAATAACAGTTGCGAGAATAATAATCAAACATAAATCAATAAATAGATCCCCGGTCATAATATTAGTTTGTTTATTTTTATCAACTTCTTTTATTTTTTAAAAACAGAGAATTATATGAATAGAAAACTTATTTTTCTCACAATAATTTTTTTAATAATCAGTCTGGGATTTCTGAGTTATAAACAAATTACCACGGGTTTTTTTATTGATAAAAGTATTGAGTTAAAAGGAGGAAACTTGATTACCATATCTTTTTATAATGCAAGTTTTGATGAAATTTCGGATTTAAAAGATAGGTTGCAAAAAGAATATAAAGTTGCTGCATATACAACGACAAGTGCAATAGAAACTCAATTATCTGTGGAATGTTCCGGAATTGACACAAATCGGTTAATAAAGGATATTAACAAAACCCTTGAAATTAAAAACTATGAAATCAGCAGGATAGATCCAAAACTAAGTGCCAATATTTTGAATGATATTATCTATTCCATCATCTTTGCTTTTGTTGCAATTGCGATAATAATATTTATTCTTTTCAGAACTTTAATTCCGTCTTTTGCTATGGTTCTTTGCGCTTTTTCAGACATTGTAATCACTCTGTTTTTGATGAATATTTTTGGAATTCCTCTTTCTATTGCAACTTTTACCGCTCTTCTGATGATGCTTGGTTACTCCGTAGATTCGGATATTTTGCTTACAACGAGAGTTCTTAAATCACATGAAAACTTTGACAAACAATATAAGAGTGCCATGAAAACCGGACTGACAATGAGTGCTACAAGCATAGTTGGTTTAATAGCTATTTTACTGATTACTGGATATTCTTCGGTTTTTGGACAATTGGCAAGTGTTTTAATAATTAGTTTGCTCGTAGACATTCCAAACACTTGGATTCAGAATGCAACAATTTTGGATATTTATTTGGAGAAACGGAAGAGATGAATTATTTATACGAAAATATGGATTTCCTTGAAATAAATGCAGACTTGCACATTCATTCAAAATATGCGAGAGGAGTTTCCAACAAAATGGAGATTCCGGTTCTTGCAAAACAGGCAAAATTAAAGGGTGTTCAATTGCTTGGAACTGGAGATTGTCTGCACAATAAATGGCTTTCGCATTTGAAAGAGAATCTGAAGGGAGAAGGAATTTATGAATATGATGGAAGTGAAACAAAATTTGTCCTGCAAACAGAAGTTCAGACATTTGACAGAGTGCATCATGTTATTTTATTGCCTTCCTTTTCAAAAGCAGAGGAATTAAGAGAAAAACTCATGAAATATTCAAATAATCTGGATGCAGATGGAAGACCGCACCTTTCCATTGGCGGAGAAGAAATTTCTGAATTTGTTTTTGAATGCGAAGGCTTGTTTGGTCCTGCTCATGCTTTTACACCCTACTTTGGGGTTTATGCTCACTATAACTCACTAAAAGAATGTTATGGAAAACATTCAAACAAAATTTCTTTTCTTGAACTCGGTCTTTCAGCGGATTCTCATCTTGCCGACAAAATTTCAGAATTGCATAAATTAACTTTTCTTTCAAATTCCGATGCCCATTCTCCTTATCCTTTAAGATTGGCAAGAGAATTTAACAGGATGAAAATCAAAGAATTCACTTTTGAAGAATTAAAAAAAGTTATGCTTCAGAAAGATTTGAGAAAAGTAATTCTGAACTGCGGGTTTTATCCAGAACATGGAAAATATCATTTGTCAAGATGCAAAAACTGCTTGATGTTTTACAAATTGGAAGATGCAAAAAAACTAAACTGGAAATGCGGAAATTGCGGAGGAACAATAAACAAGGGGGTAAAAGACAGGATTTTAGAACTCTCAGACTGCGATGGAAATCCGGAAAGACCAAAATATATTCATATTTATCCGTTGACAGAAATAATTGCAACGGCATATAACATAAAAACTCTTTATTCTGAATCCGTCTCTGAAATCTGGGAAAAGTTTATCAAACAATTTGGTAATGAAATTAGAGTTTTGATTGATGTTGAAATAGAAAAACTGGAAAAAATTGATAAAAAAGTCGCAGAATATATTGATGCCTTCAGACAGGATAAAATTAAACAGATTCCGGGAGGAGGCGGAGTTTATGGCAAACTTCTGCCTTTGGGAAAAAAACCGAAGATTGAATTCTTCAAATACAGGCAGAAAAGTTTGAGTGAGTTTTAAATACTTAAGTTAATAAACAAAAATGATATTTATGAAGAAATATTTACTAATCGGAATATTATTTTTGGTTATCTTTTTAAGTGGATGCATTACTGATAATCTTTTAGAAAACCAAATGAAAAAACAAAAACTTGAAATGTGTACATCTGATCCCATTTCTCCGGATTCCTGTTATTACCGCGTTGCCAGAACTTACAATGACTCAGAAATATGTGGTAAGATTAGTAATCAAAATTATAAATACCAATGTTTAGGAGAAGTAAATTTAGATATATCCTTTTGTAATAAAATTGAGCCTTCAGGCATGGAAGTAAATTACAGAGCAACATGTTATTATAATATTGCAATTAATAAGAGAAATATATCTCTGTGCAGCCTTGATACTAATGAAAAAGTTAGACAGCTTTGCTATATTAACTATGCTATTAAATTAAATAATAATTCAGTTTGTTCTGAAATTGAAAATCAGGTAAGTAAAGATGAATGCTTATATTGGGTTACTATGTCCAATAAAGAGGTCTCCAATTGCGCCAATATTCAAAATCAAGTTGAGAGAGATAAATGCTATTATTTCCTTGCCAAGTCAGAAGAAGATGAATCTATTTGTGATTATATACAAGATTTAGACTTTAGAGCAACATGTTATCATCAATTTATTGAAATAAAACAGGATATAAGAATTTGCAAAAAATTTGATACACTGCATGATAAAGATTGGTGTTATTATAAGATTGCTGAAATAAAAGAAGATGATTCTATATGTGATGATATAGCAGAACCTAGTGTGAAAGACGTATGTAATAAAAATGTTGCTTTAATAAAAAAGGATTCTTCTATATGTGACAAGATTCAAAATGAACCAACAAAAAATATGTGTCATGAAAAAATTGAGTAAATACAGAAAGTGTAATGTTAAAATTTTTTAGTCCCTTTTTTTATGACTCTCTGCCATATTTGCAAAGGAATAAGAAAACTCTGCGGGAGGGAGCGTTGCCCAATTCTTACGAGAATTTATTATCAGAAACTTGCCATCCCAAAAATAAATGAAAGTTTGTTTGGACCTTCCCCAAAATCGGTTTTTGTAGGGCATGAAAATTATCCAGATGTTTTTGTTGGCCCTATGGTTTCTCTAAATGAATCCAATCTGGAAAGGGTTGACACTCCTGAAAAAATGTTCGGTTTAAGTCAGGAAAAAATAATCAGGGACAGATATTCTCTTGTCAGAGGAAAACTACAAAAAAATGTTTTTACGAGAGACAGATATATCAGAGAATTGCAGGCTGTAACTCTCTCCGCAAAACCTGTTGACATGGAGATTAACTTCAGAAAGAAACCTTCATTTTCCTTGTCTTTCTCTCCGATTTTGCAGCCAATGGGCGCAAGCGGTGAAGTAAATAAAATAAAAGTTGTTGACAATCCGAAGATAAGAAGTCCCGTTTATAAACTGATAGATGACGATATAAAGGCGGATGAAGTTGTGGTAGAATTTTATAAATTAAATTTTAATGTCTCGCAGATTTCAAAAATTCTGAGTTCCGGAGTTTTGGGAATAAAAAAGAAACTCGTCCCAACAAAATGGAGCATTACTGCAATAGATGCTCTGCTATCTAAATATTTTATTACTAAAATAAAAAATTTCTCCTCTATTGATGAATATCTGTTATTTGAGAATTCATATTTAGGTAATCATTTTTATATTCTACTACTCCCGGGGAACTGGGAATTTGAGCAGTTTGAGACCTGGTTTCCCGGAACACTTTGGAATTTAAACAGCAATTCTCCGGAAATCACCGTTGAATTTGAATTTTATTTTGGAAGGAAAGATTATGCAAGTTTGCAGAGCGGAGGCTATTATGCTTCAAGATTTGCAGTTTCTGAAGGTCTGTACAAAATGAAAAGGCAGGCAAGAGCAATAGTGATAAGAGAAGTTGGAAAGGAGTATGATATTCCTGTCGGAGTCTGGGAAGTCAGGGAAAATGTCAGAGCGGCACTAAGAAAAAAACCAGAGAAATTTGGTTCTCTCAAACAACTCCTGCAGAATCTAAAAACAAAAATCAAACCGGAGGAATATGTGAAGAAAAGCAATTTACTCAGACAAAAAAGAATTACGGAGTTTTAAGTTTGGTTTACTTTATAGATATGTAAATCTTTTTATGCAGGGGTAGCCAAGTGGTCAAAGGCGCAGGGCTAAGGACTCTGTCCGTTAGTCGGTTCGGGAGTTCGAATAGTGCTTTT
>CAYLRQ010000024.1:0-10718 GCA_964386335.1 uncultured archaeon
AGTTTATTTATCAAGGGTATTTAAAATTTTAAGGTATAAATATTGGGGAAATTGGAGTGTAGTTTATTTACTAAGGAGTATTTAAAGTTTTCGGAGTAATTATTATTAGGTGAATAAGATGCTTGAACTAAACAAAGTGGGTAAAAAAGCAGACTGGAAAGAATGTTTGTCAATAGAGGCAGAGCATGAACTAAATCAGATCCTTGAAGCGGTTAAGAGACACAGATGTGCTTACAAAGATGCAGAGAACGTTCAGATTGCACAATTGTGGTGCGGTATGATAGAGATCAAGAAAATGATCAACAAACTAAATGACAGACTTGGATACGTAGAAACCGTTCTAAATGGCCTATTTAAAACCAGAGACGAAGAAAGAGACAAACTTGTGAAATCTTTGATGAAGTTCTAATTTTTTATTTTTTTATTGTTTTTATTTTATTTCTAATAAGTAGAATTTTCTTTAAAAGAGAACTCTAAAATAACCATGTGCAGGAAATTATCCTGGACAATTGCAAAATTTTTTTGCCTGATCCAGATTTGTCCCAAACTTTTCCTTTAATGCGGGATATTTTAATTTTCCTTTTTCTATTGCATCCAAAGGTTCATTGCAATTTTCTATCTGCCATTTTGAACATTCAGAGTGGATACTGCTCGTATTTGTAATTGACGGCATACCGATATTCCAAATTTTAAAAAAGAAGGTAAGAGCAACTACAAAAACAATTGACAAAATCAGGAATATTACAATTGTGTTAAATTCAATTCTTCCTTTCAATTTATTTTTAATCATAATTTAGAACAATATTTTTCTATTTCTTTTTGAACCCGATGCATTTCAAAAATTTTCTTCTTTACAAGATCAAGCAAAAATTTTTCTCTTCTCTTTATTTCTTTCTTTATCTCATCCAGTTTTATACCCTGATTTGTAGATATTTTTTCGAGAATTTTGCTGTTTTCGTTATAAATAAACCTATTTTTAGAAAAATCAAAAGTTAATATTTTGGTTGTAGTTACTTTTTTTGTTTTATCATCTATATTCAAAAGTTCTTCAATATTTTTGACTTTTCTGATTATCTTGTTTCCTTTTTCCGTTTTCACAACCGTAATTATAACATCCAGAAGCTGTATCAGACTTGACGGCAAATTTATTGGCGGCGTATTTAATCTGGATACAATTGAAGATACGTCTTCGGAGTGAAAAGTTGATAAAGTTGGATGTCCGCTTGCCATTCCCTGAAACATCACATAGGTTTCTTTGCCCCTGACCTCTCCAACGACAACATAATCTGGATTTTCCCGGAAACTTTCTCTAAGTAATTTGTCTAAATTAATTTCTCCTATTTTTAATCCTCCAATAGATTCTCTGCTGACCGTCGCAATCCAATTTTCGTGATACATTCTTATTTCTCTAATGTCTTCAATAGAAACAATTTTTGCTTTAGAAGGTATAAATGTCAAAATTGAATTTAACAGAGTTGTTTTTCCGGCTCCGGATCCGCCAATTATCAGAATATTTGCCCCCTTTTCTATTAAATACCATAGATAAGCTATCGCTTTTGCAGATATTGTTTTCAAATATATTAATTCTACCGGTGAGAAAGGAATTCTTCTAAATTTTCTTATTGAAAAATTTGGGCCTCTCGGACAAACTTCTTCTGAAATTGTTCCTTCAACTCTTGAGCCGTCTTCCAGACTCCCCTCCAGAAAAGGATTTAAATAAGTAATATATTTATTACATCTTTGTGCGAGTTTTATTATGAAATTTTTCAATTTTTTTTCGTCTTTATACACCACATTTGTTTTAACATTGCCAAACATTCTGTGTCTGATATAAACAGGTGTTTTTACTCCGTTACAATTTATATCTTCAACATAATCATCGTGCATCAGAGGTTCAATCTCATTTAAACCAACAAAATCCCTGTAAATAAAATACATTAGTTTATTATATTGTTTATCAGAAATTTTATATCCATAGTCCTTTAATAAAAATTTGATTTTATTTTCAAGATGTGCAATTAATTTTTTGTGAGTTTCGATTTGAGTTGGAGAAAGATCAATCAGTTGCAATAAACCCTGATACAGATTCTCAAAAATTTCATTTTCTTTTTTGGTTAATTTCGGTTCTACCAGTTCGTATACTATATCTTTTCCATCATAAAAAATATGCGCCTTTGCGAATGGTTTAATTAAATAGTAAACAATATTTGTTTTCTTTAAATTTTTGGGTATTTCAATCTTTTGAGCAATTTCTTCTAATTGGAACATAATAAAATAGCTATTTTTAATTAATGAAAATATTTTGCCCGAAGAAAAATACGAATATTTTTTGGATTTTTCTTTTTTTAAAAGAAAAAAGTTATATGAAAAGAAAACTCATAACTTCTGCTCTGCCATATATCCATGGAATACCGCATTTGGGAAATATCATTGGTTCTGTCCTGCCAGCAGATGTGTATTCAAGATTTTGCAGATTGAAAGGAGAAAAAGTTTTATATATTTGCGGTTCTGATTCTCACGGGACGATGTTTGAGATTGTTGCAGAAAAAAACAAAACAACTCCGAAACAGATAGTTTATCAGAATCACAAAAAAGTGAAAGATATTTTTAAAAAGTTTGAAATGAGTTTTGATTATTATGGCATTACAGATTCAAAAATAAATGAAGAATTTACAGACCATATATTTAAAAAATTAGATGAGAATAACTATATAATAGAACTGGAAGTTGAAAATGCTTATTGCGAGAAATGCAGAAAATTTTTGCCTGACAGATTTATCGAGGGAAAATGTTCTTTTTGCGGAGGACTGGCAAGGGGAGATCAATGTGATGATTGCGGAAGATTGATAGATGTCAAAGAAATTATTGATTCTCATTGCATTTTTTGCAAAGGAAAAATAAAATTTAGAAAAACAAAACATTTATTTCTAAACCTGCCAAAATTTGAAAAAGAATTATTTGAGTTTGTTGAAAAGAGCAGAGGATGGAGCAAACTTGCAAAAATGGAAACTTTAGGATTTCTTAAACGAGGATTAAAACCGAGGGCAATTACGAGAGATGCAAGTTGGGGGTTTAAAGTTCCAAAAAAAAACTATGAAAACAAAGTTTTCTATGTGTGGTTTGATGCTCCTATTGGTTATCTTTCCTTTACAAAAGAATGGTGTCTAAAAAATGATCAGAAATTTGAAGACTGGTGGAAAAACAAGGATACCGAACTTGTTCAATTTATGGGAAAAGATAATACGATTTTTCATTCAATAATCTTTCCTGCTATGTTGCTTGGCTGCAGAGAGAACTGGAAACTTGCAGATAGATTGATTTCCTGCGGTTGGCTCAAAACAGAAGGAATAAAATTCTCAAAAAGCAGAGAAAAGGGTCTTACAACAGAGGAAGCGCTCAAAAAATATCCTGCCGACTATTGGAGATTCGTCTTGGTTTCCCTGTATCCAGAACAGAATGATTCTGTCTTTTCAATTGAAGTTTTTAAAGAAACTATAAATAACGAATTTGCAGATATTATTGGAAACTTTGTTCACAGAGTTCTTTCATTTTGTTATTCCAATTTTGGAAAGATTCCAGAACCAAATAAAGATAATATAAATTACTCACCGCCAGAAGAAATAAAAGAAGCAAAAAATATTTTTAAAACAATTACAAAAAATTTTGAAGATTGCAGATTTCAGGAGGCATTAAAAAATATTGTGCACTATGGAAAAAAAGCAAACGCCTATTTTAACAATAATGAACCCTGGAAAAAAGAGGAGGAAGAGAAAAAAGAAATTTGTTTTTATTCCGGAAATTTGGTCAAAAATCTGGCAATTTTGATATATCCAATTGTCCCAAATTTCTCAGAGAAAGTTTTTGATTTTCTCAATTTAAACCCCAAAAAATTGAAATGGAATGAAGCAGAAAAATTTGACTATATGGGAAAAATCAAAAAATCAAGACCTCTTATTAATAAATTGTAAATTTTCAGATTCTCTTTAAAAAATTCATTAAATTTATTTGATGTCGGTTGATAAATATTATTGATATAATTATTAACTAAATTATGTTGGATATAAATTTATTTAGAGAAAATCCGGATATAATAAAGAAAAGTGAGAAAAAAAGATTTAAAGATCCTTCTGTTGTTGATAAAGTGATAGAATTCGATAATAAATGGAGAAAGAGATTAAATGAACTTCAGAAATTAAAACATGAAAAAAATGAAATTTCAAATAAGATAGCAAAATTAAAAAAAGAAAAAAAATCAACAGAAGATTTAATAATCAGGGCTGGCGAGATTGATAACAAAATTTTCGGTTTGGAAAGAGAAATTCAGTTTTTAAAAAATGAAAGAGATGCTTACAGATACAAAATTGGAAATATTATAGAGGATGATGTGCCCGTTGCTCCGACAGAAGATGGAAATGAAATTATCAGAACAGTTGGAAAAATCAGAGATTTCAATTTTGATTTAAAAGGACATGCAGAATTAGTTGAAAGATTTGCCGAACTGGAAAGAGCCGCAAAAATATCGGGAGCAAGAACATATTATTTAAAAGGAGATCTTGTTTTATTGAATCTCGCTCTAATAGATTTCGCGATTAAAAAATTGATTAAGAAAAAATTTCTTCCAATGTGGACTCCTTTCTTTATGAACAAAAAATATATGAGAGGCGCCGCCGAGTTATCTGATTTTGAGGAAACACTTTATAAACTGGAAGGAGAAGATTCTTATCTGATTGCAACAAGTGAACAAACTCTCGCCTCACTTCATTCAGAAGAAGTTTTAGATGAAAAAGAACTGCCATTGAAATACTGCGGAATTTCAACCTGCTTCAGAAAAGAAGCGGGTTCTCATGGGAAAGACACAAAAGGAATTTTCAGGGTTCATCAATTTGAAAAAGTTGAACAATTTGTTTTCTGCAAACCAGACCAAAGCTGGAAAATTTTTGAAGAATTGATTAAAAATATGGAAGAAATTTATCAGGAACTTAAAATACCTTACAGAATTGTAAATATTGCCTCTGGAGAACTAAATGACAATGCCTCAAAAAAATATGATCTGGAAGCCTGGTTTCCTGCTCAGGGGAAATACAGAGAATTGGGGTCCTGCTCAAATTGCACAGATTTTCAGGCAAGAAAATTAAATATAAAATTTGGAAAATATGGCGGAAAAAAAGAATTCGTTCACACTTTGAATTCAACGGCAATTGCAACGGAAAGGACAATTTCTTGCATTCTGGAAAATTATCAGCAGAAGGATGGTTCAATAATTGTTCCTTCTGTTTTAAGAAAGTTTGTTGGCAAGGATGTTTTAGAATAGAAAATTAGAAAGAATACAATTCATCTTGTAATCTTTTTTGGATAATTTTATATTTGAGTTCTTTGGAAGATTTTTCATTTATCTGTTCTTTTATTGTTTTTGAAGAATTAAATTCTTTAAGATTTGTTCTCAAAAGCAAATACCAAGGAGGTAATTTTTCTTTCTCGCACTTTTCTGTAAATTTATCTATTTTCTTTTCTGTTCTCCAAAAATCGTAAATTGTTATTGGTATTGGAATTTCTGCTAACAATAAACTGTACCGAGTAAGAAAAAAATAGGAAGCTAATAACGGGGTATTGGGTCCAAGGAAAAGGCTATACATAATTCCATAATCTAAACCATGAGTCCATGCTGGAGAATTATCATTAGAATTTTCACATAGTTTTTGAAATTTAAAAGAATGTACTTCTCTAAGTTTACTAGTAAACTGGCTAGAAATTGCATGTTGAAATTCGTGAAAATATTTTTCATCTATGGTATAACTACTATCTTCATTTTCTACTATTAAAGGTATCCTCAACTCTGGATTTTCGTATAATGATATTATTCTTCCTTCAGATCTTAATGAAGCGATTTTATCAACAATAGAAAGAGAGGGAAAAATAAGACAGAAGAGATAAAAAGAGATCTTCTGTTTGTAAGATCTATTTATAATACTTTTAACATACTCTTTAAGAATTTTCTTTTCTTCTTCTTTACTGATTAATATTGCCGGCCAAGGTTTAGTTAAAGTTTCTTCTTCAAAATTTCTTTTACAATAACTTGGCAGTTCATATAATTTACTCTCAGACTCTCCATATTTATTTTTGAAATAGGAAATAGGATCAGCCAAAATCTCCTTTTTTATACATGAGTTGTGTATATAGTCTGATACACTCTCTCTTTTTTTTGGGATGAAACCCTTATTATCATACTCTAATATTAGGTCTATATATTTATCTTCCATAATTATAGATAGGTAATAAATTTTAACAAGTAACCAAATCAAAATTTTATGTATTGGCTAACATCCCTATAAATAACTTCTAATAGTCTCAAAAATAGATTTCCCACACATCTTTACAGAAGCAATTACAGAAATTATCACTTCCGTTATTCTTGCCCCTTTTATTCTTTCTGATTTCTCCTTTTTATCAGACTTGACCTCAGGTCTTTTTCTTATCCAATTTTCGTACATTCAAAATTTTGATTTTCTTTTCCTTACATAATTTTTCTATTTCGAGTCTTTTCTTCTTTCCGACTGCGGAAGAAATAATTATTTCTTTTGCTTTTAAATTTTTCAATTCATTCAAATTTTCAATTCTTGGAATCTCCTCTTTTTCTGGTTTTTTCCATCCTATTTTCGGTTTTATTCCCTTTTTACCTTCTCTTATTTTATTGTGAATTCCTCTCGGTTTTCTCCATTTTTCTTTTAATTTCTTGAATCTTCCAAATTCGCTTCTCCTAAATACGGGTCTCATAATTACAGAAAATTTTTAGTAATAAATTAGTTTATTGACAATTACAACCTTCTCCCTCTTCTGCCTCCTTTTCTCCTCACATATCCATGAACTATTGGAGTAACTTCTTCTATAATATCTATTTTTAATCCTTCTCTTGAAATTGCTTTGATCGCTGGCTGAACGCCTTTTCCAAGATTTATTTGTTTGTGTCCTCCAGGAGCTCTGATTCTGATATCAACTTCGTCTATTCCTTTTTTCTTTGCTTCTTCTGCAGCTTTCTGCGCCGCGAGCATTCCCTGAAAAGGTGCGCCTTTTAATCTGTCCGCTTTTGTAACCATTCCGCCAGAAACCCTTGAAATTGTTTCCGAACCCGTAATGTCGGTTATATGAACTATCGTATTATTTTTACTGGAATAAATATGAACTATTCCTTTAGAACCCGTACTTTTTTCAAATTTACTTTTCGACTGTTTTAAGGTTTTTTCATGTTTTTTAACTTCTTCTTTTGTTTGCACAGGTTCTTTTTGTTCTTTCTTCTCAATATTCTTTTCTTTTTCTGTATCTTTATTCTCTTTTTCCATAAATAGTTAAAAATTTATTTATCTTAATATCACAAGGTTTTGCTTGTTGGGAAAACTCATTTGTACAATTTACCCAAGATTTCCGACGTTTTCCCCCCTTACTGTCTTTCTATACTCAGAGCTTCTTTCCCCGAATTCTTTTCTATTTTTATTGTTCAATAAAATAACTTCCGGCAGTTTTTCTGGATATATCTCAAATAACTTGTTAATTAGTTTTCCGTTTACTTCTCCTTTTCTTGCAGCCTGTTCCAACCCGGCTCTATTCCAGTTTTCAACAATCTCTTTTGTCTGTTCTGTTCCGTTTCTGTTAAAAGCATCTGCAAGAACAGAAGTTACGATTGTATTATCTATCATACAACCTATAGACGCTTCTCTGACAGCATATATATTTCCATTAACAGAAATTGTTAGACCTCCCCCCTTATTGACTAACTGAAATGCTTGGTAGTCAGTTATACTATCGCCACAATAAGAGACATTACAAATGTCAATTCCGGTTTTCTCCAGACTATCTGCAATGGCATTAGCTTTTTCAAATCCGCCCATTGGATTAATTTCGTTTATTATATTACCTGATTCTGTGCCCTGCATTTCTTCCCAAAAAATCTCGTCTAACCTGTTCAGTGTTCTTAATGTATCTTCAGACAAATCTTTTCTGCTTCTAGCATTTTCAGGCAGAACTATTTCAGGCAGTCTATTAATTTCCTCAACATATTTTTTCAATCTTTCAATTTCTTCTCCATCAATTCTGTATTTGTCAATATCTAATTTCGTGCAATATACACAATCTTTTGGAAAATTCATTAGTTCACATACAGCGTGAACATATGGTTCATAGCTTGTACTTATTATAATAGAATTCATTACTCCCCTTATATACTGTAATGTTTCTTTTGAACCTGAAAGCATATGAACGTTATCCAAAGAAAATTCTTTTAGTTTGTCAGAAGTTAGTCCATAAGCTATAAAAAATGGGACTATTAATCCCAATGTATTTCCTGCCTTGTAACCGGGTTTTTTATCTATATATGCGAGACAATCATCGTAAGCACTTAGTTTTTTGAATAAATCAGAGCCCTGTTGTATAAAACGAACAGCCAAATCAAAAGCATTATCATCTTTTGAAAACGGGCCCTCCAAATCTGTGTTAAATTGTCTAACCATAGTTTTATATTTTTGGAATTACTAAATTAATTATTTTTGGTTTTAATTATGGTTGGAAAACAAAGCATAAATAAGAAAAAAGAGTTGCCTGCGCAATGCAGGAGATGCGGAACAACAAGCGGAGTGATAACTAAATATCACTTATATTATTGCAGGCACTGTTTTCGGGAGATTGCAAGAAGGGTTGGATTCAGAAAATATAATTAATCTGATAAAGTTCTCATTTTTTATGAAGGAGATCAAATTATTAATAAAAATATGTTTTCCAGAGATTTATTGAAATTATAAAAAAGTATGCAAAACAATTATGATGTTTTGGAAATATCATATGAAAAAGAGAATCTGGATTTATTATTTATTGTATTATTTTAATTGTTTTAACCGATTTAATAAATAAAAGACCTAATTAATTATGCCTGAAACAAATCAAAATGCTTTAATCCTGCAGGAGCTGGTTAGAAGAGCAAATTCGCACACGCAGAGATTAAGAAATATAGACGAACAGATAAGAAACCTCAATTCAAAAATTGAAAACGATGAGCAACAGAAAATAAAAACCGATAAATTAAATAATGAAAGATTTACTAAAATTATGGAAAAGATAGAAGAAATAAATCAAAATTTGAGCGATTTAAAAAATGAAATTTTAAAAATTAAAGAGAAAGAAAAAATTTTTGCAAAAGCCAAAGAACTTGAAATTATTAAAAAAGAAATGGAATTGCTTTCTCCTGTTAAACATGAATTTGTTACGTGGAATGAATTAAATAGAGAACTTAAAAAATTGAAAAATGGATCTGAAATTGCCGTTCGGCCATAAGGGAGAAGAGGTTGGTTTCGTACCAATCGAAGAAGTAAAAAGGATGAGAAAAAGTGGAAAGTCTGACAAAGAGATAATTACTGAATTGAAAAATAAAGGATATTCTTTTCAATCAATTGAAAGAGCTATGCTGGAAGTTTTAAAATCAGGCGTTGGTTCCGAGAAACAATCCACAATAAACAAAGAAAGTCCTCCTAATTATCCGTCTGGAATGAATTCTGAATTCGAGCCCTCTCCAATAAAAGAAAGGTTTCATAACGAAGTGGAAAAACTTCCAACAGAAGAAGAACTGATGCCGAGACCGACTATTCCAGCCAATCAAATTTCATTTGAGATGCAGTCCGAGCCAATTGATTTGATTGAAGAAGTTGTTGAAGGTGTGGTTGAAGAAAAATTTGAATCTGTAGATGCAAAATTTGAAACCATGCAAAAAGAATATAAAAATCTGAAAGAGGGTATGGAAAATTTGAAAAAGATATTTGCTTCTTCGATTCAGAAAAGAGATAATATGATTAAAGAAACAAAAGTCGAGTTCGATAAATTAAAAGAAAAATTTGAAGACGTTGTTATAAAATGTGATGCGCTTGAAAGAGCATTTAAGCAATTTTTACCGGATTTAACAGAAAAAGTTCGTGAAAAAACCTTGTCAGAAAAAAAAATTGAAGTTGTTGAATAATTTTTTGAAAATTAATAAAAATAAATCTTTTTTAGTTAGTTGGTTCTTTTTAAGGAAAAAAGAGAAATTAATTTAAGGATGGGAATATTGGAAGATTTATTAGGGTTTGTTTGGGAATCAAAAGACAGAAAAACTCTTCAAAAAATTGTAGAGAAACTTAGAGATAAAATAAAAAAAACAGAATTGGATGATGTAACAAAAAGAATAATGATGGGAGAACTTGATTGGATAGATAAACATTATCATATAACTCGTGAAGGACCTGGATTTGATGAAAGTAAAGTTGGAGAATGTTTTGAAAAATTGGAAGATTTAGTAAAGAGAAATGAAGATATATTAAAAGAGGGTAGAATAACAGATGAAAGATTTAAAATTCCGTTTAGCGGTAAAACTAGTGGAGAAATTAGAGAACTTGAAACAACAGAAAAAGGCTCAACTGAAGAAAAAAACATGCAAGAAAATGGAGATAATGAATCAGATAAAAAGAAAATTGTTAGTGAAAAAGAGTTTGTTGCTACTCAAAACCTTGTAAAAAAAGAAAGAATTAAAAGTTTTTTTAGAAAGTTTAGAAGAAAAAAACAACCAAAATCTGATGAAGAGTTGATGGGTGAAGAAGAGATAAGAGCTATTGATAGACAATTATTAAAAGAAGGGATTAAAAAAACACCAAGAAAAATATATGAAGGAAAACCTTCAGAAAATGTAGAAAAATACGCAAAGATTATTT
>CAYLRQ010000025.1:0-10683 GCA_964386335.1 uncultured archaeon
ATCTTGCCTTTTGCTCACGCCAATTTCTTAATCTTTTTAATACTTCTTGATTCATCTTTTTTTCTCCTGTCTCTAAAAGAAATTATTAAATAGATAATGCAGGAATAAATAAAAGCCAGAAATATAAAACCAAGAAAAGAAATATTGGGAGAAGCCCAAATGGTCATGCCAACCATTTCCATCTTCATTAAGCCAAGAGCTTCAAAAATATGATAAAAAGGATAAAGCATCAGAAGAAAAATCAAATAACCTATAATCGAAAAACCTTCCAGAAAAAATCCAAAAGCACTATTTGAAAATCCACTCCATATTAAATCAATTATAAAGGGTATAAATAAAGCAAATAGATAGAACGGTATCAGTGATAAAAGTATTTTCTTTTTTGTTGGCTTTAATATTAGTTTCATACTTTAATTATTCCTTATTATCTTGGCCGATATATCTTCTTGGCTTCGCTCCATCTGCTGGCTCAACTAATCCATTCTCTTCCAGCATATCAATTAATCTGCTAGCTCTTGCATATCCCACATTTAATTTTTCCATGAGTTGGTCTGCCGTAATATTTTTGTTTTTTTCAGCAAGCCTTTTAGCTTCTTTATAGCGCACATCTTTTTTTGAATAATCAGTTGCCTGCGATACTCCTTCCTTTACCGCATTTACATAACTGCAATAATCGCATTCTTTGCCAGCATCTGGAATCTCGTCGCTCACTAAGCACTTTTTCGCATCAAATAAGGCTTTTTCTACCCAGCTGTCGTCGCCTTTATATGGGATAACCTTAATATTAAATTCCAGTTTTCCGTCAAAGGCTTTTTTGTCTCTATCTCCATTACAGTAGACAAAATAACCGACATTAGAAACTTTAAATCCATTCTGCCTCAAAAGCCATTGGTAAATTTCCATCTGCCTTTTATATCCAATCTGCCAATCAGCGTCTAAATTTACTTCTCCATCTTTTGAAGTAGCTTTATAATCCACCACAATCAATTCGCCATTCGGTTTTTGCCAAATATCATCAACCGCTCCAAAAATTATCAAACTTGTTTTTTTGTGATGAGCTTGAACTCCTTTAAAATTTTCCCGCCATTCGTTAATTTTTTCGTGTTCAAACGGCACTGCGTCAATTCCGTAAGTTTTCATCAAAGGATGGGCTGTTTTATTTGCCCTGTGAATGTCAAATTCTTTTTTCAGCAATGCGTCTACTGCCGAATTTAAGTTAAATGGATAGCCTGGCGGTCTCCCAACGCCGAGTCTTCTGTCTAAGTAAAAACATCTGGGGCAGTTTAAAAACAAATCAAGCTTTGAGCGACTCAATTTGAATGGCTCTTTTGACTTTGGGCCAAAAATATTTCTGGCTCTTTTTGAATTGTAGTATTGGGACATTTGATTTTTATTTATTATATTTTTCTAATAGGAAAGGTAATATTTTCAAAAAAACTTTTTGACTAAAGTCTAATAACCAATGCAGAATTGATTTTACTCTCTCCCAATTCGGATTTTGTTTTTCTATTTCTTCTTTTAACTCATTAACTTTTCCTTTTGCTTCTATTTTCTCTTCTTCTGAATTACTAGTTTCATTTATTATTTCTATTATTTGACTAAATGCAGCCGTAATATTTACGGTCTGCTGATTTGATTGAGTATTGTTTATTACCAAATGTATGTCTTTATTATTTACTGTCTTTTCTTTTACTATCTCAGCGTCAATTGTGCTTGTGTCTGATTCTCCAAAAATTTCAATTTCTTTTACTAAGCCAACTAGGAAAGCTTCTGCAGAATTTAGTCCCTTTTCAAAAGATTCTCTTATTTTAAAATCAGGAATTTTTCCAATAGACATAACCATAGGAAAATATGAAATATGGTTAAAATCTTTTAGTGCTTTGTCATCAAACTTCTTTTCAATTATTTTTTTTGTTACTTGATGCCAAATTTTAAATTCTTGACTACGATCGTTAATAGATGCGTCTTCTTTAAATTTAGCAATTTCCCCTAGCTGTTTTTTTATAAGTTCAGTTGTATTAGCCATATTTTTTATAAACCTTTGATTTTATATTTACTCACCCTTTTCAAGTTCAGCTAAACTTTTACCATTTTTGTCTTTCCATTTATCCCTCCCTGTATTAGCATAACTCAAAATTATATTTGAAGCAGAACTAGGGCTGTTAAACACATAGTTTCTAGTAAACACATACTTATTTTTACTTAGTGAATCTAACTTTATAACTTTTTCTTTAATTAGAAAGTTTTTTAGCTTTTTACTACTTGCTAGTGCCGGCTCTGAAGATGAAGCGGTAGAATCTTTTATTACTTCAAACCCTTCATCCATTTGTCTCCCTTTAGCATAAACTTCTGCACCTTTGCAAAATAGCAAATTTTTTTGAATCTCTTTTTGGTTGCTTGCTTTTCTTTCTTTCTCTATTGGCGAGAGAATTGGATAACCTAAAGCTAATAGTAAAACTACAAGATTATCCAAATATTCGCTAGCTACCGCTTCGTCCTCTTCCAATAATTTTCTTGGACGAGCAGCGTTCTTGTTTTCCAAAATGCACCGCTTCTCTTGAATCGCCAGTTCTAAACATTTATTTTCCAAATACTCTATATTTCCTCCAAAAAAAACAATAGCTATCTGCCAAAAATCCCTTTTGTAATCATGGTCATTTATTCTTTCCTTTATATTGTTGGCTTTCCCAATATACACTTTATAAAGTCCGCTCTCTTCTGGTTCAGAAGATATAAGAAAATATACTGCTGATTGTGAAGATTCTTCACGGCTAAAAAATTCTTTTAGCTTATTTCTCGGCACTGAAATTGCTTTTCCATCCCAGCCACTTAATTTAACGATCTTCATTCCCATTGGATTGCCATCAGTAAGAAATATTGTGATTTTTTTTGGGTTATTAAACATAAGTTAAAATTAGTTACTAAACATCTGCAAAACAGTTTCCACTCTTTTAAATTTCACATTATCCAGTTGCTCAAAATGTTTTTTGCCACATTTTATTTTAACTCCCTCACTCCCCCTTATTTCTCCCTTTGATTTTGTCTCCGCCACAAAGTAAATTTTTCTGTCATTTTCCAGCACTATCGCCCAGTCTGGATTATATGAACCGATAGGCGTTTGGATTTTAAACCAATAAGGAAGCTTAAAATAGAATTTCACTTTTTCCATCGTTTCCAAATCTTTGGCAAATTGATTTTCAATATTGGAATCTATTAAAATATGGTCATAGAGCGTTTTATCCTTATTCTGAACCTTAACCACATTATCTAAATAGCTATGGAGTTCTTCATTCTCAAATAATTCCATTGCGTAGTAGCTATTTTTGCCTTTCAATTTTTCGTATTTAATACCATCTATCATCAATTTTTTCAATGTTTCTTTAATAATGTTGGTTGCGTAGTCCATAAACTGTTGGGGATTTTTATCTATTTCTTTACTCTTGCCTGATTGCTGAATGATTTTAAGAATCGTGTCTTTGGTAAGCTTGGTTTTATTTTGAATGTAACCTAAAACATCTGGAATCGTTTTACTTTCAGCATTGTATTTAATTCTTTTTTCACTTACATTAGCCAACTCGGCCGTTACTCCCTCAGTCGTAACGCCGATTTTTGCTTTGAGGCTGACAATTTTCGGAACAGTTATATCAACTTTTGAAAGTTCATCTCCGGCGATTTCAACTAAATCATCAGTTCTATATTCCACTTGATATTGCGTCTTGTGTTTTATTTTCTCCCACAGTTTCTTAAAATCTTCACTTAGCTTATACGCCTTGGTAAGTTTAATTTTTACTTCTCTCCTTTTATTCTTAATTCTTCCGCCAAATTCCACATTACATTCATCTTCAATTTCCGTTTGGAGCTTTTTAGCAAAATCTTCATATCTCTCATTGGCAATAACCGTTAAAATATTTATATTATCATCAAGTAACCTTTGTCCGTCCTGATTGACTGGAAGTCTAAGTCCTCTTCCAATTTCTTGGCGTTTCTTCATTTCACTTTGCGTTTCATTGAGAGTGCAAATTTGAAATACATTAGGATTGTCCCAGCCTTCTCTTAAAGCTGAATGAGAAAAGATAAATCTTAATGGTTCATCCTTTGATAAAAGTTTTTCCTTGTCTTTCATTATTAAGCTATAAGTGTTATCATCTGCTTTGCTTTCCCCTCTGGTGTCTCTCCAATTGCCCTTATTATCAGCTGAAAAATAACCATTATGCACTTTTTCAACACTGTGCGGAATTAAATTGGCGAAGTTTGGATTTTGCTTGATTTCTTTAAAAGCCTCTTCAAACCATAAAGCGATTTTACCTTTTTGGGTTGTATTATTTTTATACATTCTGTAATTGGAAACTTTATCAATAAAAAACAGAGATAAAACTTTCATGTTCTTATCTTTAAGTTTTTTTTCTTTTTCAAAATGATTAAGGATAGTTTGCCGAATTTGAAGTTTCATTATTTCCTCATTGAGCCCTCCCCACATTTCACCGACATAAATAGTTTTGCCGTTGGAAAAAGTAATAGACTGAGCCGTTACATCTACCGCGTCAACAACATAACCTTTATATATTTCTCGTTCACCTGACAGTCTATATAAATCGCACTCAGTCCCAGTTCTGGAAGATTTTTTAATAGTAATGGATTTTCTCTTGATTCCGCTCTTATCATTTATATCAATTTTAAGTTTTACGCTAATAGTATTCTTTTGAGACTTTACCGATTCCAATTCCATAAAAGGAGCGTTTTGATTGTTTTCTTCCAAAACCGAATCAACTTCAATCTTTTTCACTAGCCCTAAATCATAGGCTCTCACTGGGTCTAATTTGTAAATAAGATTGTAGTGATGTTTGTGAGTGGCTGAATAGCGAAGCGTGCAAAGAGGATTAAGGTTGGCAATCGCTTTTCTTCTAATCTCCGTTTCCATATTTTGCGATTCGTCCACTATCACAATTGGTTTTACGGACTGAATATATTTAACAGGCACGCCCCAGTCGCTGTCTTGATAAATAATATTGCCTTTCTTTTTCTCTCGGCTGAATTTAGCAAAAGAATCAATATTGATAACTAAAATCTGAAGAGAATTAGTTGTCGCAAAGTTTTTCAAAAGTCCTCGCTTCTTGGGATTATAAACATAAAAGTCCATTTCCGGATTATCGTAAAGCATACTGAAATGCTCCTGCGTAATTTCCAAGTTTTTTATCACTCCTTCTTTAATGGCAATGCTGGGAACGACAATAACAAATTTCTTGAAGCCGTATTTTCTGTATAGTTCGTGAATAGTCCGAAGATAAATATAAGTTTTGCCTGTTCCGGTTTCCATTTCAGTTGAGAAATTCAAACCATTCTTTAATTCTTTTTTATCACTCAAGGCTGTTTTCCCGCCACTTTCAGTTACCAAATAGCCACCATCTTCTGTCAGTAACTTTGGCGTATCTATTTCGGACTTCTCCAATTCGTTCTTTTCTTGAATAGTATGAAGATTTTTAATTATTTCTTTTTCTTTTATTAGCAAATTATTTCCCACTACAAATCCGCCGTCAATTATCAACTGTCCGCTATTCTTTTTTATTTCCAATTCAAAATCTCCCTTGTTCAAAGGTTGTCCGTTAAATAGACCGACTACTGAATTTATAGCGTCAAGCTGATATTGTTGGTTGGAATCAAATTGCAGTTTCATTTTTCGGCTTGTTTTAACTATTTTATCGAGTTATCCACAACGCTTTATTGCATTTTTCCTCAAAACATGCAATACTATACATGGAGTTATTGGGTGACGTCTCCTGTGACTAATGTCGCACCGGGCACTGACCCAGCACTCAGGACTCCACAAAAATAGCCATCATCACTGATGGCTTTTTTTGTTGTTTGGGCGAAACAACCAAATGTTGAACTTTGTTGAACGAGCTACCATATACTTTTTTCCTGATATCTTTATTGCTCCTGAATATATCATTTTATCTACAATGTGTTTCATTAGTCTCTTTTTTGCCTTCTTGGCATTTGGATTTTGAAAATGGCGATTTTGAAAATATCCTATACCGCCCATAATAACATCCACCAGTTGAATAAACTCACACTTTTTGGAATTGACTGAAGTGATATTGTTTACAAATCCTTTTCCATCTGGATAATCAGAAGGATTTAACATTGGAGTAAATTTTTTCCAAAAAGCCTTATCAAGACACTCATCTAATGTATTAAAATCAACCTTGTCCTGGGTGGGATTAGTAATTCTGTCAGGATAGATTTTATAAATTGCTGGAATTTTTGAATTATGCAAATAAAGTTGATATAGCAGTTTAAAATATCCTTCTTTTTTAATGTTACTGTATGACAGTACGACTGGATTCTGAGTATCCACTAACATCACACAAAACCTTGCTAGATCTTTTTCAATAAAATTAAAAAATAAATTCACATATTCTCGATACACTCCTAGATATTTTTCCGATACTTTTGTCCACTTAAATTCTCCCAAAAAATTAACTTGTTCGCCTTTACTATTTATGTAGCCTGATTTCTTTCTAAGATTTTTTATTTCTGCCTCAACCTTTTTTGTGTTTTCTTTTTCAATCCAAAGACCGCCTAAAAGTAAAAATCTTTCATTTTTATGCCTGCTCTCGTCTGAGTAAATTCTAATTTCTTTTAACATATAATCACTGATTCTATATCACCTTAAAATCAATCTTCTCTTGTTCTAATTGAAGAGAGATGTTGGTTTTTAGCTGGTCATTGTTTTGAAAACATCCGTCTAGGCAAATAAATTTTTCTGGTTTGGCTTTTTTAATTTCTTCCGCCATTTCTTTGGTTATCTTCTTGCCAAGATAAATTATCAATTTCCCGCTGTCTAACGAATAATATTTATCTCCATTAAATTTCTTTTCTTTCACTGGCACATTCAAATCCAGTCCGCTTTTTAGGATTAACTCAAACAAAATATTTTCTTCCTTGCTTCCCTTTTGAACATTATCAACAAATTCTTCCATGTATTCTAAAATTGATTTTCCTTGCTTATCCGACGAAGCTTTAGCGGAGTAGGACCAAATCTTGAAATTGGATTTATCAAGTTTTAAAACCTTGAATCCTATGTCAATCTTTTTCTTGTCCGTTATAGCTTTAGCGACGGCGGAGCCAGCTCTTCGTATTCGCTCTTTTCCAATTTCAGCAATAGTTTTATAGCCAGCTTTATACGCTTCGCTTTCTTCATCGCACAGTTCCGGAAGCTGAACACAAATCCATTTTCTATTTCTTCCGTCTTTTGCGTTTTGTTCCATTACTGCTTGTGCAGTAGTTCCTGAACCAGCAAAAAAATCTAGAATTATCCCATTCTTATCATCAAAAGTAACAGCATTAACAAGAAATCTTATTAAACTTGCTGGCTTTGCATAATCAAAAATGCTTCCTATTTCCGCATCAAAAATTTCCGCTATTTCTGCAGTTGCATCTTCATAAGTACCAACGCCTCTATCCTTATTAATTAATGTTGAGGGTGTTTTTGTTTTTTCTTTTTGATTGTAACGCAATACATTAAATCCAAATTTAGTTGACAAATGGACTTCAGATCCTTTTTGCATTTCTTTATTTAAAAACTCTTGTGTCCAAACATACCTTGCCTTTGTTTTTAATTCCGAAACCACATTTCCATCTTTTACTTCAAAAGAATTTAAAAAACTAATTCCGGTTCGATTTTTATTTTCAGTTGCATCATAAAATCCATCTGTGAGTCTAGTCTTTACGAAACCAGCTGGAAAAGTTAGCATTTTCAAAGAATTAGTTCTTTTTACTATTGGCTGTTGCTTATCAGTATATGCTTCTTCCCCAAACATTTTTAAATCATTTTCTGACTTTTGGTAACATAAAACATATTCGGTCATTTTTCTAACTTTTTTTGATAGAAATGCACCTTTCTTTTTTCTAACCCAAGTAAACTCCGCGATAAAATTATCCTCTCCAAATATTTCATCCATAATAATACGCAAATTCGCAACTTCATTATCATCAATGGAAACAAAAATCACTCCGTCTTGTTTTAACAGATTCCTCGCTAAAAATAATCTGGGATACATCATATTAAGCCAGTTGGAGTGATAATGTCCGCTGTCTTTTGTATTCCTTGAAAGTCCATCAACTCTTAACGAATTTCCGTTGCCATCTTTCTCTCCGATTGACTCTAAATACTCATCTCTGTTTTCTTGAAATTTGTCATTATAAATAAAATCATTTCCAGTGTTGTAGGGAGGGTCAATATAAATCATCTTTACTTTTCCATAATAAGAACGCTGAAGAACCTTGAGCACTTCAAGATTGTCGCCTTCTATGAAAAGATTTTGCGTTTTATCAAAATCAACCGATTCATCTTTGGCTGGCTTTAGCGTCGCAGTTGTTTGTCCCTGGATTGTTTGAAAACAATTATTTTTTCCAGCCCAGCTTAAACCATATCGCTCATTGCTATCATCCACTTCTTCTCCAAGCGTTTGTTTTAGTTTTTTGCAGTCAATTTTGCCTTCTGAAAAAATTTCAGGCAAATCAGACTTTAAAAATTCCAATAACTCTTCTTGCTTATCCAAAGAAGAACCCTTAAGTTTGTTTTTTTTCATGTTTTTTAATATTTTTATAGTATTCTATGTTTTTAATATACCCTCAATCAGCCATTTAGTAAAGAAATTTAGCCCTTATTTCGCCCAGTTTCGCCCCGTGCGCGATTCTTTCGTCTTATTGGCATAACCATACAAAAACCAGAGTTTTTTAGGCTCTGGGTTTTGTTTTTCCGCTCTATTGAAAACTGACTCTGTATTCATCTCCGCTATCTTTGACTAATATTTCCCATCCTCTTTTTTCAAGTTGTTCTTTGCCTACTTCAAATACACTGGCGTCATTTACTAGGATGCCTGGATTTAAATCACTCAATATTTTTCTGTCTAAATCCAGCTCAGTGGCAAAATTCCCACTTGCGCCTATATCCGCATCGTAAGTAACATTATTACTGTCGATTAACTTTAGGGAAGGAGTAGAAAAAGAGCTGATGGGTTTATCTGAAATATTTTTGTATTTCCATTGTACTGCTATGTATATTCCTCCTTCAGAAGGAGTGCTTTGAAAATAGTCACTACCGACATCCTCTCTTTCCTTAACTAAAGTTATTGTGATTTCAAATTTGTCCGTTTTGATAGTATCGCTTACTTTATATTTTACCTGCTCTGGCTTTTGAGCACTTTCATTGCTTGTTGCCTTGTCATTGCTAGACACTTCTTTGCTTTCATTGTCACTTTTATCTCCACCTCCCACTGCACCGGCGATAATCCCAATGACAATCAGAGCTAATATGCCAGTAATAATTTTATGCCTGACAAACCAATTTCTTAAGTCTGCTCCGCAATGCTTGCATTTTGTTGCAGAGGCTTGAATTTCTTCTCCGCATTTGGGACATTTTTTAGTCTGCCCCGACGACTGTTGGTTTTCATTCTCCATATTTTTTTTGTTAATGATTATGCTTTATTAAAATTTATTGATTGGCGCTAAATGATAATCAGTTTTTATCAACAAACATCTCTGAAAACTTTTCAATTACTTTTTTCACTCCCTCGTAATTTTTAATTTCCTTAAATTACGAAACTAATTTTTAGCAAATAAACTTAAGCAATTCAAAACATTCTTGAATTATCCAAGTTTAGTTGTTAAACTGAAAGTGCAGAGATTTTTCATTGACAATTAAATAATTTGATAAGCCAGCAGGCTGTAGATATAGTTGGCTAAATATCCGCCTGCTGATCTGGGAAGGCTGGCAACCAGCCCGTAAAACATTTTGAGGGAACGGAAATTGAGTTCAATCAGCATTCTGGTTTGATACAATTTATCTTCAAATTCTGTCATAATTTTTTTCATATTGGCTCTTGGTTTAACAAGTAATACTCTTTTCTTTTCCCGATAAAATTCAGAAGGCAGTTTCTTGGAAACATATCCCGCGTCAGCCATAAATATTCCATTTAATCCTTCGGATAGCCTGATGACGACTTTGCGGTCGTCCACATTCCCTCCGGTAAACTTTATGGAAAGAATCTTTCTCTTTAAATCGGTGATTAAGTGCAGTTTTAAGCCAAAAAATGTTCCCTTGGAATTTCTCCCAAATTGAGCCAATCCTTTCATCGTCTTGTGGCTGTTGGCGTTTTTGAATGAACAAACCGGAATATCCGTAGAATCTATGTGCTTGATTGCGTGAGAATTATTTCTGTTGATTTTCATCAGAAGAATCAGGACAATCGCTGCCAGAAACGCCCATCTGTTCAGGTTGACTGCTAATGTTTTATAGGAGCAGTTTGGTTTGAATATTTCATGCAACGCTCTCTTGGTCGCGATATTATTTTTTTGTTTAAACACTGCCAGGGAAATTGTTTCATTGATTTTCAGCGCCAGCTTTCGACCTAATTTATTTTCATACTTATCAAATTTCAATTGTTTGGAAAAAAACTCTGCCACTTCTTTGATTTTTTCATACAGCTTTATCTGAGTTTTCATAGCGGTGCATTAATTGTCATAATTATTATGCCACTATGAGGACTTATGAGGAGTTTCGTAATTTAAGGTAATTAACTAATTCAGATATAACTTGTTATGCGCCACAATAAAAAGCCTCTTTAATTTTTAATAATAATTTTGGCAATTTAATGTGGCGGGTCGATATAACTTGCATAT
>CAYLRQ010000026.1:0-10441 GCA_964386335.1 uncultured archaeon
TTGATAAATTATTGATTGAATATTTGCTTGTTCCATCGGTGATTTTGATTATTTTTTTGTATATAATGACAAGTTCCTTTTTGAAGGGAACAGGTTTAAAAATACACGCACTCCTTGCAATTGTTTTTTATATAGTGCTTATTTATACGGGAATTTATGGAATGATCGCGAGTTTTTCTATGTCTTATCTCTCCTTGTTTTTGTTATTTGGACTTGCTTATTTCTTTTTTATAAGACTTATTGATTGGAAAAAAATGAGATCTATATCGAGATATGCTGGATATTTTGGAGAAAGAAAATATAATCTCAAATACATAGACGAAGAAATTGCTCTTAAGGAAGAAGAGATAAAGAGATTAAAAAAACAAAAAAAAGATTTGGAGAGAATAAAGGATGAATATGCAGATAAAGGGTTGGCACCAGAAGGAGAATTTTTTACAGCATATCAGGGAGTTCAGGCAGCCATTACGCAAGCAGAATTAGAAAAAAAGAGACTATTGGAAAGAAAAAAAGAACTGGAAAAATCCTTGGGTGTTGGGTATATGTCGCGAAGAAGTTTTGTAAAGAAGTAAAAATGCGAGTTAGACATACATTCCCGGATAAGTTGATGGGTTTGACAAATATTCTTTTAATTGTTTGATATACTCTTTATTTTCTGTTAATTGCCCAGTAAGCTCATCTACTTTTTTTGAAAGTTCTTCTATTTTTTTTTCATATTTTGATGGAGTTGTTTGTCTGTATCCTCCACCACTAATATACATAAATGGAAGCCGGGATAATAACGACATTGAGGGAGGTGTTGCTAATTGTGTTATACCAGCATATCTTGCTGTGTCTGCGAGTATTTCACCTGTTAGTCTAATGTTACCTTCTTTCGTAGCAGCATAAATCAAAAACGGAGATATAAGCATTAATGGAAAATCCAACCATGGGGTATTCGAATCTTCTATTTGATCAATTATTCCAGGCTTTTCGATAATTTTTCCCTTTTCATCTGTTCTCCTTTCACCATAAAACCAATTAGTAGCATCTCCACCATTTATTGAATAGTGATTCATGAAATCCGTAAAAGGTATGGTTGATACAACGGGTCTTGTAGCCAACATTTCTTTTGAAGATATATTTTCCGATTCTGCCATTTTAATCACCACAATATAATAGTATTTTTTAACTATATATAGTTTTCGGTGATGTAAAATATATTTTCTACTATATAATAATTTTCAGTTTTTGTTTTTTTAACGGTATTTATCCTTTCAATATAATTTATGCAAAAAAAACTGAAGATTTTGAGAGAAACAGCAAAATTTCTGAAAGTCAGACCAGAGCAATTGCCAAACACTTTGAGAAGATTTAAGAGAGAATTGGAGAATTAGGAATACATCTCATGAGTTTTCATTTTTCTATATTTTTTCAGGACAATTTCCTTTATTTTGAAATCTTTTTCAATCAATTTTTTTAGATTTGGTTTGCTTTTTCCTACGAGAAAAGAATTGATTGAAAAACCAACCGTGCTTTCAATATCAAGCGTTAGATTTTTTCCACTGATTTTAACCTTCAATCTTCTAATATACGGTTTTCTGATTTTTTTCTTTAAATATTGCAAAATTCTTTTATTTTTTAAACCCAGCAGTTTTTTTCTGATTTTTTTAATTTCTTCTTTTTTGAGATTATTGTCAAACTTAAGAGTTACCAAATAAGAAGCCGTTATTTTTTCCATTTTCATTTTTTCAATAGATTCTCTGTTCGAATAACTCAAAGTAGAAACAGAAAGAGATTTCATTTTGTTTATTTCTCGTCTTGTTTTTTTCAGTCCAATCCGTCTTTTTTTCGGATTTCTCAACATTATAACAAATGGCCTGTAGCAATTTGTTTTTACATTCCTTTCAAGCCTGCCAACCGAGTAAAATATTGATTCGCTTGCTCCGGTTTTTTTCATCAGGAGATTTTCAATTATTTTTTGAACTTTTCCTTTTGCCGTGTTCTTTTTGTATCCACCTTTAATATAAAGGGGAGATATCTGCAAATCTACTTTGTTTTTTTCAATATCAACAATAGCCATTATATCGGGATTTTCGAAGGTTATTTGTTTCTTTGTCATTCTTTTTAAATTATATCCCACTTCCCTATTAAAACTTGATTTAATCGCTTCGCAGAAATCAACTCCGTTTTCTTCCCAGAATTCCTCTTCTCTTGAAATTAATTCCGGCGGGATTTTTGAACCGATCAGAAAGGTTTTATATTCGTAATTTTTCAATTTCTTTTTTACCTCTTCGATATAAAAATCGATTTTGTTAAATATATTGCCGCAAAGATAACAATTTTCGGTTTTTTTAATCTTAATTTCTTCCTTTTTATAAATCGAATTTATTATTGCGTAAGTTCTGAGAATTTTTCCTTTCTCTCTGTTTTTAATTCTCGGGAGTATGTCATGGAATTGTCTTCCAAGACACTCATTGCAAATCTCATATTTTTCCAGAATTTTTTTTACTCTGTCTATCAATTCCATAAATTAGGTCTATTATTTTTTAGAAACTAAAGAATTTCATTTATTTTATAAGAGAATTGCTTTATTTTCTCTGTTCCGGTTTCCTTTCTCCAATTTTTCATATCCAACATAAAAGAAGGCCTTTTCTTTATGCAAGTTCTTTTATTAATTAATCTTCTTTGCAATCTTTTGATTTCAAAAATCTCTAAAATCAAAAATTAGAAAACCCTCTTTTCTCAAATCTTTTTTATTTTAGGTCTTCTTTTTCAAATTCTAATTTAATTTTTGAAGAGTTTTCTGAAAAATTGCCAAAAAGATTTCATCTATTTTCTCTAAAATGATGCCTTGTTTGTTTGCAATAATTATTCAAAAATTTAATCGCCGAATTCTCAAAATATTTCCAAACCGCACATGGCATCTTAAAATTTCAACTGCCCGAGCAGATGTGCTTTCAATTTTTCTTACTTTATAAATAAAGCCATATTATTTTTTGAAACAAACAAGCATTTATCCAGATGCAACTAATAAAAAAAGCTTTAATTAATAAACACCCCGCTTTTATTGTATATAATTCTGTTTTCTCCTTTGTTGAGATTAGCCGAAATATTTACCGGAATATAGCAGATTTTTTCTCCATCGCTATAACTAACTTTAATTTCATAGTTGCTGATCGAAGCATTGTAATTTCCCGACGGAAGATAAAATGTTCTGTTATAAAAAGGTCCCATCTCCAAAGCATTTTCAATTTCATTCTCGATCTGAATGCAAATATCTTTGTATTCCTTCTCAATTTTTAATTTGTCTGAATAGAATAAATATCCCCCCGGATAATTAATCAAAATTGCAAAAATTAAACTCAAAATGCCGATAAGAATTAAAAATTCTATGGATGATTGACCTTTCATGATATTGTAATGTTTACAAAACCATTCTTTGCTTCCAAAACCAAATCCCAGCATCCAGAACCGGGAAGAGTTCCATTTAAATTAATTTTTGAATCTTGATGAATTTCTTTTCCGTTGTTTAAATAACAAGATAAGGTTTTGTTAACTATCGAGCAGTTTTTTAGAATCAAAGGAAAACAAATATTTATTTTCTGTTTTGCAGGTTCTCCCTGAAATGCAACATCATTTGCAGTTTCAGCAATTTTTTCAAGAGAACTTTTTACCAGAGAAACATCATTATTTACTTTGTAGGAATAAAGAGCATTGTAACTATAAATAATATAAAGAGATATTATTCCCACACCTATTCCGATAATGATCAATAATTCAACAGAGACCTGTCCTTTCATGCAAGTTTTTTGTTGATTAAACCTCTTTGCAATCGAATTTAATCCCGCATTTACCAAGTAAAAAGAAAAAGGGTCTTCTCTCATAATAATTATTATAATAGAATTATGGCTGATTTAAAACAAATTATTAAAAAAATTGCAGAAATAGAGGACAAAATAAGTAGATTGTCTCCAGAAAAAAAAGAAGAATTAAAAGTAGAAGAAGAATTAAAAATAATAAAAACCGATTTTAGAATAGGATTATATTCTATAGCAGAAGACCGAGCAGACGATCTTTTAAAGAAACTGAGGGAGATAGAAGAAAAAACAAACAAAAAAAATACAAACAAAAAAATTACCGGGAAAATCGAAAAATCAAATTTAAAAGAAGACTTTAAAAAAGAGAGTGTGTTAAAAGAAGACTTTAAAAAAGACAATGTAGAGAGAAAAGAAAAAAATATTCTAAACATGATTAAAGTTTCAGAAGCAATGGGAGAGGCAGAAATAGTTGATGAAAAAACTTCCGCTCAGGAGATTATAAAAAAATTTTTAGACAAAAAATATAAAGGAATTTTTGTTTCAAAAAAAAATAAAATTGTTGGATTAATTAAACTGTCTAATCTATTTGAAATATTGGGAGAAGAAAGAGAAATTTCAAAATTAAAGGCCGAAGATATAATGGGAGAAATTATAAGTATAGATAAACAAGATAATTTATCAAAAGCAATATTAATTATGAAGATGCATAACTCAGATTGTCTCGCGGTTATGGATGGAAATAGATTTTTGGGTGTTGTTACGAGAGAAAAAATATTAAACAAAATTGCGAAAAACTTGTTTTCCAAAAAAACACCAGTAAATGAAAAAATAGAAACAAATGTTGACAGACTCTTGGATATATTGAAAAAAGGAGAAACGAGCATGAAAGAATTGGAAGAAAAACTGGATGTTGACGGAGAACAAATAGAGGAATGGTTAAAAATTCTTGAAAATCAAAAAGTAATTAAGATTGAAAGGCATTTTGGAAAAATAAGGCTTAAATATGTTAGATAAATATAAGATTGGATTTGAAGATATTGAGATGGAGATCCAAATATTTGAGGGCAAAGGGTTCATTCCAGAATATATTATTAAATTTCCAGAACTTAGTAAAGGTACGGAAGCAATTTACGAAGAAATAAAAAACAGGTTGATATCCAAATTGCAGTTAGTAGATACTCTTGAACAAAAAAATAAATTAAAAAAACAATTCAAAGAGAAAGCTGAAAGAGAAATTAAAAAATTACTTCCCCATCTTTCATCTGGAATAAAGGATTATCTTCTGACTTTATTGATACAAGATATGCTGGGTTTTGGCAAATTAGAAATCCTCTTAAGAGATCCTAATTTGGAGGAAATTGTTATAAATTCAAGCAAAGAGCCTGTGCAGGTTTATCACAAAAAATATGGTTGGGTGATTACGAATATAAAAATTGAAAGGGAAGAAGATATCGCAAATTATGCGGCAATGATTGGAAGAACAATAGGAAAACAGATTACTATTTTGAATCCATTGCTTGATGCTCATCTTCCAAATGGCGACAGAGTAAACGCGACTTTATTTCCAATATCAAATGATGGAAATACGATAACGATCAGAAAATTTAGGCGGGAACCGTGGACAATAATTGATTTCATTAATAACAAAACAATTTCAACAGAAGTTGCGGCTTTTTTGTGGTTTGCAGTTCATTATGAACTAAATATTTTGGTTTCGGGAGGAACTGGAACCGGAAAGACAAGTTTTTTAACAACGCTCCTTCCATTCATTCCGCCAAATCAAAGGATTTTATCCATTGAAGACACTAGAGAGATAAAATTGCCAGATTTTCTGCATTGGGTCCCTTTGGTTACGAGAGAGCCGAACCAGGAGGGAAAAGGAAAAATAACAATGCTTGATTTGCTTGTAAATTCCCTGAGAATGAGGCCAGATAGAATTATCCTTGGAGAAATAAGAAGAAGCCGGGAAGCAGAAGTTTTATTTGAGGCGATGCATACAGGGCACAGTGTTTATGCGACGATACATGCCGATACAGCAATACAAACTTATAGACGGTTGATCAGCCCTCCAATTTCTGTTCCAGAAAATTTGGTTGAGGCCATTGATTTGCTCGTTGTTATGTATAGAGATAGAAGAAGCGGCATAAGAAGAGTATATGAGATTGCAGAAATTCTTCCTCAATTCAGAAAAACAATAGAAACAGAGAAAATAAATCTACTTTATAAATGGGAAAGAAAGACAGACATTCTAAGCAAGCACAGTGAGAGCAAAAAGAGTTTTTCTAAATTGAAGATGCTTACGGGATTAAATGAAAAAGAAATTAAGATAGAATTGAAAAACAGAGAAAAAGTTTTGAAGTATCTGGTTAAAAAAAATATACGAGATGTCAATTCCGTTGGGAAAATTGTTTCCTCTTATGCAAAAAGCCCGGACAAAATTTTAAAGAAAATAAAATGAAAATATATAAAAAGATAGGGAAAAGATGCATAAATCTCTTTCCAGGTATAGATATAAGATTAAAACAGGCAGAAATGAAAATAAATCCGGAAGTTTATATAGGCAAAACCATTCTCACCTCGGTTTTTTTTTCAATCATCAGTTTTGCTCTATTGTTCTCAATTAATGTTATTCTAAAATTACCAGAAAAATTTTTGCCTTTTATATTATTAATTCCTCTTGCTTTGTCTTTAATTGTATTTTTCTATAACTCGCTTTATCCAAATTTGGTCGTATCAAAAAGAATTAATAATATTGAAAAAAATTTGCTTTTCTCTTTAAGATTTCTGTTAGTAGAAATAAGATCTGGCATTCCTTTATATAACGCTTTTTTATCTCTAAGTAAGGGAAATTACGGGGCAATATCAAAAGAATTTAAGGAGATTACAAAAAAAATATCTGTTGGTATTCCCGAAACAAAAGCTTTAGAAGAGGTAATGCTTAGAAATCCATCAATAAATTTCAGAAGAGTTTTATGGCAGATTGTAAATGCAATAGAATCCGGTTCCGATATAGGAAATACTCTGGAAGAACTCGTAAAAGAATTTTCAACCGAACAGAGAACGGCAATAAGAATGTATGGCGGGCAATTAAATACTTTTGCTTTAGTTTACATGATATTCGCCATAATTGTGCCTTCGATAGGAATCTGCTTTCTGGTAATCTTATCGTTTTTTATGGGGATTCCGATAAACTCTGGGATTCTTTTCCTGATTTTAATTCTCATTAGCGTATTTCAATTTATGTTTTTGGGAATAGTTAAATCAAAGAGGCCAAAGGTGGAGTAGTATGAATTACACAAAATGGGTGGACAAATATATAAAATATAGCGGTTTGAAAATAGAATTAGAGAAATTTGTAAAAATTGCTTGTTTCCTTCCAATTTTTTTTATTTCTTTAGGCATTCTTCTTTATATTTTATCGGGCCTCTTCTCACTCCTTATTGCTATGTTTATTTTAATTCTTCTAGAGGTTATTCTGCATATTTCTCTCATTTTTCTCGCAAATAAAAGAGCAGCAATAGCAGAAGAAATGCTGCCAGATGCATTGAGACTCATTTCTTCCAATTTAAGGGCTGGAATAATCCCCGAGAAAGCCTTTATTGAAAGTGCGAGACCCGAATTTGGTCCGCTTTCTGAGCAAATAAAAGAGGCCGGAAAATCCATGATGTTGGGAAAAGAAATTAAGGACGCTTTAAATAGAATTCCGGAAAAAATAAATTCGAGTCTTTTAAGAAAAACAATAATTCTGATTTCGGAGGGAATTATAAAAGGAGGAAATCTCGCCAATTTGCTTGACGGTCTCGCCGATGATATAAAAAGTTCTCTGATGTTAAAAAATGAGATAAGGGCCCAAGTCACCTCATATATTATGTTTATTTTTCTCGCTCTTGGAATAGGAGCGCCTCTGCTGTACGCCTCTTCTCTGTTTTTAGTAGAAACGCTGATTGGTTTGAGCGAACTTCTTCCAACTCAAACTTTGAAAGCGGGAGCAATATCTTTGGCGCTCTCCAATATAAATTTATCAAAAGAGTTTCTTTTGCATTATTCTATTTCGTTGATGTGTCTTTCTGCTATTTTTGGGGGTATTCTGATAGGATTGGTAAAGGAAGGGAAAGAAATTGCCGGAATTAAATATATTCCGGTAATTATAATTTTAGATTTAAGCATATTTTATATAGTTAAATATATTGTTCTGGCTTCATTTGCTGTTTTTTAGTTGATGCAGATTTTTATCTTTTCTTTCTTTAATCCGTTTCCAGAGAAAATCAAAACCGGTTTTATGTCGCAGTAGTTTCCTGTTTTATTTGTCTTTGGCAAATTTATAAAAAACTCTTCATAAATTGGGGAGGAAATTTTTTCTTCTATTCTGTCGCTGAAGTGCCGGATTTCGCAAGTTTTTTTTGTTATATCTGCGTTTGTTGAGTAGAGATAAAATTTGCTGGTTGAAACATTTGCCACAAATCCCTTTAAATTTTTGTCAAAACAAATAACATTATTATTTTCGTCCATTATTAGATCTAGATCATAATTGGAAAGATTAATACATTCATTTGTTCCAGAACCGGGAACCAAAATAATTCTTTTTTCAACCAATTCTCTTGGCAGAGAATCAAAAAGATTTTGGATTTTTAATTTAGCGGTCTGCATTTTTTCTGTTTGAATTTTTAAATCCGTCTGAGAAGTAAAATAATAAAAAATCGAGACAAATGCAAAAACAAACAAGAAAATTGCAACGGCGAAATCTATATATAAATCTCCTTTCATTATTAAAATATACTCTAATTTTAAGCAAAAGAATTTTTATGCAAAAGACGGGTGTTGCCGAATTGAGACTTGCTCAGGGACCTATTCCCCATTACAAAGAGATGGTTTTGCTGGCAGAACCTTTAATCGAGGCTTTAGTGAATGAATTTGGAACAAAGGAAGTTATTAGAAGATTTTCAAATCCCTTATGGTATCAATGTCTTGCCTGCTGTTTTGGTTTTGAATATCAGTTTTCCGGGATGACTACGGTTGTAATTAAAGCGATAAAAGATGGAATAAAAGATAAAAACTTGGGAATTGAAATTGCTGGAGGAAAGGGAAAAGAAAGTTTGGGAACTCCAAAAGAATTAGAAAGATTGGGAGAAATATTCAATTTAAGTGACAAGAAAATTCAGAATTTAATCTTCAATTCAAAATTAATTTCAAAAGTTGACAATGTAGCTGTTCAGGATTCATATTCTTTATATTTTCATTCATTCATCCTTGATGAAAAGGGAAACACATCAATAATAAATCAGGGAATGAATTTAAGAGAAGGTATGGTTAGAAGATATCATTGGTTTAATCCATCTTCTATTGCGGAGAGCAACATTGCTGGAAGAAAGGAAAAAATTGTTCTGGACTTGACAAAAGAAAATGAAGAAGAAACAAGGAAATTAATTCTGGACTTGGCAAGGGAAGGAGAAAAAACTGCAAAGACATTTCTCAAATTAAACAGAGGAACTTCCCAGACAAATCTTTATAATTTCAAAGAGAAGAAAATAATCGAACTGCCTTACTATTTGAAATTCCCGGAAAAATTAAATGCAAAAGCAATGGAAGTTGCAAACAATGTTAAAACCTTTGAAGAGTTCTTGTGTTCAAAAGGAATTGGTCCATCAACAATGAGAGGTCTTGCCTTTGTTGCAAATCTGGTTTATGGTTCCAATTTATCCTGGAAAGACCCAATAAAATTCTGCTATGCTTATGGAACGAAGGCGGGGAAACCCTGGATGGTTCAGAAAAAAGAAATGAGAGAATCGGCAAATATTCTGAAAAGTGCCGTTGAGAACGCAAAAATCGGAGATCAGAGAAAATTAAGAATTTTGAAGAAATTGTCCGAGTTTGTTTGACTCCTTCTTTAAATTTTTTATAATTGATACTTTTGAATCTTTTCTGAGTTCTAATAAAGCCTCTATTTAGCTAAAGAATATGTTTATCTAGTACTTTGTTGGAGCGAAACAATTATCTATAATTATGCAATTCATTTATTTATAAAGTGACGGATGATTATTATACTGTTATTAAGAATAATAGAATAATTATGACAAAACTAAAACCTTTACCAGCAATAAAAGTAATCAAAATTCTTTCAAAAATTGGGTTTCAAGTTATTAGACAAAAAGGAAGTCATGTATTTTTAAAACATCCTGATGGCAGGAGAGTAGTTGTTCCAGTACACCCTAACGAAAAAATTGATAGAAGCTTGCTAAGAAAAATTATAAAAGAAATTAATCTATCAAGAGAAGAATTTGTTAAGCTGATGAAGGAAGTCTAACAGGTTTAAGGCGTAGTTTTTGGATTCCAATGAATTGCGGTGATTTTATATCTCTTTCTACTTCAAGATATAATTCTATAGCTTCTTTCATTCTTTCCATAAGTTTATCTATAGATTTTGCTTGGGAATGGCAACCAGGCAACTCTATAACACTGCCTATATAATATTCGTCTTCCCCTCTTTCAATTACAATATTAAATTCTTCCATTATAATAGTTATTAAAAAGAGTATAAATGCTTTGATTATATTCTCAAATCATCCACTAATAACTAAACATGTTAGAGTTTATTTAATCTTTGTCAATAAAATATCTTCTAATCATTTCATGTAGAATTCTCT
>CAYLRQ010000027.1:0-1315 GCA_964386335.1 uncultured archaeon
CTGGATTGAACTCCTTTATTTTTGATTGTTTTTTTACGATTTCTATCGGTTCCATATCTAATTTTAAATATAACTCAATAATAATCTTTCAATTTTTCAATGCAAACGAAACGCACAATTTTTTATAAATATTTATTAAAAATTTGAAAGCATCCTTATTTCTTTTTCTTTCCCGTTCTTCTTGGAGCAATAGAACCAACTTTTTGTCCCGGAGGCGCATTCTTTGATACAGAAGTTGACTTTCCAGGTTTTGTTTTACCTCCAAATGGATGGTCAACTGGATTCATTTTACTTCCAGAAGTTCTCGGATAAAGTTTTCCCTTAGATTTCATAACTTTCCATTTAGTTCCAGCTTTTAAGAAAGGTTTTGTGTTTCTGGCAAATCCTGCAGGTTTTCCAACAATTGCTCTGCAATTCCCCTTTAGTTTTTTTATTTTTTTTGAGGGAAATTCCAGAAAAGCATAATCTTTTTCATGTGATTTTACAATTGCGAAGGAACCTGAAGATCTGCAGAATTTTCCTCCGTCTTTGTAAACAGATTCGATAAAATAAACGGGATAACCTTCTGGAATTTTAGATAGAGGTAAAATATTCCCGGTAGAAACTTCCGCATTTGGAGAAATATCTATGGTTTGTTCCGTTGACAAACCAATTGGCGCGGCAATAAAACTTATGGTTCCGTCTTCAAATCTTATTTTGGCAATTGGGGTATTTCTGGCGGATATGTGTTGAATATCAACAACTTTTGCCTTTCCTTCTTTTTTTGGTAATTTTAATTCCAATTTGCCTTTTGCTCTATAAGTGGAACTTCCTTTACCTCTTCTCCTGACAATAATTCTCTTACCCATAAGCATTTTATTGTTTTAAATAATTTAAAAAGAAAGTTTGAATCAAATTAGATGTCTGATTAACAAAAATTCTTTTCTTTTTAAAAAATAAAGAAATAAAAATTAAATTAATTGCACTGTCCTCCTGAAGAACTTCCTACACCTCCGCCAAATCCCGGAGAGGTTGGGCTTTCTGAAAGTTTTTGATTGCATTCTTCTGGAGGATTGGTAAATGCCGAGCAAATTGCTTCTTTATATGCTTCCGGTGAACGATTAATAGATACAACTTTATCATTGATTACCAAAGTTGGCGAACCTCTTACGCCATATTTAGTGTTTAAATCCGCTTCAACATTGAATCTGGGAAACATTCCACTTACCCAGGTGCTTCTATTATTGTACATCTCTGTGATATTGTATTTTTTGTCAACTTTAGCTATACAGGAGTTTAGTTTAGTTTTGTCTATTTTTGCTTCTTCAAGGCATTT
>CAYLRQ010000027.1:1415-10162 GCA_964386335.1 uncultured archaeon
ATTTATCATCTTGCTCTAATTGGATACAATACTGTCTCAAATTTTCATCCAATTCTTTTTTCCCATGCATTGCGTAACTCACAAAATTTATGGTCATATCTGCTTTATCCTTTAACAATTTATAAACCGGCAAAAATGCTTTCTCCGCTTGCAGACCGTAAGGGCAGTAACTCATCACAAATAACTTTACATTGGGTGTATCAGATTTTGGAATTTCTAATTTCTGCTCCTGTTTTTTATTCTGTTGTTGTTCTACCTCTTTTTTCAATTCTACAAATTCTCCTGTTGGAATTCCTTGAGGAAATAGATATTTTGCATCTTTTGTTATATATGACTGGACAACTTGAGAAGCATTTCCCACAGATAAATTTATAGATAGTTTATAGATCCCTTCGCCATCCACTTCAGTAACATTTATCAATTCAACTTTTGTTCCAGGACGAACAGCATAATTGGATATCCAATCAACTGCTTTTTGTCCGGCTTCTTTTGCACTTATTGTTGTTGACCTATTTTCTACATAAAATGAACTTAACAATGCTACACCAATAATTAATCCAATAATCAAACCACTAACAAACATTCCAATGTATTTCCGTATTCCTTCTTTTTCTTTTGGATTTTCTTCTTTTACTGAAACTTCTTCTGACTTTGCTTCTTCATTTTTTTTCTCCAATTTTCTTCTCTTTTTAGCCATAACTAGTAGAAGAAAAATACTTAAATAAAATTAAGTTTATTTTTATCTCGTAGCTCTCTGCTTTCTTCCTGTTCTAAGCATCTCCAGACTTATTCCATTTACGGCGCAAACCCTATATCTAACACCAGGAATTGAACCTACAGCTTTTCCCTGCGAACCTCCAATTCCTTCAATCGTTACTTCATCATGTTCCTGAACATGATTTATTGCTTTATCCCTCGGCAAATGCGCTGTAACTTCTTTTCCATTCTTAATTAATTTTACTCTAACACATTTAATCATACCAGAATGGGGTTGTTTTTGTTCTAATTGCCTCTTGCTTAAAACAAGCCCCTTCGCCTGAGGAGAACCTTCCAGAGGGTCCATTTTCTTACGTAATCCTAAAGCTTTTACCTTATAACCTCTCTTGCTTCTTTTCATTTTTTTTCTTTTCTCTTTCAATTTTCTAGCATTAAATGTTCCCATTATAAATTAATATATTTTATATATTTTAATTAAAAAGAAATTTCTCGATTTTATCCAAATATTTCATTTGAACCTTTTATTAAGAGACGCAACAAGATTTTATTAAAATCTGAACAGAACATTTTCAACGTTATAGATTCTCTTTAAAAAACTTGTAATGGCTTCTCGGTCTCTCTTAACTTTCTTGTTATCCAGTCTGTTGATAAATATTTTTAATGAATTATCCGAATCTTTAATTTTTACTCTATCTGAAATCACTCCCTTTATAAATTCTTCTTTTGTTTTAAAGTAGGGATAAACTATAACCTGTTTTCCAATATGTTTTTCAAGAGTTTTTATCTTTTTTCTGCCTTTTGCCAAAACAATATTTATTTTTTCTTTCGGCACGACAAAATAAATAATATCTTTAATTACGCAGTCTATAGGAGCAACTCCAGTAACCAATTCAAATAATGAGATGAAATGCAGACTATTTTTATCGAAGGTTCTCATTTTCAATCCCTTGCAAAAACCAAAACATCTTTGTGAAACTCATTTTAACACACCTGCCACTGAAACCGGAAAATTTTTACCAAGCAATTTACCCAAACCAACAGCATCTATGTCCAATCTGTTTATTTCTACTTTTTTAAATTCTTCCCGATTAACTATGTATTTTGGTGCCGTGGTAGATAAATAAATCCTTTCTATTTTATTTTTTTTCGTGAGTTTTAGAGTTTCTCTTATTCCAAGGACCAGTTTTCCTTCATTGAACTCTTTTTTCAAATCATTTATCCCGTGATCTTTTTTTATTTTTTCTATAATTTCCATCTTAATTTCACTGTTCCAGTCCCTATTGGACTTAATTGATTTATCATTAGATTAGCCATAGCAGTATTTAATTTATCTTTTCGGTTTAATATTGCGGAATCAAAAAGCAATTTTACAGTTTCTTCAAAATTCAGCTTAGTTAATACACTGCTTTTATATTTCATAATCCCATATCTGCTCATCGCTTCAACTTTGCCATTAGCACACATTACATCCGCTGCGACTCCAATATATCTTGGATCGACTTCAATACCCTGTTCTTCCAGTGTTTTTTTAATTTCATTAATTAACATAGTTCTTGCCGCTTCTATTCCCAAAACATCACAAATTTCTTCAACATCTGTTGTTGTAGTTCTTGTAGAATCTACATTTTCCAGAGAGATTATCTTTTTGAAACTTCCACCTCTAACCTGTATAATCCATTCTCCATCTCTATTTAAAATGAGGGTTTCCTTTGCTCCTTTGACTCCTTTTATGTGCAAATTCAATAATTTTTGCTTAAGAATTCTGAATTCAGAATAACTTTTAACATCTTCAAAATAAATTTTATTTTTGGATAAACTGCTTTTATATTTCTTTACAAATTTCTTGATGACGCCGGTTATTATTTCTTCCGGAGTTAGATATAATTTATCCAGAGACGCTTTATCCAGACTGACTTTTACCCGTGAATCCAGAAGTTCATAATCTATATCTGAAATTACATTTTCCAGTTTAGATTCTGCGATTTCTGTTGCAAGTTTTTCTGCTTTTTCCTTTGAATTTTCAAGTAGATATACAGTTGTTACATTATCTATATCTTTTCTGAGGTCAAAAAGTTCTATCAATCTCGGTAAACCAGAAACCATTCTTATGCCGGCAGATGCAGCAAAGTGATAACTTCTCATCGTCATTTGCGTAGCGGGTTCTGACAAAGATTGCGTTGTAACTATTCCCAAAGATTCTCCAGGTTCAAATTTTGATCTTTCTATTAATTTCTCCAATTTGTTTTTCAGTTCTTTTTTCTTCTCTCCACTTATTTTGTGTTCGACACAATATTCCTCAAACCTTCTTTTTATTTCTTCCGTCATAATAATTCTTCAATTTCAATTTTACCTTTATTAACTTTCCATGGATTAAGATCATTTTCAAATGGAACGAATTGCACTATCTGATTTTTTTCGTTTCTAACCGTAGAATCTGGCATAACTACTAAATCATGCAAACAATTAACTAATTTTCTTTCTAAATAACCGGAATGTTTTGTTTTAAGTGCAGTATCTGATAAACCTTCTCTTCCATGCATTGCATCAAAGAAGAAATCTGTAGGAGAAATTCCTTTTTTATATCCCTTCTTTACAAATCCGTAAGCAACGGGATTTACATCATCTTTTTTGAAATGAGGCAAAGTTCTCTTATTATATCCTCTGTTTATTTTTTCTCCTTTTAATTTCTCCTGGCCAATTACGCCGACAATTTGAGATATAGAAATCAAACTTCCTCTTGCGCCTATCTCTGCCGCTATTCGAGCATTTGAATCTTTGGATAAATTTTCTTTTACCACTTTTTCTATTTTTTTGAGTATTTGTTCCAATTTAGATTGTGTTTCCTCAGACGGATTCTGAATGTAATTATTTATGTCTTTTAAAACAATTTTTTCAATTTTCTCATCTTCCGGCAAAAAGTAATCTCTTAATGAAATTGTGTATGCATGTGTTGTCATAAAATTTAAGCCCAATTTAACCACATTTTCGATAAATTTAGCAGCCTCATCGCTTCCGCATAATAATTCTATCTTGTTCAATAGTTCTCCTTTTTCTGCACCAATTGCATTTTCATCTATATATCCTTCTACTAACTTCCCATCTTTGATTATAACTTTTTCTCCGGTTTTTGTTTTGCCTTCAAAATTTATTTTTGGCAGCAGAAATGAAAATACTTCTTTTCCAGAATAAATATCTTTATCAAGTTCTACGTCTATATTTGTAGACATCAATAAATTTGCGACTTCATTTTTTGATAATTTAATGCCGTCTTTTGTTAAAAAATAAGTCGCCATTAAATGATCATGTTTTGCACCTATGATTGGTAAACCGTATCTTGGAGATCTGATGTGTTTATTTACATCCATTAAATATTTTAGTTCTGCTCTGGCTTCTTCCGTTTGTGGCACATGCAGATTCATCTCGTCTCCGTCAAAATCTGCGTTGTAAGGTGTGGTAACAGCCAAATGAAGTCTAAATGTCTTTCCATCCATCACTTTAACTTTATGAGCCAGCATTGACATTCTATGCAAACTTGGTTGTCTGTTAAATATAACCCAATCTCCATCTTGCAAATGTCTTTCAACAACATACCCAGGAATAATTTCTTCTGCTATCATCTGTTTTGTTTCTTTGGTGATTTTCTTTTTTAATCCATCTGTGCGTATGACATAATTTGCGCCGGGATATTTATCAGCATTTAAAACCAATTTCTTCATTTCTTCTATGTTGTTCTCTGTAACTCTCTCTGGAATTGTCAGGGTTTTTGCAATAATTTTTGGAACACCAACTTCGTTTAAATTAATAAAGTTGTCTGGAGAAATTACACTTCTTGCTGAGAAATTTACTCTTTTTCCGGTCAAATTAAATCTAAATCTGCCTTCCTTTCCCGTCAATCTTTGGGCAAGTGTTTTTAGAGGTCTTCCGCTTCTATGTCTCGCCGGCGGGACATTAGCCAAATCATTTTTTATATATGTGGCAACATGATATTGTAAGAGTTCTATTATATCACTTATTAAAAAATCTGGAGCACCAATTTCTAAAATTCTTTTCAGTCGTTCATTAATTCTCACAATATCAACAAGTTTGTGGGTTAAATCATCTTCACTTCTTTCACCCGTTTCCAAAACAATTGACGGTCTCATTGTCATTGGAGGTACGGGCAAGATGGTTATAATCATCCATTCAGGTCTGCCTCCCTTGAAATTCAATCTTTCAAGATCTTCATCGGCAATTTTTTCAAGCCATTCTCTCACCTGTTCGGCGGTTAATTCTTTCTTACCCAAAATAAAAGTTGTTGGTTTAACAAATTTAACTTTTTTTTGTTTTTCTCCGCAATAAGGACATTTCTCCTGCGCATTTTTTGCACATTTGCCCAAACCTTTTATATCTGTGGGAGCGAGAATCCTTCCACATTTTTCACAAGTCGCCTGCAATAACATATAAATTTTTGAGGCGAGGACCGGATGCACAACGGGTTTTACCAATTCTATATGTCCGAAGTGTCCCATGCATTCTCCGATTCTATATCCGCAGGTTCTGCAAGCAACTCCGGGATCAATAACACCCATTCTTGGATCTACTATTCCATGCTCTACGGGATAACCGTCGGCATCATATAACTCTGGCCTCGTTATTTCAACAACACTTAATTTTCTTATTTGTGCCGGAGATAACAAAGAAAATTCAACTTCACTTATCTTGTACATTATTTATATTATATTTTAAACTTTAAATTAAAAAATTTTTAAAATACCCGGATTTGCCAAAGAATAATATTTTTCATTTTTCAGGATATTTGAAAATATCAGAAGAATTTATATTCATCTGCTTTTCTATTACAAACAAATTTTTCTCATATTCTCAAGTGCAGAAGCGGGACTATTCAAAAGAAATTCACCTCGTTATAAATGACGGATTTATTTTTATCCCCACAAATCATTTGAAAAATTAAATTATATAGATATTCGAAATAGAAATAAACTTATTTCTTGCTTGCAGAGAACTTTGTTCCTCTTGATGCTCCGATTCCTGCAGCGCCGTGTTGAACTTTTTTCCTTGTTAAGGCAAATTCTCCCAGACGATGGCCAACCATTTCCTCCTTTATATCAATGGGAATAAATTCCTTCCCATTGTGAACTCCAATTCTATGACCTATCATCTCGGGTAGGATGACCATATCTCTGCAATGTGTTCTGATAAATTTTTTTCCTTTTTGATCCTTAAATTTGTTCAGTTTTAAAAGCAATTTGTTTTCCTGTTCTGTAAGACCTCTTTTAAATTTTCTTCTTTCTCTGGAAGGCAATAGTTCTATAAATTCCTCTCTTCTTAATTCCGCCACCTTTTTCCCCCTATAAACAAAATTTGGCATAATTATAAAAAATAAAAATTAAATAGCATAATTTTATCAAATCATTATGTTCAAATATTGCATTTTCATCAATCGGCATTTCGTTTAATATATATGAGAGTTATGAATTAGATAATCACAAAAATAAAAATAAATAACAGAAACAAAATGAAGAAAGATATCAAGGCGATTTTCACACTACCGAAGAAAAATTTTGCCAGAAAATATGTTAAAGGAAATAAAACAACAAAAGCAAGAATAATTCCAAGAGGACCGGCAACAGAAATCCCATAACCGAGAGAATAAACCAACTCTATAAACAACCTAGAAACAACAATAATTGTATTAATTGTATTATAAAGAATCACAAAAAATATTTCAAACAGAATAGAGAAGGGAGACGTTACCATAATCTATTTTTCTAATCCTTTAAGAATCTCTAGACCTCCTCTTTTTAAGAATTTTTATACCTCTTCTTAATTTTCCAATATATTTTAGTCTTTCTTTTGGTTTCATATTTTCAAGTATTTCTTTTAATTTTTTATATTCGTTTGTTTCTGTTATGTCTTCTGATTTAGCTTTCATCTCCAAAATTTTTGACATCAAAATATAAGGATTATCATTTATTTCATCTGACCCATTTGAATCACAAATCTCTTTGGAGTCTTGATCTTTTATTATATACCCATTATTTATTTCATCTGACCCATTTGAATCACAAATCTCTTTGAAGTACGGATCTTTTGAATACTTACTCTGTTCAGAATACTTTTCAAATCCATTTTTCCTTAATAAATGTTTTCGGTATTCAGGCCAACTTTCAGACCCCTTCTTCCTTGCCAAATCGTCTAGATATGCAGATTGACTTTCATAACCATTCCTCCAAAGTCTATTATAAGTTTCAATTGTGGATATAGATGCTTTAATTCCCATCTCAATAAGAATTTTATGAACTTCCTCCGGTTTTTTTCCTTGTTCAAACAATTTTATTGCCTCTTCTTCTATTGTAACCATAAAATAATTAAAATAAATCTTTTCGATTAATTATCAATTTATCAAAATGATTATCCAAAATTCTTGGACAGGCCGTGTTTAGATAGGCATCAAAATCCAAGCCAATTAACTTTTCATTTTTTATTTCATCCATAATTACAATCTTTGCTTCTTTTCCCTCTTTTTCAAGTTTTTCTTTGATTTTTTCGTAATCTTTATAAAACTGCCCTGGTTTTGTTGAAATTAAGATTCCGATTTTCTTTGCTTCTTTGAATTTTGAAATTCTTGCCTGTTTTTTCATCTCCTCTCTTTCAATTTCTTCTGTCATATCTTCTAATTTATTTTTCTCCAAATTCAAGAAATAGGTTTTTCCATGCAAGGCAAGAGGATGGAATTTTCCAGAACCAACAAAGACGTTCGCTTCTCCTTTTTGCTCAATATCAGAACAACCCAAAATAATTTTCTTTTCTATAACTTCTTTTCCAACTTTCAACAAAAATTTCTCCAAATCATCGAGAACTTTTCTGAAAGGTTCTGAAGAATAAATTGAGAGTTTTTTTTCTTTTATTTTTGAAATCTCCTTTTTTAGTTTTTCCGGAATTTTTAAATCAAAATAAACGGGAACATAAAAAACAGGGATTTTTGTTTTAACACCAATATCGGAGTGTCCAATATGAACAATTGCATCAACTTTTAAAACACTTGCTTCCTCCAAAGGCAAATCGCAACTTCCATAGCAGAATTCCGCAGAAATAAAAACCCGGGCTTTGGTTTCCCTTTCTATTTCTTCAGCAATTTTTACAACTTTTGTTTTTAAACCTTCTGGGACCTGAACAAGAACTTTTTTATAATTTTCTCTTTTTATTTTTTTAATTGCTTTTTCCAGTTCTATAAACATAAAATTCTTTATGTTTGTTTTTATTCTCTATAATTTCTGATAAAATCTATTAATTAAGTTCTATGCATACATATGTGCTTTATGGCAATCTGTAGGTAAAAAATAACAAATAGGTTTAGTACTCAAGTTTTCTAACTTTGTTTTTTGTCTATCTAATATTTTTATATAATCTTCTCTTTCTTTTTCTGGTAATTCCATAATTTTTTTCTTCATCTCGGTATAGTAATCTTCAAATCTTTCATAGATATTTTTTAATGCAATTTCTCTTGTTTGTATTAATGAATCAGTAGTTTTTTCTAAGCTACAAATTGTGTATATAATCCTATTTACTTTCTCAATTTCCTTTTCAATTTCTTCTTTATTATCCATAATTATTTATAGAATTTTAAATTTAGGTGTATTTTACTCCGCCAATTGACGATAATACTCCATTATTTTTGAACCTATATCATCTAAATCACGAAGAATCTCGTCATATTCATCTTTCCACCTTTCATCATCTCTTTTAATCGACATAATTCTAGGTTGATATGATTCTAAAGTCTTTAACATTATCTCGAATTCTGTATTTTTTTCTACTAGTTCTGGTTTCCCCATCAAATCTTTAACACATTTTTTCGTCTCTTCATATACCCATTTTAGTCTATTCATATAAGTAAAATAATTCTCTCCCATTATGCTATCCAGCCAATAATTATTTTCTTTAGCCATAATTATATAAAAAAACTTTAAATTAATTTCTTTTCAAATATTTTTCCGTTTGGTTCTGCTTCGGAGAAAATCTGTGCCTGA
>CAYLRQ010000028.1:0-9782 GCA_964386335.1 uncultured archaeon
CCCTTACCCCCCCCCATTGCGGGGAAAAGAGTGCTCTAAGAACGAATATGTTGTCCTGTCGGCTACTACGCCTCTCCTATAATTCGCCTTCCTCACTGCAGCACAGTCATGGCTTAATCAGAGCCTTACCAGGTTACCCCGGGAGGAAGATCCATTCTGAAATTTAGACAGAAGATATTTCTTGAATAAGGTCTTTTCTTTGTCTAACAGAATGCCGTTCATTGCTTGCCCTTGTCATTTTTCTTTGACAAGGAGCTCCCACGAATTATATCTTGGTTCTTCTAAGATTTCAATCCGTCCAGCGGATTATTGGTTACAGGTCTTATCCGATTTACTGAACGCCTAGAATGTCTTCAATGGCTTGGCGCCTGTGCGAAATCACTGGAAAAGAACCAAGGGGTCAAACAGGACTTTGTACCAGATTCAAAATCTCTATCCCATGTCTTGCGGGTATGAATCGGGTATGCAGCCCCACACCCTTCGCCGAAGTTCTTCTTCCGACCCCTTATGAAGGGTGCGTCTCTAATATAAGCAATTTTTTTTTAAAAGTCAAGTCCCTGCACCTTTTTTTTGGAAAAAAAATACATTTTTCTCGAAAATTCTGAAAAAGCCCTTCTCTGCCCTTTTCTCTGTCAGGGGGTATCATCATACTACCCAAAGGGAGATCGCCCGTTAGAAAGGCTGTCAGACCGTAAAATCGATAAAATTTGAGGAATGTTCTTCTTCTTTTCCTCCAGATTGTAGCTCTTGTGTTAATTCTTTGGTCTTTTCCTTCCACATTTCTTTTTCTTTCTCTGTTAAAGTATTTTCCAAGATTTCGGTCGCTATTTGGTCTTTGATTGTGGTGATTTGTAGTTCCGTCATTATTTTTGCGATTTTATCGATACTTTTTAGGGAATCAGTTCGGGACACCAATTCTTCCATATTTTCAGCAATAGCTATTTTGATTTTAATCAGTTCTCTTATAATTTCTACCAAGAGGGAATTAGTTTTTTCTTTTTTATTATTTATTTCTTGGAATATCATCATACTGATTTTATCCTTGCTTTCAGTTTTATTCTTTTTGCTATTCAAGGTTTTTCTCCTGTTTTTAATTAAATGAGTGTTACTTTCGAGATATTATTATATTTTTTTGAAGGTTTCTTCGGAGATTGGGTAGGCGTTTAATAAAATTTTTTCTTTTTCAATAAAATACGATACTACGTGATCGATTGTAGCGTTTGCTTGAAATTTTAAGCCATGTGATTCAATATTTTCTTCATGTGTCATTGTTATAGCATACCAAAATTGACTTGTTTCCATTTTTCCAACTCCTTTTTTTTAAAAGAAACATTTTTATTAATATCAGAGATTTTCCAAATCTGGAAAGGGAATTACATTACCGGCTAAGTCATATTTTCGCCAATATTCCCAGCCTATTTTAGCTTTAGCGTGAATTATTTCATTGCCTTCTTTATCATATTCCCGGCGCCATTCAAAATTATCTGAACTTTTGTAGTGGGTTATTTTTCCGGTTTCATCATATTCTCGGCGCCATTCAAAATTATCTGAGCCTTTGTAATGGATTATTCTTCTAGCTTTGTCGTATTCCATCCACCATTCATTGCCTAATGAATCTTTATAGTGTATTAAATTTCCAGCTTCATCGTATTCTTTCCAACATTCTTCTTTATCCGAACTTTTTTGGATGGAAATGGGCTTTTTTTGATGTTTTGTTTTTTCTTGAATTTTATTCATTTTTTCTCCTATTGTAATTCTTCCAGATTAAGAGTTATTTTATCCATACTGGTTTTTTTAGGTTCTGCTAAGGTAGGATCAGTGATTGTTGTAGTGGCACCATTCCAAAGTAATTCTGTGGGAGGTCCCCCTGCTTCTCCATCTCTTTGTTTTAGAATCCACCAGCGAATAGTATCGTCTACGCTTTCGTGATCCCAAGTTCGATTTCGTTCCACCGCTATTATATTATGTGCGCTATGTTCGTGGGCAGAACCAAATTCAATGTCTCCAATAGCGGGAATGTGTTTACTTCGACTACGCCGGATAATATCTCGATTGAATTGATTTAGTAGGATAAAATGCACTTGGGCTTCTTCCGCAAAGGCTTCTATTTGGTGTAGTATTTCGCTAATTTCGTTCTGATCTTTTTGGGCTTTTGTCACGTCCGGAATTTTTTTAAAAGTGTCAATATAGATTATATCCAATTGTCCCACTTGATTTTTTAGATCCAGAATTTTATTAAAAATTCCTTGTAAAGATTGTCCTCTCATCCCATCAAGGTAAAATTTCCAGTTGGCTTCTATGTATTCCAGATTCTCTTTTAGACTTATCGCTCGTGGATCTTTTTTTTCCCAATATCTGATATTTTTTATATCTCTTAGGGGAATTCCTGTTGTGATTGTTTGTATTCTGTCCATTTCTCCCATAAATCCCATTTCCGGGACAAAGGAAAGAATTGCCCAACCTTCTTCTAATTGCTTTATGCTCCAATTGTTTTTGGTTGCGGTTTTTCCTCCAGAAGTTGGTCCTGCTAAAATTGTTACATAGGGGAAAACGAAGCCTTCTGATAATCGTTTATCGAAAGTGGGATATCCGGTTAAAATTCTATTGGTGTTTCTTCTTGTTTTAAGCCCTTCCATACGATATTTTTTAATCGTTTGGGGAGTTATTATACCACCCTCTTTAGTGGTGGTGGATAACATTAGAAGCGTTTCTCGAAGCATGTTGGAAATGTTGGAAATCTTTCCATCAGGGGCATAGGCTTCTTCCCGAATAACACTATTCTTTTTGATAACTTCTCGAAGCAAATATTTGGAATAGAGTAATGAAGTGTAATATTTATGAGAAGCAGTGGAGGAAACCATATCTGTTAACTGAGTAATATAATAAGCTCCTCCAACCTCATCCAATTGTCTCATACTTTTTAGTTTGTCTGTTACGGTTACAATGTCAACCGGTTTCTTTTCTTTGAGAAGTTTTTTTATCGCTTCAAAAATAATTTGGTGGGGTTTTCCCCAAAATATTTCTGTGGGATATTGTCCCACAAAATGTAACGCCGTATTATCCACTAAAACACTTCCCAAAACAACTTGTTCTATTTCTTTATCGTGGGGAAGAAGTTTGGTGGTTTTTTCTTTACGCAGTTCCGCCAAATCTTTTTTAGCTTGCCGGAGCTCTCTTATTAGATCTTCTTTGGTTTTATCAAAATCATTCATAATTTTTAGAAGTTAATGGTTAATAAATCGGTAAGTATCATTTTTAAGGGGGGATGTTGCTGTGTTATTTCATTAATTCCTTTGTGTATAATATAAATTGATTTTAATTCCCATTTTTTTCGATAAGAAATTAAAGGTGTTATTAATTTTAGATCGAAAGCGTCTAATAAGAAAAGATTATCAAAAATAAGGAAATCACTATCTTTGATCTCTTCCCAATTATCAATACGTCTTTGAATTTCATATGAAAGCAAAGCGCAATCTATATATTTGATTTTGCGCTTAAGTGGGAATTTGTTTTTAATAATCGCTCGGAAAATAGCCGAAGCGATTTGCATAGCGTTTTTAGGTCCCTCTTTTTTGTCTGTGAAGATGATTGCCAAATCTTCTTTTTTGAAAAGAAAATCTTTTATTGTTAGAGTATTATTATCAAAGATTCTCTTTAATTTTGGGCATATTTCCAGAGATAAATATTGCTCTGGGATTCCGGTTTGTTTTAATTGTTCTATCATAGTATTACCATAAGTAAAATTAATATTGTAATAAAGCATATTGCAATACAAGCTAGGAAGCCCAATGCCATAAGACGAGCTCGATCATTATAACTTAAGATATTCCAAGCTTCTTTGATTCTGGTAATCATTTTTTTTCTCCTTTATTTTGGATAATAGGGCATTAATTCTTGCGCTAAATAAAAATTAACTTTTTCTTTGGGGGAGATTCCTTGTATAATTACATTACAGGTTGGTCCCCCTATTTCCATAATCCAATCCATACATCCACCGCAAGGGGTGAATTGTTCCCTTTTAGAAACAATAATAATAAATTCTAAGGGGGTTTGTCGTCCATTGTTGTTAATTAGATTGGAGATTGCGTTCACCTCTGCATGTATATCGTGACAGCGATATTTATGTTCAATATTACACCCAGTGGCGTAGATCATCTTTCCGGTCGCTATATCTTTATACCCGGCGCAAGCTCCCACAGTAGTTCCGGTTTCTTTTATCTTTCTGGCGTTCTGTGTCGCTTTCCAAGCTAAAGATAAGCCATATTGTATTTCTGGTGGTAGTAGTTTATGATCAAAAGTCTTCATTACATACCTCTTTTATAAGTATCTTTCAATGTTCCAACATTTCCAACATTTCCAACAATTGTTGGAATATTAGTGATGTTTGTTATTAGTGTTTTTTCCAAATTACTATCATTGAGGGAAAGGGGGCGCTTCCTTTTCCATTTCCAAATTTTAGTCTTCCCCGAATAAACCTGATTTCCGCTTTATGATAAATGTAATCATGGAAATAATTAGTATCAGTGCGAGCTGGTAATAATCCAACAATTAATTCTGCCCTTTCTTTTTCTTCAAAAGCTTTTTTAACCCATTTTTTTATTTCTCTACCATAGGGAGGATTCATAAACACTCTTTCGCCAGCCCATGATTGTTTCAATCCATCATCTTTGGGAGAAAAAAACTTGCTTACTTTAGCGTTCTCATTTGTTGCGCAACAATCCAAAGTAAAATTAAATTCTTTGTCTAATTCCCTAAAAAAATTATTCGGAGTTTCCCAATCTAATTTTTGGGAAGAAAAAAGACCTTGATTTATCATCTTTTGCCTTTTTGTTGTAATTTTGATAACGGTTTAAAAATTATTTCATCAGGCTTCTATTAAATTCCTTTTTTAGCGGTTTTAAGAGGTGTTCAATTACTTTTATCGTCCATCCGTTTCCTATTAGTAAATATCTTTGGTTATCTGATAGTCCGGCTGTATAGTCCAGAGGTATAGTCTGAAGTTTTTCACACATATCTGGTGGTGGTTTAGCAATAACACAACATTCTCTCGATTTGTAAGCGTAAAAAGTGAAAATTTTGGGATCTTTGGAATATATTTCAATAAGTGATAGTGGGATTGCGTATAAGCCAGTTTTTCCTCCTAAACCCCCACCTGTCGCACAGAGAGTAACTCCCTTTTCATCTATTGAATAGATTTTACATGCTTGTGCTGGTGTCCCAATATATCCAACCGTTTTTCTACTTTTTTTATGTGGTAGCACTATAACCTTCCTTCGAGGATGAATAATGTATTTATTTTTTAGAACTGTTGGAATAACATCTCTTATAACAGATTGGTCTTTTTTTATAAAAGGATTGAAAGGAATATTAGTCCAATATAATCTTATTCGATTTTGGGCTGAAAAGTCTGCGGAATTAATCCGAATAGGTTCTACCCCCATCAAATTGGTAATAATATTTTCCCATTCTTTTTTCATTTTTACATTTTCTAATAAAAAATATTTAGCGTTTAGCGTTTTCTTTAATCTCAAAAACTCAAAAAATAACTTGCTTCGAGGATCGGAAAAATTTAGTCCTTTCCCCGCAGAAGAAAATCCCTGACATGGACTGCCTCCCAACAATAAATCAATTTTAGGGAGATCTTTGCTATGTACATTCTGAATATCTCCTAATTGTATGGTCTTTGGAAATCTATGTTGTGTCACTTTGATGGCATTTTTATCAATTTCTGAAGAAAAATATTGGTATCTTCTAAATCCAAGATTTCTTAGGGCAATTTGCCCACAACTAATACCATCAAATGTGCTTAGTATGTTCATTGGCTTTTTCTCAAAAATTTACATTTTTTTACATTTTTTTGTTAATTTTTAACGAAAATCCGAGGATTTTTGTAATTTTTTCCAAAGTTTTTACTCTAACGCCACCTCTTCCGGATTCTATTCTGGAGATTGTCGGTTGTGCCAATCCGGATAATTCCGCAATTTCTTCTTGAGAATATCCCTGCTCTTTTCGAATTTCTCGAATTCGCTGGAAAACTTTTTTATCTCTTATAGTTGGATTTTGTTTCATCATTTAAATTTTTTCATATCTACAGTTTTCTGAATTAAAGACACCGGATATAAAAGAATAATGACTTCGAAGATACCCTGTGGGTTCAAAATAAAAGTCTAGTTCCGGATTTCTCTTTTTCTTAATTATTCTGTTTATTTCCTCTTCTTTTAATTTGTAATACATACTGTCTATATTAGCTGGAAGGATGAATTCCTCATTTTCGTTGAAGTATCCCCATTCTTCTTTGTTTCTGGGGACTCCGGCTTCGTCTATCAGCACCAAACGCCTACCCTTAGGTATGAAGTGTTGAAATAATTTACTAGGCTTAGGGGGCTTCTTAAGTGGTTTTATTAGCCTTTTATCGTTTAGGACATTATTTAGATGTTTTATTAGTTCCGGCGCCGGTACTTGTTGTCTAAGTTTTGCGTTTAGCAAACTGAGTAAACCTTGTTTCCATTTAAATCGAGGGAAGATCCTTTTATTTCGTAATTCATCACAAAAATCTTCCAGAATTATTAATGCGGTTTCATAATAATCTTTCATTTTAGCTCCAAATGCAATTTTTTGTGTAAGCAATAAGATTGTTATTTATGTGTTTTTTTTAATTTCCGCCACCACAAACAGGACAGGGATCGTGGTATGTGTAATCATATATATATCCACAATTTTTACAACATACTAATAACATTGTAATTTCCCCTTTATTTTACCTTTAATAATTGTCAGAAATTATTTCAAAATATTAATTTTATTTACTTTCAAGAAAAAAATAATAAAAAAAAGAGAAGAGAATCTTTTTGAAAGTAAAAAACTAAATGTAATTGTAAAGTTTTTTCCCAACCGGGCATCCCGAATTTAGAAGCCCGGTTGGGATTTTGTTAATGGGTTATTAGATATTTCTTGGTGTTAGTGAAATTACTACTGATCGTGTAATTGATATTGGAGTGTTTTCAATTATTGCTTCCATTTCTTCTTTGGTAATTCGTTTTGCGAGTTCTTGTTTGTACTTTGGTGTTCTTCGAGTAATTTCTCGAATTGAACAAATTAGATTTCCCGGAGCTGGTTTCTTTCCGTTATCAAGCGCCTCCATAATTTGTTTTTCAAGTTCTTTAATTTTTTTTGCTAAATTCTTATAGGTTTCTCTTTTAATTTCCAGCTCTTTCATCGCTTCTTGTGAAATCTGGTTTTTGTTGTTTAGAATACCGTTCATTATTCTTCCTTTTTTTGTGATGTTTGTTATAATTGTCAGAAATTATTTCAAAATATTAATTTTATTTACTTTCAAGAAAAAAATAATAAAAAAAAGAGAAGAGAATCTTTTTGAAAGTAAAAAACTAAATGTAATTGTAAAGTTTTTTCCCAACCGGACCCCTCTGAATTTAGAAGTCCGGTTGGGATTTTGTTAACAGGTTATTAGATGTTTTATTGATTTGATTATTTCTGTTAGTTTTTCATACCAATCAGAATATTCAAATTCATCTTTGATTCTTTTGATTAATTTTGAAGGATTTTGAGTTTTCATTCCCAAATCTTTACAGATTTCAATGATATTGTCTTCTGTTAGGAAATAGAAAACTTCAGAACTTCTTTGAATAATTTCTCCCAGAAGCAAATAAATTTTTGGATCTTTAACTTCAAGATCAATTCTGTTTCCTTGAATTTGGCTAGAATAGAAAGAAATAAATTCCTTTCCGTTTTTTTCCGTTATCCAAATTGCTCCGATTGGTCCGGAATTCTCTACTCCAAATTCTTTACAGAATTCTTTGGCTTTCTTAATTTCTTCTTTCACCGTTTCCTTGTGTTTTTAGTCCTCTTTGTTAAGTGTCATTACCCAAATAATTATCAAAATTGCGAATATTATATAAACATATGTCATTTTTAAGCCCTGTTATTCCAGTTTTTGATTGCTTCTTCGAAGGTATCACCATATGCGCTGATTTCATCGAAAGGACAGTTAGAATTATCACAAAATATTAGGGTAATGTTTTTTTCATATTGTTCTATGGTTGGCTTTCCTTTGCAAACTGGGCAACCCAATACCGGCTCATATTCAATATTTGCCATTCCATTATCGGAAGCCTCACAGAATTCGTAATTGCATTCTTCTAATGGTTCTTCTTCTGTGACGTAAATACTGAAACATTCCTCACATTGAGTGACGAAGAATTTTTCCATTCTATTTCTCCTTTTTCTTGTGAATGGTGTGTTAGATGGTAATATAACAAATATTTGTTATAATGTCAAATATTTTAAGAAAGAATTCTTGTGCCTGCAATACATCTGTTATTATTTTTTCTGTTTCCATTTCATCTCCTTTCGGATTGTTTTAGCAAGTTTTTCACGGGGTATCCAAACAAGTGCTTCCTTGTTATTATACATTTTTTCCACCCTGATTTTTTCGTTGTTAGTTATATCAACAACTACAATGCTTTTTTTGTTTATTTTTATCACCTTGTGGAGTGTTGGTGAAAGATTACAGGCGCAGAAGTATTCTCTGGGATAATAAGCCTTTGTTTTCTCAGAACCTAAAATGTAATCGCCTACCTTAACCTCATCAATATTTTTTAGTTTATAAAACAAATCGCAAGTGGTAAAAGTTTCCATTTTTTATTGCGTCAATTGCCACATCCCTGAAGCTGTTAATATAGCCGATAAATTCATCGACTACATTTTCGATTATATCCGATTCATATTCTGGGGGGAATAGTGTTCGTCTACTATACAGGTTGTGAGCGGATATTATGGCGTTATCTGCCAATGCCTGCAATACATCTGTTATTATTTTTTCTGTTTCCATTTCATCTCCTTTCGTATTGTTTTAGCAAGTTTTTCACAGGGTATCCAAACAAGTGCTTCCTTGTTATTATACATTTTTTCCACCCTGATTTTTTCGTTGTTAGTTATATCAACAACTACAATGCTTTTTTTGTTTATTTTTATCACCTTGTGGAGTGTTGGTGAAAGATTACAGGCGCAGAAGTATTCTCTGGGATAATAAGCCTTTGTTTTCTCAGAACCTAAAATGTAATCGCCTACCTTAACCTCATCAATATTTTTTAGTTTATAAAACAAATCGCAAGTGGTAAAAGTTTCCATTTTTTATTGCGTCAATTGCCACATCCCTGAAGCTGTTAATATAGCCGATAAATTCATCGACTACATTTTCGATTATATCCGATTCATATTCTGGGGGGAATAGTGTTCGTCTACTATACAGGTTGTGAGCGGATATTATGGCGTTATCTGCCAATGCCTGCAATACATCTGTTATTATTTTTTCTGTTTCCATTTTTAGTTTCCTTTTTAAATAAAGATCCCGCCGGCTTAATCGCCGGACGGGGATGTTATTGTTATTAAACAGTTTGCTCAATGGGGACTTTGCCGGCGATAATATCCGCCAGCATTTTTCTCTGTCTTAGAGTAGCTACGGCAGGTTCTCCCCACCACCGGGAAACCCGGTTACGGGCGTCCCGTTCTATTAATTCTCCCCTGGGGGATAGTATGCACCAATGATTTGTGGTTGTTATCAACCAGCCGACATGGTGCAAATCATTCGGGCTATAAATAGCCCAGATACCGCCATCTCCCCAATCATCGGCGGTATCAAGACCATAAAATTTGTGGTTCTGAAACCCCAAATGCTTTATTTCATAAAAATATTTGGAGTCACAAGGGAACTCCCGAAAATAACTCAAGAGTTCCCCAAAATTCTTAAGGGGGGCGTCTGCGGG
>CAYLRQ010000029.1:0-9759 GCA_964386335.1 uncultured archaeon
CCTTTTACCGACAACGTCAAACTGCTCTTTCTCCAACAAAACCACCCTCTTTTTATATTTATTTCTGCTATATTTGTATTAAATGAGTTATTTTCACAAGCATCTGATTAATTTCATTCTATCATTTTCTAATTTTTTTATAAAATATTTTTTACATTCTATTATAGCAATTACTAAAATAACTATTATATTCAAATGATACATCAATTTTAGCAATAATACATAATTGGATAGTGATTATTTTAATCTGTTCTCTTTTTCCAACTTATTAGCAATATCATTCAAACCTATTTTCTCAAGTCCTTTCCGAGTTTGCCAACCAGTCTCTATATCCCATCCGTGTAATCTGTAAATAGTATCTAACATCCTATCCCATATCTCGTGGTCAATATGTTCCCCTTTGTAAGGTCCTGATTTAACCGGTTCATTATAATATCGTTTACATGGATAATCATCATTTCTGTCAAATCCTGCATGAATAGTATTAAAAGCTTTTTCTAAATTATGTGTTTGTAATCCAATATGCAATAACTCATCTTTAGAAAGTAATCTTCCTGTTGCACTGGAAAATAATTCAACCCAGTCATCTACGGTCTGCCCATATACATAACTACATAACCCTAACATATCTTGGACAGCCTTTTTTTTCTGATTATAATATATATCCTCTGGCACGTTTTCATATGAATTAATCGGCCTATCACTTCTTAGCCAAAAACCATTCAAACTACCCCGTAAATGTCTGCCTGCAACCGGTGATAAAATAATTCCAAATCCCCATCCTTTATTAATTCGAATTCCATCCAAAGAATCCTGTCCTTTAACATGAATGACAAATTTTTCAGAATTCTTACCCAGTTTTTCCGCTGCCTTTAAAGCCCCATCTGCTAGAAAATCACCAAAACCTTCCCGATAAGCTAATTTTTTTAGCATTTCTATCATAACTTGGTAATTTCCCCATACTAATTCAAGTCCATCGGTCTCCTTCTTGGTTATTAACCCTTTTTCATAACATTCAAAAGCCCAAGAAATTGCCTGAGCAGCATTGTCCCCATCCAAACCTAATTGGTTAGTTAATAAATGGGCATATATCGCCGCTTCCAGGTTTGTATTATCAATTTTTGTACAATAGGAATTTGCAGAATTATTCCACCACCCTTCTCCCTGTACTTTATATGGTCCTTCTTTAATGTCCATCCAAGGTTTACAGGAAATCGGACAACTAAAGCATGCAACTGTTGCTTTTCGGTATTTTTTTATTTCTTGTTCAGCAATTTTTGCAATTTTATCTTTGCCCCAATGCTCATCTTGTCCATTTCTAACCGGTCTATATCCTTGTTCCCAGGAAGGAGAATCTAATCGTCCTCCCATTGCACCATAATAACCTTTTTCTCGAATTTCATTAATTAATTGCCATTTATTTATTTTGCCCATCTCTTTATCCACAGCAATCATAAATCTATCAGGTTGAGCGACCTCAATACTTCTCTTCCCTCGAACTGCTATGGCTTTTAGGTTTTTTGAGCCCATCACTGCCCCACATCCTGAACCACCAGCAGCACATCCTCTATCCGCAATAATACAAGCAGATTTTACTAAATTTTCACCTGCTGGACCAATAGCTGCTACTCTAATTTTTTCGTCATTTAAATTCTGACGAATTTCCCTTTCTGTTTCCCAGGTAGTTTTCCCCCAAATAGAATCAGCATTCCTTATTTCAATTTTTCCATTACATATCCAAATGTAAACAGGATTTTTAGCTTTTCCGCTTATTACTATGTTGTCAAATCCGGCAAATTTTAGTTCAGCACCAAAAAAACCGCCCACATTAGCTGAACCTATACCATCATTAAAAACATTTTTAGTATCAACAGATATCCTGCATGCTCCCGGGGCAAGAGTGCCTACCAATACACCGACACCAAAAGTGAGTAAATTTTGAGGATCATTCCATTTTACCTCTGGATCTAGCTCATTTAAGAGTATCCACGTATTTATAGCTCTTCCACCTATCCATCTATTAGCATATTTTTCTGTCGGTTCAATCCATATTTTATTATCGGTAAGGTTAATTCGTAAAATATTACCAGCATAACCGTAATGTTTATCACTTGTTTTTTTCATTTTATTGCTCCCCTGGCTCCGAAAACACAGTATTTAACACATAGAGGAGCGTCTTCGTTTTCACAAAAATCACAAGTATCATCTATTTTCATAATTATTTTTTTATTTTCATTACTTCTTGAAACTGTAGTACTAGACAATTCTGGATTGAAGAATTTATGTCCACTTTTATGAAAGGAACAAGCTAATTCACACCTTAGGCATCCTTTGCATTTTTTTGGGTCCAACCATAATTTAAAAACCTTCATTATTTCCCCCCACTTCATCTGATATTTAGATTTCTATAAAAACCAAAAAATTTCCCGAGGATATTTTAATAGTAAAAAATCCCCGGGAATTTGTTTAATCTTTTTCATCTAAATAATTAAGAAATTTCAGGTATAAATATTTTAACATTTTATAACCATTCTACTCCGACCAAGGAACCCATTTCCCATTCCGTGAAACTTTCAAAGTCAAACCACCGGTAACAGATTGGCCATCTTCATCTAATTTAGTTAATCCTATAACTCCATGATATTCGAAATCTGGATCAGCAATATAGTCAACTATTGCTTTTCTATCCGGACCAACCTTTTTCAAAGCCTCCAAAATTATTCCTATTGCATCATAAGCATAGGGCCCGGTAGCTTCATAAGGTTCACTAAAACCTGCAGCTTTATAAGCTTTCACGAAATCAGAATCTTCACCTAATGCTAATTTTCCTACTATAATTGTACCCTCGGCAGCAGGTCCTGCAATTTCATTAAATGTTTCGGAATCTAATCCAGTTACTCCAAAGAAAACTATATCATCCATTCCCAATTCGTGCATTTGTCTCTTGCAAAGAGCCGCCTCTGTAGTAAGACCACCAAAATATATTGCTTCGGGTTTAAGGCCTTTAATTTTATTTAAAATGGGACGAAAATCTTTAGTTCCAACACTAATTCCATCTTCGGATAATAAAATTCCTCCTCTTTCCCCTAAAACTTTCTTGAAATTATTATTGCAATTATCCCCATAGCTGCTGGTATCATAAATACTAGACCATTTTTTATGCCCCAGCTTGTCTACAACTAAGTCAATTCCAAAATTATGCTCAGCTATATTATCCGCACATATTCGCGAAACTTCTTTATAATCATTCCCGCGGGTAATATCCGGATGTATACTGCTTGGCATTATCTGAGCAACGCCAAATCGGTGGAAAGTGTGCACTGTTGCTAAAGCTACTGCACTATTAAAATGAGAGATTACCGCAACTACATCGGGATCTGAACATAGCTTTAATGCCGCAGCAACTCCTGTAGCTGGATCTGAAGCATCATCTTCAGCAACTAACTTTATTTCATAGGGAAATTCACCTGAAGCATTCGCTTGAAGAATAGCTAATTCAGCACTATTCTTTGCTCCTATTCCAAGGTCAGCACAATTTCCCGTTAAGGGGTCAATGAAACCTATTTTTACTACCTTTTTTGCATCAGCCCAAACTAAATTTGTTTGACACAAGACAAACGTTAAAATCAAAGAAAAAACCAATATTAGATATAACTTGTTTTTTAATATACTATTCATTTTTTTCATTGTATTAAAGAAGTTAAAGATATTAACTTACTTTAACACAAGTATACCTCCTTTTTTATGTTTTTATTTTGCTCACTTTTATTTACAATTTCTATTTTTATCATATCACCTCACTTTCATCTTTATTTTTTCGACAATCTGCAACGACAAAAGGACAAATTGCTTATTAATTAGACTTTTTCGATAACTTTTTTACCAAGAATCCCGGATGGTTTAAAAAGCAGAAAAAGCACAACCACAATAAAAGCAAATATCTCTTTATAGGGTGAACCTCCGGGAACGAAAGCCATGGTAAAAGATTCCACTATACCTAAAATTAGCCCACCAATAATGGCCCCATATACATTTCCCAATCCCCCCATCACTGCAGCAGAAAATCCAATAATACCTCCCATTAGGCCCATATCAAATTTAACTATATTATAATATATACCATTTAAAATACCTGCCACTGCTCCTATAGTAGAAGCCAAAAAGAAAGTAATCATAAAAATTTTATCTAAATCTATACCCAATACTTGGGCTGCCTCTACATTTTGTGAAGTAGCTCGTATCTGTAAACCTATTTTAGTTTTATTTATAAAAATAGATAAAAGAAAATAAATTATTCCCGCAATTATTATAATCATAATATTACTAAATCTAACAGTTACCCCTCCCATCGAAAAAGCCCATTGAGGGAAACTTAAAGGGAAAAGCTTGGGACTGGCTCCAGAGGGATAAAATATTTTTATTCCTTCTCGAATTATAAAGCCTAATGCAACTGTACTTAAAAGAATTATCAGCCCAGGAGACTTTCTAAAAGGCTTTACACAAATTTTTTCAACTATTGATCCAATTAAACCCGTTATTAACACTGCAGAAACTACTGTAAGAAAAATTACTAACCAAGTTGGGAAAAATTCTATTTTTGATAAAAAAGTCATAACTGCCATGCTTACAAATGCACCTAAAAAACATACATCTGCATGAGCAAACTGTACTACGTTTAATACTCCGAATAATAAAGAAAAACCAGAAGCAATAAGAGCATACATAATTCCCAACATTAAGCCCGTAATGACTTGATTAATAACTAAAACCATGTTTAACTCCTTTCAATCAAATATAAAAATTTAGCAAGTATTCCCTTTTCTAAAATTTAAAAAAATTGTATTTTCTTATTCTTTCTGGAATAAGTCCTTGTGGTTTAAAGATTAATACTAAAATTATTATTATTCCATAAAATAACATCCTAGCCTCAGCAAAAAATCTAATCTTCTCAGGTATAACAGTTAAAAGAACAGCTCCTATTATTACACCTAAAATATTATCAAGGCCTCCCAAAATAACTATACAAATTAACACAACCGAAAAATGAAAAGTAAAACTTTCTGGAGAGATAAAACTGATATAATGTGCATAAATCGGTCCGGCCATTCCCCCAAAAATTGCTCCAATTGCAGAAGCTTCTAATTTTCCTTTATTAATATTTATTCCTTGGCATTTAGCTGCAATTTCATCTTCCCTAATAGCATTCCATATTAAGCCAGTTCTTGAATTATATAATCTTTTCGCTAAATATAGTGAAAATAAAACTACAGCCAATACAAGGTAATAATAATTTGCCTGAAATGGCAGATTAATTCCCAATATATTTAATGAAGAACTAAAAGAATATTTTCCTATTGTAGGAAAAGGAATATTTGAGATGCCTCCAGAACCCCCGGTAAATCTTAAATTATTTACCAACAAATGAAAGATAATTTGAAACGCCATAGTAACTAAAGCATAATAAAAACCTGTGCTTTTTAAAGTCAATGAGCCTATTAACAAACCAAAGACCGCAGAAATTATTATTGCAGCCAAAATCCCCAACCAAAATGAAAAATTAAAATTAATTGTTAGCAAAGCCGAAGCATACGCACCTACACCAAAAAATGCTGCAAATGCAAAATTTACCATTCCAGTACTTCCTAATTGAATATTTAGCCCTAAAGCTATAATCAAATAGAGACCACTCATAATACAAATATGAAGTAAATATGAATTATCTTTAAATAAAAAAGGGATAAAAACAAGCAACAAAATCATAAAAATAACTGAAAACGAATTACACCGGCTATATGATTCTTTTACAAGATTTGTAATTTTTTGGTTTCCCCGAAGTATAAAAAATGCAATTATTGGCAATATAAGTAAGAATAATCTATAATCTATCCCTTTTGAGGATAAAAAATTTATGAACATATAAAAAATAATTACTTCTGTAACAATTATTGTTAAAAAATAACTAATTTTTTTATATAATGTCTGGGAATAATCATTACTTCCATTATTTAAGTTACTCATCATATTCTCCTTCTATTTTTTGCATGTTTTCAGATTAAAATTATTAAATAGTTAAGTATGCTTTTTTAATTACTTCGTTTCCTTTTAATTCCTTTACGGTTCCTTCTGTAATAATTTGACCTTTTTGTAAGACATAACCCCGAGATGCTATTTTTAGTGCCTTAACAGCATTTTGTTCTACTAATAGTATAGTAGTTCCTTCGTTGTTTATCCTTTTAATTGCCTCGAATACTTCATCTACTAACATAGGCGCTAAACCTAAAGATGGTTCATCAAGAAGCATTATTTTAGGCTTACTCATCATTCCTCTACCAATTGCTAACATTCCTTGTTCACCACCGCTTAATGTTCCGGCTAATTGATTCTCCCTTTCCTTTAATATCGGAAATAAATCATAAACTTCCTTTAGTGTCTTATTTGTACTTTTTTCATCCTTTTCATATAGAGAACCTATTCTTAGATTTTCTAAAATATTTAAATCTGGAAATATTCCTCTATTCTCCATAACCATAGAAATTCCCACTTTAATAATCTCACTGGTTTTCATTTTGTCTATTCGTTTATTTTCCAAATATATATTCCCATAAATAGGTCTTATTAAACCTATAATGGTATTTAAAATGGTTGTTTTACCAGCTCCATTAGCACCTAAAAGAGCTACAATTTCACCTTCATCAATATTTAAAGAAACGTCTCTTAAAATTTCTACCGTACCATACCGGGTAGTAATGCCATTAATTTTTAGCATTTTTAAATTTCTCCTCCTAAATAAGCCTCTATTACTTCTTGATTATTTGACGCTTTTTCGAAAGTCCCTTCAAAAATCTTTATACCATGGTTAAAAACTATTACCCGTTGAGTGCTTCCTTTTATAACTTTCATATCATGTTCTATCAAAATAATATTTAAATCTGGTTTCTTAATTTTTATTTTCTTTATATCGTCCATTAATTCTGTGGTTTCTTCTGGATTCATTCCTGCCGATGGTTCATCTAACAACAAAAGCTTAGGTCTTGAAGCAAGGGCTCTACAAATTTCTACTCTTTTTTTATCTGCTTGAGATAAATCTTTTGCTTTTTGATACATCTTATCTACTAATTCCTTACTAAAATAATTAAAAAGAATAATTGATTCTTCAATATTTTCTTTTAACTTCTTTTCGGTATATTTTCTTCCAAACATTGAAATAAGCCAACTATAAGATTCCCACCGATGCATACCTAAGAGAACATTATCTAACGCACTCAAACCCCAAAATAAACGAGTATTTTGAAATGTTCTAGCTATACCTCTTTTGGTAATCTCATTAGAAGATAAGCCATTGACATTTTCACCATGGAAAAATATATTACCACTAGTAGGTTGATATATTCCGGTAATTAAATTAAAAAATGTTGTTTTTCCTGAACCATTTGGGCCAATTAATCCTACTATTTCTCCTTCTTTTACAGAAAAATTAATATCTTTAAGTGCAGCTAAACCACCGAAATTAATTCCCAGTTTTTCAATTTTTAATATTTCCATCTGTTTGAAATTTTCTTCTCCTTTCGGTTTATCTTCCAAGGTTTACTTATTCTAAAATAAGTATTTATTGTTTTTGCGTAATTTAAAAAATTTTTATAATTCAAAAAATAGAATACATTTTAAGTTTTTCAGGGTTGTATCCCATCTCACACGAAATTAAATAAGCAGTTTTTTTAATATCTTTAATAATTTTCTTCTCTAAATTTTCAATCCTATTTAAAGGGCCGACTATTGCAACACTACCTACTGCTCTTGACTTTATATCCCATATAGGAGCTGCAATAGCCATAACGCCTTCTTCCATTTCTTCCTTGCAAATACTGTAACCTTTTTCTTTAGTTTCTTTTAAATGTTCTATAAAAAGATTAGGATCGATAATGCTTTTCTCGGTATTTTTAACCATATTTTTTGGAACAACTAATTTTTTAATTACCTTTTCTTTTTGATAAGCTAATAAAACTTTTGCAGCAGCAGTAGTATTAAAAGGCATTACCCTGCCTGGCCTAACAAAATAAGTTACATTATTTCTTGATACTTCGTAAGTATCTATACATATTACTAATTCATTTTGAAAAACCGCCAAGAATACTGTCTCATTAAGTTCTTGGCCCAATTTTTTTAAATAAGGCCTAGCAATTTTACGTAAGTCATTTTGATATAAATAATTTGCTCCCAATATTAAAAAACTCGGTCCTAATCTATATTTTTTATTATCTTCATTTTGCATTACATATCCTTGTTTCATTAAACCAGTTAAAATCCTATGTAATGTACTTTTTGGCAAACTAGATGATCGATGTAATTCAGCAATACCTAAACCTTCAGCAAATATTGAAATTGATTCTAATATCGCAATAATTCTGTCAATGCTTTGCAAAATATTTTCTCCTTTTAATTGTAAATCATTTTTTCTATGAAAAGGTCTTATTACTAATAGAAAATGGACTTTTGGCCATTTTCTATTTAGAAACTTCCATTTTTCCCTAATTGATAACCTATTTTCTCCCCAACTTTCTAGTTTTATTTTTATCTTTTTCCTTTAATCAAAAAGAACATAAAGAAATTTTGAATGTTAAGACAAATTCTCTAATTCCTCTAGTTCAACTATCTATATCAGAGAATTAAAAATTATATCATTACATTATTTTAGTTTCCTTATAAATTCGTATTCATGTCATATCATAATTAAATTTAAATAGCTACAGTAAACAATTATTTTCTTTATGTAATTTTAAAAAATATTATATCTTATTATAACAATTACAATTAAAATAATGGAACATTGTTCCATTTAATAAGATAAAAAAGAAATAATATTATTTTATTAATCTAAAAACAAATACCAAGAGCATATATCTGATTAATGCATTTTATATACTACATAAATTTTATAAATCCTTCTTTTTTTGAAAATTTTTTTAATTTTTTTTCGATAAACTCCTATAAGCCTTATCTTACTTGCTCTTCTTGGTAAGAAAAAATCGATACTCGTACCTTTGCAGATGTAATACTTGGGTCAACAAACCATCGTCTGTCCCAGTTTAATGGGAACTATCTTTCATATTCACTTTTACAGAAAGGTTGTTCCCGCTAAATTAAACTCGTTCCCACTTTTACAAAATCATTCGGGCATCAACTACTTGGATGCCCTTTTCAAAGACAAATATGGGATTTAGATCTATTTCGTTAATTTCAGGATTTTCCATAGTAAGTTTAGAAACTTTCATTAAAACTTCTTCTATGGCCCGGATATCTCGGGGAGGATTACCTCTTGCTCCTTTTAGAATTTCATATCCCTTAATCTCAGCGATCATCTCCCGGGCGTCTATTTCTTCTATGGGAAGGATGCGGAAGGAAATGTCTTTTAATACCTCCACAAAGATGCCGCCCAATCCGAACATAATTACCGGGCCAAAATGAGGGTCTTTCATCATTCCTATTATAATCTCTGTTCCTTGAGGAACCATAGGATAGACTATTACTCCAGAAATTTTTGCCTTTTTATTATATTTTATGGCTTTAGAAACAATCTCCTGAAAAGTCATTCTGGCTTCTTCTTCATCCTTAACTCCAACTTTTACTCCTCCTGCATCTGTTTTATGGATGATGTCAGGAGAGACAATTTTCATCACTATAGGAAAATTTATTTCCTTAGCCAATCCGGCAATTTCATCTTCGCTCTTTATTAATTTGAAATCAGGAACAGGAATTCCATAT
>CAYLRQ010000030.1:0-9742 GCA_964386335.1 uncultured archaeon
CCAACGAGAGCAACAACGAAAGAACGGAAACCATAACAGTTACAAAAAAAGGAGAACAGACCTACAGTTTAAAACTTTACAAGGGATGGAATATGATTTCCTCTCCAGTTAATAGAACGATTTCAATCTCAGAAATAGAAAAAAACTGTAAATTGGTTTCTTATAGAGATTATAAAATCTGGTATTGGAATACTTCTTCTGGTAATTGGGATCATCCAACCGTTTTAGAGCCCGGGTTGGGATATTATATAAAAGTAAATGAAGATTGTACTGCAGACATCATTGGAGAAAAATTTAAATTTAAGAAACAAAAAATTTATAAAGGCTGGAATATGATTGCTCCCGGAGAAACCAGTTTAGGAGCAATATTAGGAACCTGTAATAATCATTTAATTCCTTATAAAAATTATTTAGTTTGGAAATGGGATCCAAAGACCAAGGATTGGAAACATACAACAGATTTTGAATTGGGACAAGGTTATTATATAAAGTCAGATGCTAATTGTAACTTGGGAGATTAGAAAATGGATAAATTAATCATTTGTTTGGTTTGTTTATTGATAATTGGAACAATTTTAATTAGCGGATGCACTCAGTTCCAGAGCGATACAAATATAAATAATACAACAGGTTCAAAACCAAATCTATCTTCTGGTTCTGAAGATGGTCCGCCAACTCCACCAGAGAGTTCTCTGCTCGAAGAAGAAGTAAGAAGTATTCCCCATATCCAGTATAGATTAAAATGAAATCGTCTGCAAAAATTTTGGTTATCATTCTGATTGGAATTTTCTTAGTGCAAAATATATCTTTAATAATTGCTCAGGGACCACCAACGCCTGAAGCAGTAAATAAATTTGAAAATGGTCCCCCTTTTCCAGAGACAGAACTTTGTTTAGATTCAGACCATGGCAATAATCCGGAAGTTGGAGGTTTGGTTGCTTATAATCAAAAGGATTTTAAAGATTTCTGCTCAGGAAATATTTTAACAGAATATTTCTGCTCAAATCAAAATTTTAAAGGACCTCCGACACCAGAATCTACAAACTTTGGAATCTCAAACAGAACCTATAATTGCACTTCTTACTGCCAAAATAAATATGGTTTAACTTACAGGGGAAGTTGTTCTTTAAGTTTTGAAGGATTTGGATTTTGTAATTGCACTTTGGCAATTCCTGTAAAAAATGAAAAAGATCCCAACAAATACTCGAAGAAAAATGCTTTCTTAATTTCAGACAAAAATTGGAGAGAGATTTTGAGCTTAGTTCCTCTAACAACTTGGACAAGCGAAGAAGATAGCAGGTGGTGCAAAAATGCTCAAGGTGCTTCAAAGAATATTTGCGTTTATCCAACTTTGATTTATCACAGAGAAGGGGAATCTTTTGATGCAGATTCAATCATCTATTTCTTTCAACAATATAAACCGGATAATCTAACAATAATTGGAAATACACCGCCAGAATTAGATAATTTATTAATAGTGAAACCAGAACTTGGTGCTGGATTAAAAGAAGAACAAATAAAGAAGATAAGTTTTAATGATTATTTTTCTTACTGGAAGTCTTTTAATAGTATTGTGGTTGTCGATTATGATAATTACGCAAATGGATTGATGGGTTCTGTTTGGGCTTCTCTAAAAAATATCCCCATAATTTTTGTTAATTCTAATAATTTAGAAAATTATAAAAATGTAATAGATAATAGAAAAATTTATATTATCGGCAAAATCGATTCTTCTGTTTCAGATTATATTAACAAAAATGCAAAATCCAGCATTAGTTATACTCTTGAAGAATTACAGAAAGAATATATTAAAGAAACGAACACAGATAAAATAATTTTAGTTAATCCGAACGATTTAGATCTTAAAGTAATTAAAAGATTTCTTCCAGAAAAATCAACCAAATCCTTTTCCGAATTATTTAGTAAAATTTCGTTAGCAGCACCCTTTTTGGCTGCCGGGAAACACGAAGTTATTATAGATACAACATCAACGGATTATAAGAAAATAGATGCATTTGTAGAGAATAAAATAGCTGCTATCGGAATTAATCCAGAGTATTTAACTATTTTAGCAAGTCCAGTTTCAATACCAATTTCAAGACCTGCCACGCAAAAAGACGGCTGTAAATATGCGAAATTCATTGAAGTTGATGGAAGGTTTTATGGGGAGTTAGATCATGATAATTTAGTAGATTTATCTACGGGAAGAATATTTGGAGTTAGTATTTCCGATGCCAGTTCATATATTGCAAGAAGCATTTTTATCAAAGATATTGTTTCAAATAATTTTGATGCTCTGATTGTTCTTCCGGGATACGGTACCAGCACCACTAAAGGTGAGATGATTAAATTTTCAAAGTATTTTTGGACACCAAATATTATAAATCAACTGGATTCTCATTATTTTTATGCGGGATGGTATGATGTTTTATTTAGGATATTTAAGATAAAAAACCTGTATGATGATTCTAATCTAATTATATATTACAATCATGGCTCTAAAACTGCTTTTTCAATGCTTATATCAAGTTATGATTTCTCTTCTAATAACATTTATTTAAACAATCCAATTATTATGGATGTTGCTTGTTTGACCTGTTATTGGTCTGGCAATCCAAACTCTTTTTGCGTTCAAAATATAAGAAGAGGAGCTTTAGGATTCCAGGGCGCAGTTGATATTTCGTACTGGAACAGAGAATTTGATAATATCTTGAATGGTTTTATATTGGAAGGAAAATCGATCGGAACTGCTTATAAAGAAGCCAGAAATCAAGATTATAAAGATAATATTTATAATTTTTGTTTGGGTTTGAGAGGCGATATATTTTATGCATGGATAGGCGATCCCACTATAAAATTTGATGAGATAAGAAAATGAAAGCAAGATTTTTTATATTTGGTTTGTTAATTGTTATTTTGTCGGTTCAATCTGTTTTTGCTTCGGAAATAAATATCTCTCTGAATATTAATCACGAAATATTTGAACCCGGAGATCAATTTATAGCCAAACTTATTCTTAAGAATAATTTGGCATTTGGATATACAACAATTATTGAAAGTATTATTGAGAATGAAGATAGAAGTTATGTAAATTTGTTACCTCCATTATCTATAAAATTGAATCCCAATGAAAAAAAAGAAATCGAATTATACAATTTCAGTATCGATGAAACTTTTAATGAGGGAGATTATCTGTTATCGATAAGAGTAATTTCTCATAACAGTACGGAAGAATCTACAAAAAAATTTAAAATAATAGGAACTTTAAAAGAATTGCCCATTAATTTAAAAATTTGCAAAGATTTATCTTGTAGTGAATCCGAAAAAATATTTTCTCAGAATGAAACTATATATCTGGATTATTCAAGCGAAGTCAAGAATATTTCCATTAATGCAAATTTAACCTATCCAGACAAAACCATAAAACAATTAACCCTGCCAACTTCAATTAAAGCAGAACAGACCGGGACTTATACTTTAAAAGTTACTGCTTCGAAAGAAGGCTATAAAACTAAAACTTTATCAACACAATTCGGAGTTGTTGAAAAAGAAGCAGAAATAATTAATACAAGTTCCTGTTTTGTAAATAGTATATGCGAACCTGATTTAGGGGAAAATTATAAAACCTGCCCTCAGGATTGTGAGCCATGCGCTAAAGATAATATTTGTAATCCGGATTGTTTGACTGGAGAGGATGCAGACTGCAAACAAACCGCTTTTCCATACTGGTTGTTAATAATTGGTTTGGTAATAGCATTATTTTTGCTAATAATTTTGGTTAGACATGTAACAGATAGATTATAATTTTTTATCTTATGAGGAAAGTAATTTTAGTTGTAATGGATGGATGGGGCATTGCTCCGCCCGGTCCAGGAAATTATATTTCTCAGGCAAAAACCCCAAATTTTGATTATTTTATCAAAAATTTTCCGCACACTCAAAATAAAGCTTCAGGTGAAGCCGTTGGTCTTTCAAAAGGAACTCAGGGAAATTCAGAAGTTGGACATCTTCATATGGGTGCTGGAAGAATTGTAATTCAGATGTATGAGAAAATTAACAGAGCAATTAAAAACAAAAATTTTTTCAAAAATAAAGTATTGATAAATGCAATGGATTTTGCAAAGAAAAATAATTCAAATTTGCATCTGATTGGTCTATGCTCTGATGAAGGAGTTCATGCGCACATAAATCATTTGATTGCTTTACTTAAAATGGCAAAAAAAAGAAAATTGAAAAATGCATTTATTCATTTCATTGCTGATGGAAGAGATGTTCCAGAAAAATCTGCGAAGAAATATATAAAAATTATAGAAAAAGAGACAAGAAAATTAAAATTAGGAAAAATTGCAACAGTTGTTGGAAGATATTATGCAATGGACAGAGACAATAACTGGAACAGGACAAAAAAAGCTTATGATTTGCTAGTATTGGGAAAAGGATTCAAGGCAAGGAATGCTATTGAAGCTGTAAATATGGCTTATAAAAGGGGAGATAAAACGGATTATTATATTAAGCCAACCGTTATTGTTGGAAAAGATTCAAAACCAGTTTCTTTAATAAAAGACAAGGATTCAGTAATATTTTTTAATTTCAGAACAGACCGGCCGAGACAATTAACCAAATCTTTTATCAGTGAGAGATTCAATAAATTTAAGAGAAAGATTCATCCAAAAGTTTTGTTTACAACAATGACAGAATACGATAAAACTTTCAAATGCCCTTTTGCCTTTGAAGAAGAAACCGTTAAAAACAATCTTGGTCAGGTTTTGGCAAAACACAATCTCAAGCAGTTAAGAATTGCAGAAACAGAAAAATACGCTCATGTGACTTATTTTTTTAACTCGCAGATCGAGAAACCAAATAAAGGAGAAAAAAGAATTTTAATTCCTTCTCCAAAAGTTCCTTCTTACGATAAAAAACCTGAAATGTCCGCTTATAAAATAACTGAAGAATTGATAAGACAAATTAAAAAGAGAAAATATGATTTTATTCTTGTAAATTTTGCAAACTGCGATTTGGTCGGCCATTCCGCAGTAAAAAAAGCAATTATAAAAGCTGTTGAAGTTGTTGATGAATGTACAGGAAAAGTTGTAAAGGCTGGATTGGAGAATAATTATACTCTTATTTTGACTGCGGATCATGGAAGTGCAGAAGATAAATTATATAAAAATGGAAAACCTAAGCCCTGCCACTCAACAAATCCTGTGAATTTTATAATTGTTTCAAATGATGAAAACCTGAAGAAAATTAAACTCAGAAAAGGGGGACAAAAAGATGTTGCTCCAACAATTCTGGATTTAATGAATATAAAAAAGCCTCCCGAGATGACTGGAAAAAGTTTAATTATTCATTGAATTGATGCGCCGACCGGGATTTGAATTTCCGAATTTCTACCCGGATTGTTGGCTTTCTTCGAATTATTTTTTTGTGATTCCATGGAAGGCCAATGTCCTACCATTAGACTATCGGCGCATAAATATATAAAAATTAAATTATTTCTCATCAAATCCATTGACATTTTCCTTTTACACATTTACAAGATAAACCATATTTTGATGCATCATAGCATTCCCTATATTCGCAGGTTGTAATTACTGATTTCTCATTTACTGATCGACATACCTGTCCCGAACATCCTCCAACAATACAATCTTTATCTGTTTTGCAGATTCCATAGGTGCTGAAACCGCAAAATTTATTTTTGGGAAGAATTTTTAGACCTGTACATCTCCAATTAATTCTGGCAGTTTTTGTTTCTACATCTACAACGCATGCAGGATGACATCCTGGTTTTTCAATATCTAAATCAATCCACCAAGTTTTTGTTATATTATTGTACACATAATTTTTGGTTAAATTTCCTTCTTTCACGCATTCGCTGTTTTTGGCAATTTCCATTGCTTTTTCAATACTCATTTTTTCAGCAGAGGAATTTTTAGGGGCAAGATAGTAACTTTGTCCATCTATTTCTTTATCTGTTGATTTTTCTATTATTGCCCCTATATAAATCAAAAATAGAATTATACCGAAGATAAATAATAAACTTATTATGGAAACAATATAAAATCTTTTATTTTCTTTTTTACTTCTATTCATATTTTTGCTCAAATTGTGCTGTAAATACATAATAGTATCTCTATATATTAATATTCGCTAACTGTTATTCAATAAATTCATGAAACGCCCATATTGCGAAATTGGAGAGATAATAAAAGGACAACTTCTATTTTTTTGATCAATTTTTATATTTTTAATAAATATCTCTTAGAATTCTCCAATTTAAAACTCTGACTCGCAACTTTTTAAAAATATAAAATTACGGTAAAATTTTGCCAATAATTTTTTCTAAAGTTTTTTTGCCAATTAATTTCTCCGCAATAATTTTATTCTTTTTTATATCACCCACACTTTTAATCCCGGCATTATAAAGTTTTCTTGCCTTAATTCTTCCTATCCCTTTAAGCCTGATTAAATCGAGCAATTCCTCCTTTACTCCGTTTTTCATCCTCAATTGTAATTTTTTCAATTCTTTTGCAATTTTTCTATTCTTATTTAATTTTGCGAATTCTTCCGCAGCGTAGAGAAGCCATTCCGCATTTGTTGTTTTTGTATAAAGTTCTCCCGGAGTAATTCCGTATTTTTCTAAGAGTTGATCCTCTGTTTTCTCAGAAATCCACTCAAATAATAAATTTGCCGTTTTCAGACTCTGCAAAAATAGTTCGTATTCATACTCCCAGGGATCTGGAACTTCCATCAGAAAATATTTTTTATTTTTTATAATAAAATCTTCAATATCGGCCGCTTCATTATTCTTAACTCTTAGTTTTGGATAAATTTCAAAACAGGAAGAAATCATCTGTAGATAGAATATGTCTTTTGTTTTTAAACTCGCTTTTTCCAGAGAATTTAAAATTATGTGGGCTGAGAGGGGGTCTAAATAAAGTTCCGAAACTCTTTTTCCGATTCTCGTTGCTTGGAATTTTTTTAGATTTAAAAAGCCATATTCTTCCAACTCTTCAAGAATTTCCTGAATTTTTATTTGTATTTCTATTCCAGTTCCGAATCTATAACCAAAAAAAGTTTTCTTGAAAAAATCAAATAATTTTTCCTTTGAATGAACAACTTCTGTTGCAATTAGGGAGAGAATGTGCATTCTCAAAACCGGTTCCAGGGAAAGTTTTGAAACAACGGGCTCAATTTCTCCAAGCAAGTATCTATTTACAAGTTCCGTTGCTTCAGTTTCATTTTTTGCAATTAAAAGAGCAAGACCTGACTTATCATATTTTGGTCTTCCCGCCCTACCGCAATTATGAACTAAAAAAGAGGAAACAAAATAATTATTATTTTCTTCTATTTCCAGATTATAAACAGGAATTTTTTTCTTTACTTCTTTTATTTCTATTACATTAGCAAAATATAGCTTCTCTTTTTTGTCAAAATATTTATTTATATTGTTGCTATATTTCTTGTTTGGAATTTTATATTTTACTGGTTTAACGTATTTTTCAAATTGATTTATATAAGAATGCTTATAAAAAGTAACATAATATTTTGGTTTGTTAAATAAAACTTCTTTGCCTCTTATTGTAGTCTTTAAAATTGTTGAATCTGCACTTATCTTTGAAAGTATCTTTAATCTTAATAGCAAATCCTGCAATCCAAAAGCAAATTTTTTACTTGAGCACACAAATAAAATTCTTCCATTATGATAACTTCCATTACCATCAAATACACCGGAAAGATAGGAGCCAATTAGTTTTGGATCAGCAGAATATAGTATTGATGGAACATTAACAGAAGTTGTTTTATTATTATAGGGAATGCCGAAATGTTCGTTTAATATTCTAGATAAAAGAGTTGAACAAATTTCTAAATAATAACAATCGTTGTATTTATATATCTTTGGTTTTAGACCAAAAGAGGATAAAATCCGTTTAGCTTTATTAATTATCTTAATATTTGTGTTAAATATTCTCAATTTTATAAAAAGTGAATTGTTTTTAGTTTTCTTGTTCAAATTACCATCTGTTGCAATTATGCCTGCAAGCCAAAGAAAATCAGGCTGAATTCTTTTTGGTATTCTGATTTTTGTTCCATAAGCGGTTTTGACTTCTTTTATAAGTTTTGACATTTTTGTTTTATCATATTCTAAAATTTTGCATAGTTTTTTTGTTAGCCATAAAGGCATTGCTTTCAAGTTATTTTTATAATGATAGCTTATTTTGTAATTATAACCAAATCTTTTTGCAAGTTCTTTTTCTGTTATATTTAATTTATTTTTTGCTTTTTCAATTAATTCACCTGTTCCAATTGTGTAAACTTTGTCAGCAGGTAAAAATTCAAAGAAAAATGGTAATTTTTTGTGTTTTATGCTTTCATAATTATAAATGCTTATTTTGTCGCCTATTTCGATATTATTCGCTTTTACCCAACCTTTATTCTTAATAAATACAGGATGTTCTTTTGTTAATCTTAGCTCTTTTCCTATATTTGTTTTAATTATTATTAATTTTTCTGCTTCTCTCTTATAATATTTTAATATTTTATTGCTCTGATACTCTTTTCCATCAAAAGTTACGACCTTTTTATTAATCTTGTTTTTTACAACTTTTTCAATTTCAACTTCTTCGCCATCTTCAAACAATACTTTAGAGTCCCCTGGAATACACATCTGCTGCACTTCTAAATTTGGAATGTATTGAGAGTATCCATTAGAAAATCTTTTCACATCTCTGACAATTACGAGAAAAGCTGGCAAATTCAATCCGGCGGCCAGAGTTGTTGTTGCGCAGATAACCTTTATTTTGTTTGCTCTATAATCTTTTTCTATTTTTATTCTTTGTTTATCTATAAGTCCGGCATGATGAAATGCAATTCCGTGTCTTAAACAATTTGCAAGTTTCATGCATTGTTTTGTTGGAGTTTCAAAAGTATTTAAAATTTTTTTTGCAGTATCTCCTTCGATTAGGGGAAACTCTAATGATAATTTCTCTGCTAAACTCTCTGCATTTCTTCTCGTGGACAGAAATATCAAAACCTGTTTTCCTTTCTTTACAACTTTTTTCACAATAGAGATAAGATCAGAACATTCCACCTCTTTTGTTTCATCTTCAAAAATCAGTTTTTTATCAAAAAAAATTCCTTTTTTTAAAGGAACAGGTCTGTAATCGCTTAAAACAAGTTTGGCATTCAGCCATTCTGCCAATTCATCAGAGTTTGAAATTGTTGCAGAGAGAGCTAGAATTTGTGGGGAGAGATTTTCTTTTAATATAGTTAAAACAATTTCCAGAGTAGGACCCCTATTTGAATCTGTTAGAAGATGAGTTTCATCAGTCACCACGAGAGAAACTTCAGATAACCATTCTGCTTTGTGTCTGATCAAAGAATCCAATTTTTCTGAAGTTAAAATCACAACATCTTTATCTGCCAGATATTCCGATGCGGAATCAAAATCTCCCGTTGAAACTCCAATTTTCAAACCAAACTCCGTGTATTTTTCTTTGAAATCTTCAAATTTTTCATAAGCGAGAGCTCTTAAAGGAACAATATAGATTGATTTTCCCTTTCTTTTCTTCCAGTTGTTTATAATTGCAAGTTCCGCAATGATAGTTTTTCCGCTTGCAGTCGGACTTGAAACAACCAAATTCATCCCTTTTAACAAACCACATTCAACGGCAAGATTCTGAACTGGATTGAACTCCTTTATTTTTGATTGTTTTTTTACGATTTCTATCGGTTCCAT
>CAYLRQ010000031.1:0-5075 GCA_964386335.1 uncultured archaeon
AAAAGAAAAACAAAAAAATCTTATTTCCGGATAAAAAAGAAATTGAAAAATGCGGGAAATGTAAATTATGGAAAACAAGAAAAAATCCATTTGATCTTAAAGAAGTTTATTCAAAGATTTCAAAATCCCTGAAAATCTTCATCTCTTATAATTTCAAAAATTGAAGATAATTTTGAATTTAAATTTGAATATATTTCAAAAGCTTCATTTGGGTGCTCTGTCAAAAGGTGACTCATTAAAACTAAGAGATTATTACCCATTTCTGCCAGTTTAAAACTGGATTCATCACCAGCCACTATACTAAAGGGTATTCCCTCGCCGCTTTCTTCAGATTCCAATAATTTTCCACACAGTTTACATCTTATTTTCATAAATATACTTTTTTAAATTAAAGTATTAACCGTAATGAAGCGAGATGAAGAAGCTGGATGCAAGGAAAATAGGAAAAAAGAGATGGTGAATAGATAAACTGAGAAAAAATTATTTGGGAAGAAAAGGGCAAATAAAGAAATATACAAAAAAAATTATAAAATTTTAGATTCAAAATATTAGATATGGTTTATTAATTATTCTATTATTAGGCATTATTAATCTAACATATATTTATGAATAAAATAAAGATCGGAAATTTTATTATTATAGAAAAAAATGGAATCAGATGGGAAGGAAAGATTATACAGATTATCAACGATTTATTAATTCTGAAACTAAAATCTGGATACAATATTGGAATTAAAATTGATAAAAAAACAAAGATTGAACTATTAAAAGAGGAAAAAATCTCCAAACACAAACCAGTAAGTTTTGATATAAAATTTGACAAAAAAAAATTTCCAATTTCCATATTGTCTGCGGGAGGAACAATAGCTTCTTCTATTGATTATAGAACAGGCGCAATCTCTGCATCTTATTCTGCTTCTCAACTAATTGCTTCTATCCCCGAGTTGGTTAATTTTGCAAATATAAAATCGAGAAAAATTTTGGAGGAGATGAGCGAGAATTTGACTCCAAAACACTGGAAAAAAATTGGCAGAGAAGTTTTTAGAGAATTAAAAGAAAGTGAAGGAATTGTTCTTACTCATGGAACAGATACTTTGAGCTATACCAGTTCAATGCTTTCTTTTATGTTGAGAAATTTGAACAAACCTGTTGTCTTAACCTTTGCGCAGAAAAGTTCTGACAGAGGTTCATCTGATGCATCGATGAATGTGATTTGCTCAACAATAACGGCAACAAAAAATATTGCAGAAGTTGTTGTTGTTGGACATGGAACAATAAGTGATGATTATTGCCTGATTAACAGGGGAAATAAAGTAAGGAAGATGCACTCCTCGCAGAGAAATTCTTTCAGACCAATAAATTGTTTTCCAATAGGGAAAGTCTGGCCAGATGGCAAAGTGGAATTTTTGGATAAATATAAAAAAAAGGAAGAAGTAAAAGAAGATTGTTATCTTGATGATAAAATTGAAGAGAAAGTTGCAATAATCAAATTTTATCCCGGGCTTGATTCAGAGATTGTTGATTTTTATGTGGATAAAGGATATAAAGGGATTGTTATAGAAGGGACTGGTTTGGGTCATACAGCTAAAGATATGTTTTCAAAGATTGAAAGAGCAATTGAATCTGGAATTATTGTGGTTATGACAACTCAAACAATTTATGGAAGAGTAAATCCTTATGTTTATTCTTCTGCAAGAGAGATATCTAAATTGGGTGTGATATATTTGGAAGATTTGCTCACAGAAACGGCTTATACAAAATTAATGTGGGTTCTCGGTCATACTCAAAATGAAAAAGAAGTAAGAGAATTAATGCTGAAAAATCTGGCAGGAGAATTTAATAAAAGATTGCAGCCAACTCAATTTTTATATTAAGTGATTTTTGAATGAGTGTTATTAAATTCTCTCTCAGTAATTCCTTCTATTTTTGCCACAGTACATACCAAACATTCCCCATATAATAATCCTACATACTCAGGCATACATTTTGCAGGGTCTGGTTGTATATGATAAACTGCACCATTTGGTTTTTCTTTTTCTTCTCTTGGAGGGACATGAATAACTGCATCAGATATCTCTTCTAAAGGAGAACCTTTTGAAGTAAAACTAACAACATTTGCTCCCTGCTCTTTCCCTATTTTTGCTGCATCTAAAGGAAAACCTTCACCTGAAACAGAGAAAATAATAAGACCATCGCCCTTTTCTAAAGCTGTTTCACCACGATCTTTGTAAAAAAATACATGTCTTTCCCAACCAGGTATAACACAATGAGCATACCTGGTAGCAAACATAGAACCATATTCTCCTGAAAGTCCTGTTCCTACAATAACATCTTTTCTTAGATTTTTTTCATCTGGTTTTGACAGAACTTTATGAACTTCTTCAAATTCTCTTGGGTTTGGAGCATATCTCTTTATACTATCTATAAAATGATCATGAAATCTTGTTGGTGATTTCCCATTATTTTTAAAGCCAAAATAATCAAGAAAAAAATTAAGAGCACTTAGTTCTGCTTTAGTACCTTCTATAGTTAACGGAGAATACTCACCTCTTAACTGCTTCTTATACACACTTCCTTCAGTTCCTTTAGGTTTTCCTTTTATTCGAATTATTAGACCGTTATTTTTTGTATATTCTGCTAATGTTGAAGATTCATTTGTTGTAAGCGTAATAATTGGTGCTCCAACATCTAATGCTGGTTTTACTCTATCTACAGTATAAGATGTTTCGCCACTTGCAGATAAATCTATAACAAGGTCGTTAGATTCGTATGGTATTGGATAAGCTGCATCACTAGAACAATGAGCATTTCTATATTTATTTGCTCTGAAAAACATCGCGGCAATTCTAGCCACATCCTCCATCCTTTTGCTTCCAACTATGCATATCTCCCCTCCCTTTCTTGTTGTTTTTTGCACATATTCATCAAATTCTTCAAATAAATTATCAGGTATTTTTGCCTCCTTCAAAAAATCACATGCTTCCAAATACCAAGTTTTCACCTCGGAGAAATCCAACTCCATAATTTTAGATAAAATTTTAAAAGATTATGGACCTGTAGCTCAGTTGGATAGAGCACTTGCCTCCTAAGCAAGGGGTCGCAGGTGAGTTTTTCTGCGAATTCGAGTCCTGCCAGGTCCGTTTTAAAAATGAAAATATTGAAAAGAGATAAAGAGGGAATAACAATAATTCCAGAGAACTTAAATGATTTGTGGTTTCTTTACAATAGAATAGATAATTCGGTAATTGAGCAGAAAACTTTAAGGACAAAATCAATTAGCAGAGGTGGTGAGATTGTAAAAGGGAAAAAAGTGCCCCAGATGGTTGCAATAAAAATTGAGAAAAAGAAGTGGGAAAGAAATAAAATAAGGGTGACTGGAAAAATTGTTTCTGAAACTGATAAAAATAAATATCACTCTCTTAACTTGGAGATAGATAAGAAACTTGTCATTTTTACAGAGAATCATTTTTTCAAATTAAAAGATTTGCCAAAAGAAGAAAATTATGAAATTTTAATTTGTCTGATTGACAAGAAATTGGCAGATTTAAGAATTTATAAATCTGGAAAACTAAAAGAAATAAAGAAAATAAATTCAAAGGGCAGGGAAAACGAATTCTATAAAGAAGTTGCAAATATTCTAAAAAAAGAGAAAGGGAAAATTTTATTAGCAGGTCCCGGAAATACAAAAGATAAGGTCGCAAAATTGCTGGATAAAGAAATCGTGATTGATAATTTATCTTCCTGTGGAGAAAAAGGATTTAAAGAATTGCTAAAAAGAGGGAGTATCAGAAAAATTATAGAAAAACTGAGAGATGAACAGGAAGAGAAAACAGTTAAAAAATTTCTTGTTGAAATAAAGAAAAACCAAAACAAAGTCTGCTATGGTTCTGCTGTTGAAACACAAATTGAAAGAATCAAAGAGATTTTGGTTTTAAGCAGTTTGGTTCCAAAATATGAAAAAATTTTGTTTGAAGCGGAAAAAAATGGGACAAAAATAAATATTGTAGATGATGAGAAAGAATATTGCAGAGAGATGAGAGTTTTTGAGATTGTTGGAATTTGCTGGTATTAATAAGTGTTTCGTAATTATTCTGTAATGTGTGAGCAGTAAAGTATTTAAAGTTCTCCAACAAAATAAATAATGGAGGAATATAAAGAAGAGTTTATTGATTTTTTATTGAGAGAACGTGCATTATTAATTGATATATTTAATTTATTTAAATTAAAAAGTGGCAGATTATCTCCACATTTTATAAATACTGGCGTATTTAATGATGGTGAAAGTATTGCAGAGCTAGGAGATTTTTATGCAAAGACTATAGCAAATAATTTTAAACGAGAAGATTATGATATTATATTTGGACCTGCATATAAAGGAATTCCTCTGGCAGTAGCTACGGCAATTAGTTTACAGCACTTAGGTACAAATAAAGGTTTTTCATTTAACAGAAAAGAACCGAAAGGTTACGGCGAAGCAACAAAACAAGATAAACAGAAAAAATGGATTGTTGGGCATGAAATTAATGACGGTGCTAAAATTCTAATGGTGGATGATGTGCTTACAACAGGAGGTACAAAATATGAAGCTATTAACTTGTTAAAAAGCGTTGCCGACGACCTTAGATTTGTTGGTTTGGTTATTGCAGTTGACAGAAAAGAAGTTGGACCAGATGGAAAAGACGCGATAAAACAATTTGAACAAAAAACAGGGATACCCGTCATACCAATTGTAAATATACTTGAAATAAAAACTTATTTGTCTGAGGAAGGAAAAATTTCTGAAGCAGAGTTAAAAGGAATTGACGATTATTTAAAAAAATATGGAAATGAAGAGGTGAAAAGATGGGTAAAATAATTGATTGGGATAAAAGTATAATACCTGCTTGCGATGTGCCATTAGAAGTTTATGAAAGGATTTTGGAAAATACAGGAGACATAGACAAAATAGGTGGATATAAAATTGGTATCGCTCTAGCACTCAATTATGGTTTACCAGATATTGTAAAAGTAGCAAAAGAATATACAGACAAACCAATAATTTACGACCATCAAAAAGCAGGAACAGACATTCCTGA
>CAYLRQ010000031.1:5175-7388 GCA_964386335.1 uncultured archaeon
ATACAGACAAACCAATAATTTACGACCATCAAAAAGCAGGAACAGACATTCCTGACATGGGCAAGAAGTTTATGGATGTTTGTAAAAAAGCTGGTGTGGATGCTGTTATTTTATTTCCACAATCAGGACCGGAAACAGAAAAGGCATGGATTGAAGCAGCAAAGGAAGAAGATTTGGGAATAATTGTTGGGGGATTAATGACTCATCCTAGGTATGTTAGAAGTGAGGGTGGTTATTTAGCTGATAAAGCAGTAATAGAGATGTATTTGAATGGTGCAGATATGGGAGTTACAGATTTTGTAGTTCCCGGCAACAAACCAGATGATATAAAAAGGATAAAAGAAACATTAGAAGAGAGGGGAATTTCTCCAACATTCTATGCTCCAGGATTTGTGGCACAAGGTGGAGAAATATCAGATGCCGCAAAAGTTGCTGGAAAGAATTGGCATGCAATTGTTGGGAGGGGAATTTATGAATCTGAAAATATAAGACAGGCTGCATTGGAATATACAAGCAAACTTTAATTTTTAATTCTGGCAACTAAACCGGAACGATAAGGTATTTTGCATATTTTTAAAATCTTGATAAAATCTTCCGCAAATTTTTCAAGAATTGTTTTATCCTCTGCAACCATGACTATTTATTTAAGCATAAAATCTCTCTAACTTTCTCAATTCCGGCACCTTCTCTCAAAATTCTCCTTTCAATCAAGTCTAAAATAGTTGAAGGTTTTTTGTATTTGCATTTTCCTTTAACAATAAAATCCACACTTAGAGTTATATCTTTCGCCTCGGTGATTTCTTTTTCTCCAGAAAAGTTTGCTGATGTTGCCGTTATTGGAAACCCAACTTTTTCAATTATCTCTTTCGCAGTTTTGTTTTCTGGAAATCTAATTCCAATAAAATCGGTTCCCCCAGTCAGCAGAGAGGGAATAATTTCTTTCTTTGGCAAAATTATTGTTATTGGTCCCGGAAGCAATTTCCCGATAATTTTTCTATTTTCTAAAGAAACACAAGCAATACTCTCCAACATCTCAAAACTCGAAACTGCAACGGAAATTGGCTTATTTATTAGTCGGCCTTTAATTTCAAAAATTCTTCTTATTGCCAACTCGTTGAAAATATTTGCCCCCAATCCATAAACCGTTTCTGTTGGATAAGCAATTATTCCACCGATTTCCAGAATTTTGACTGCTTTTTCTATTTGGTCCATAATAGAAAATTTATCAAGATTACATTCTGAACAATTATAAATTTTTAGAAATAAAACTTACTCAAAATAAAAAATATAGATTATAGATTAAAATTTGTGTTCCTCTGTGAGACTATGTGAAGGAATTTCATCAGGTTTATAAAATTTATACTTTGATCCATAAAGAAATTCATTCTGAAGAAATTTTAGAAGTCTTTGAATATTGTAGTTTGGTTCCAAATCGCCGCTATTATATTCACCAACGATGAAATTATAATTTCTTATAGTTTCGTTTGGTAGAAAATAACCATTCAAGAACATACCCAGCAATTGTGCAGAGATCATTCCTATTTTTAAATATAATGCTTTCTTATCTTCTTCTATTTCTGTGCTAAAATCTGGAAATATTATAACTTCATCTGCATTCCCATCAACATCCATACTAAAGATAAGCCGCATTTTACATTGGTCAAAAGATAGAGATGCCCATTTATCACATGGAAGATTGCATATTCCTATCTTTTTCATGTGTGGATTATAATATCTTATATCGGACTCATAAAATTCACTTCCCGGTAAGCAATCCTTTATCTCTGACATTGCTTTCCAGATATCTTCGTAAGGAATTTTTCTTTCAAATTCTCCTTTAACTGAAAGAGCTCCCTTCTCTTTGTAAATATGTGCATGCGCACAATGGTTTATCTCATCAAAAGCCTTTTTAAGAGATTCTGGTAAATTAGACATTCTTTCCGATAACTTCAACGAAATATCATACAAATCTACTTTTGATGCTTGTGCAAGGTAATCCCCCTTAGCGTAAGGAGAAAAGTCTTTAAAGTATGCGGATATATCTCCTCGATTATAAAACTTCCTATTCCATTTATTTTCTCCTTCTCTTCTTTCCCATCCAGCAGTGAAAATACCACTATCAAGGAGCTTATCGAGAGCTCGCTCAACGTCTATCCTATTTCCGAATTTAGTATTTCCAAATGCCTTAATTAACTCTTGATATGAGTGTCCTC
>CAYLRQ010000031.1:7488-9536 GCA_964386335.1 uncultured archaeon
ACACTTTTCAGTTTTTAATTATTTTTAAAAATAATTCTCTCCCTGTCAAAATTCTAAAGTTTTTTAATAAAAGATCTAAAAGAGATAATTTTAAAAAAAGAAAAATAATGGAATTCTATATTGAAACTTATGGATGTGCGGCAAACAAATCTGATTCCGAGATTATAGCGGGAATTCTCAAAGGTGCCGGGCTGAATCAAACGAAAAATATAGAATTGGCAGATTTGATTATAATAAATACCTGCGTTATAAAACAGCCAACAGAAAATAAGATTCTGGAGAGAATCAGAGAAATTCAGAAAAAATTTAAAAAGAAAAAAATATTGATAACTGGATGTATGCCATCTGCTTATCCAGAAATTTTAAGAAAGAATTTTCCAGAGTTAAGTATGATTTCTGGGAATAGAACAACCGAGATTCTCAAAGTTGTAAGAAAAATTTTAGATGGAAAAAGAGTTGAATTGCTGGGGGAAAACAAAAAGGAAAAAGTTTGTCTTCCAAAAATCAGGGAAAATAGAGTTATTGATATTGTCCAGATTTGTTCAGGATGTTTGGGAAATTGTGCCTATTGCGGAGGAAAATTGGCTAAAGGGCAGTTGTTTTCTTACTCAATTGAGAATATTGTAAAGGAAATCAAAAGTGCCAAAGAGCAGGGATGCAAAGAATTCTGGCTTACTGGACAGGATGTTTCTTGTTATGGTTTTGATTCCGGTTCAAATCTCTCAGAACTGATAAAAAAAATTTTGGAAATAAGAGGGGAATATTTTATAAGAATTGGAATGTTAAATCCAATCCATCTTTTAAAAATAATTGACAATTTTCTAAAAGTTTGCGAAGATGAAAGAATTTTTAAATTTTTTCATATTCCCGTTCAATCTGGTTCAGATAAAGTTTTAAGGGAAATGAACAGGAATTATGCTGTGAAAGATTTTGAGTTTATTGTAAAAAAAATCAGAAATAAATTCAAAATGGCGACAATCTGGACAGATATAATAGTTGGCTATCCAACCGAAACTGAAGAGGATTTTCAGAAATCCCTAAATTTATTGAAAAAAGTGAAACCAGATTGGACAAATGTCTCAAAGTTCGGAGTGAGGAGAAAAACAAAGGCGGCGAGATTAAAACCTTTGGACTCAGAAGTCGTAAAAGAGAGGAGTATAATTTTAAGTGAATTGGCAAAGAAAATTTCTATTGAACAAAATAAAAAATGGTTGGACTGGGAAGGTGAAATATTGATTGATGAGTTTTTCAAAGGAAGAAATTTTGCCTATAAATCAATTCACTTAAATTCCAAAGAAATCGGGAAATTTGTTAAGGTCAGAATTAATAGAATTGATGGGTTAAAATTGTTTGGAGAAATTCTGGATTCCTGAAAAAATTTGGTTTTATTCATTTATCTCCAATGAAAATTTAGTAAATTAATATATAAAAAGAAGAAGGTAATTATGGCTGAGATAAAAAGAAGAAATCCTGCATTAGTAATAATATTTACTATTATTACTTTTGGGATATATGAAATATACTGGTTTGTAAAAACGAAGAATGAAATAAATAGTTTGGGAGCTGAAATACCGACAGCATGGCTGCTTATAATCCCTATAGCTAATTTATACTGGGAATACAAATACGCCGAAGGATTTTCTAAGTATGTAAAAAAAGATGACAATGCAATACTATGGTTTCTCCTATTGCTTTTTGTAGCACCTGTTGCTATGATTATATTTCAAGTAGAATTAAATAAGTTAGTAAAATGAAATTTAGCAGGCTTGTGCACTTTGCGGTGCTTCGCATCTTGCCACTATCGAGTCATTTAACAGGCTGATATGTGGCTTCGGTTACGCCCAAATTCTTGCTTCGCAAGAACTTCTCATAACCGCAAAACGTTATTTACCATTTCCAGAATAATCTCAATAGGGGTGAAAAAATGTTAAATTACCAAGAATTAAGAGGGATATATGAACCCAGAGAAATAAAATGCTTGCTCATAGCAGAATCGCCTCCCAGAAGCGAAGATAAAAGGTTCTTTTACAATCCTGATCAAGAGAAAT
>CAYLRQ010000032.1:0-6720 GCA_964386335.1 uncultured archaeon
TATTTTTTAATCTTTATTTTCAATCAAGTTTTCCCATAAATTTTAGGACTTTTGGCAAAGCAATATTAAACCAGTAAGTGTATCTTTTTTCATTGGTACGAATATCTTTTATAAGATCATTTATATTTATCCACTTAAAATCTTCTACTTCTTCTGGATTTGGTTTTACTTCTCCGTCGTAGATGCCAACAAAAACGTGATCAAATTCATGCTCTGTTAAATTGTTATCAAATTTTACTTTATAGATGAAGTGAAGCACTTTTTTTAATTCGCAGTCAAATCCCATTTCTTCCTTTAATCTTCTGTGAATGGCATCTTCCAATCTTTCATTCGGTCTTGGATGGCTACAACAAGCGTTTGTCCATAGACCTCCAGAATGATATTTGTTTTTAGCTCTTTTTTGAAGCAACATTTCGCCTTTTGAATTGAAGATAAATATAGAGAACGCCCTATGTAATTTTCCGTCTTTATGAGCTTTTAGTTTCTCTTCTGTTCCAATTTCGTTGTCATTCTCATCCACCAATACAATTTCATTCATTCTAATCTTCCTTTTTAATAGAAATTATTAATCCGTATCTCTTATCTCTTAAACTTCTTCTCTTCAATTCCATAATAAATTACTTCCTTAAATTTAATATTTGTCAATCATCTCTTCTGAAAGAGGCATCAAAAAATATCTAGAAAACTGCAGATATATAAGGCCTTACCTCAATTTCCCTCCATAGTTTTCTGATTTTATTGCTTTCCCAAAACTTCTTTCAGGTCAAAAGTATTTTGCACTCTTATAATTTGGAATCTATTAATTCTGTCTGCTTTATTCAACAACCTCTACTCCCAAAACCTTTTCAACTTCTTTCTTTTTTATTTCTTTATATCCTTCTGTTTTGATAAATTCTTGAGAAGAAGTTATGCCTGTAACTACAAGCAATGTTTTTACGGCATCTCCGAGTTCTTTATCAATGGTCGCGCCCCAGATTATTTTTGCATTTGGATCGAGAACCGAAGAAACTCTTTCAACAATCTCTTGGCATTCTTTTATTGTGATATCTTTTCCGCCGGATATATTGATTAGAGCACCCTTTGCACCATCTATTTCCATATCTAATAGCGGATTATTTAATGCCCGTTCAACAGATTCTATACCTTTATTTTCTGTATCACTTGAACCCAATCCAATCATTGCCAGACCACCATCTTTCATAACTGCTTTCAAATCTGCAAAATCCAGATTTACCAATCCGGGTTTCATAACCAGATCTGTAATGCCTCTTACGGCATTTACCAGCACTTCATCAGCGATTTTAAAGGCAGTTGTTATCGAAACTTCAGGCACAATTTCAAGAAGTTTATCATTTGGAATTACGATCAGAGTGTCCACATTTTTCTCTAATTTATCCAATCCCATCAGAGCGTTATCTGTTCTTTGTTTGCCTTCCATTGTAAAAGGCATTGTGACAACACCCACAGTTAAAGCATTCATCTTTTTTGCTGTTTCTGCAATAATGGGGATGGACCCTGTTCCCGTTCCTCCGCCGAGACCGCAGGTAACAAAAACCATATCCGCGCCTTTTAGAACTTCTTCTATTTCATGTTTATTTTCTTTTGCTGCTTCTTCGCCAACTGCAGGATCGGCGCCTGCGCCCAAACCTCTTGTAAGATTTTTACCAAGCAGTATTTTTTTATCTGCTTTACAATATAAAAGCTGTTGAGCATCTGTATTTACACCAATTACTTCTGCTCCGCTTGCACCACTTTCAACAAGTCTTGTGGCCGTATTATTTCCCGCTCCGCCAACACCAACAACTTTTATTATTGCTTTTCTTTGCTCTAAAAGTTTTTCTAAATTCATTTTTGATTCTTCTTGTTTTGTTTTCTTTTTAGTAACCATAAGTTAATATAATAAAATTATTTATTATTATTTTTTAATGGGGGTATATTTATGAAAAGAATAATAATTCTATTAGTTATTTTTTTATTGGTTTCCCCCGTTTTAGGAGATTTGCCAACGAAATACAGAGATTACAATATCAGTGTAGAAATTCAGGAAAATGGGCTGATAAAAGAAAATATAACTATAAGTTTTCCAGAAAATATAGATAAATTTAATTATTATATCATTCATCCGGTTAATGATTTAAAGATTTTTTCAGATTCTGGCAGAATACCCTGTGAATGGAAATATGTAAGGGCGGGAACTTTGATTTCCTGCAAAAATTTTAACTCCAGCAAAATCAATATATTGTTTGAATATCATGGTTTGATTACCCACACCCAGTATTATAATGTTTTTTCGAGCAGATATATTATATCCACACCGACAGATTATTTTAATTTAAAGGTTTTTCTTCCAAAAGGATATATTCTGGCCAAACAGGACGAATATTTAACCCAGCCATCTTATTATCCCATAGAAGGGGTTCAAAAAACAGATGGACGGACTATATATATTGAATGGAATACAACTCCCAAATTGGGAGAAGTTTATGATATCTCAATATTTTATGAGCCCGCTTTGAGATCAGATCAATTTGCAGTCATGATTTTTACTATTCTGATTATTGTTGCAATATTCATCATTTTTATATTTTTTAAAAGAAGCCCAAAAATCGAAGAATATGGTCTTACCCCCGATGAAAGGAGATTTCTGGAAGTTTTGACAAAAGAAAAAAATCTTTCTCAGAGAAAAATTGCCAGAAAAATCAATTTATCCAAAGCACAGACAAGCAGAATAGCAAAATCTTTGGAAAAAAGAGGTTTAATTGAGAGAAAGAGAAAAGGTCGGAATTATGAGATTATTTTAAAAAAATAGATGAGAAAGGATAAATTTATTTAATTAAAAATATATTTTACAATACCAAAATTATATATATTATTTTGTTACTATTTATATATGGTAAGAAAGAATCACTCAAAAGATGATGTGACAATGGAAGAAAAAGAGTTATAGACATGTATTTATTTGATTGGAGGGGGAAATCTTTATTTTGCTGATAGAGCAATAGAATTAGCCCAAAGGCATCGTAATTACGAAAAAGAACTTGAGAAAGCTATAAGAACGGGTGAGAAGATAGAGTTACAAAAATACATTAATTGGATCAAAGGAAGATATCTCGGCTGGTATGAAGTAGGAGGAACATGGTTTAATTGGATTGATGAAGCAAAAAAATTAGCCGATAAACATCTCGAGCACAAGGATGAACTTAAAGAATCTATAAGAATTGGTGGAGAGATAAGATTACCGAAATATATTAGTTGGATTGAGGCAGGGGAGCTCTCAAACTCCTCCTTAATTGATAAAATAAAAACGTTAGTATATGAGTACTTTCCTGAATACCAAGAAGAACTTGAAAGGGCTATAAGAATCTGTAAAGAAAAAAAGAACTAATCTTAATTTTTTAGTTTTTTATCTCTACCTGTTATTTAAACTATTTCTTCTTGCTTCATTTTTTTCCTCTTCCTTTTTTTACCACAGGGAATTTTCTAAAACTCTTCAAAGCAGATTTAATTTATAAATTATTACACTGTTATAATTTAAACTAAATAAAAGATTTTAGATACTCGATGATTTTATCGCTTTGCTCAAAAGCCCTTTTTCTGTAAGGTTTCGAAACTCCGACACGCAATGCATATTTTCTTTGGACAGCCATATCAAAAATTTCTTTTAGTCCATTTATCTCTTTAAAAAGAGACGTCCATCCATTATCCATATTGTATAGTGGCACATCTTTTGCCTTTACCATACTTAAATGTGGCATCTCGGCAAGAGTTGCTGACCCTGGTTCAAGACTCAACTCTCTCTCAACATCTCTTTCAAATTTAACAACATTATCAATGCTTTCTCCAAAATACGAAACTATATTCATTAATTCATTTTCTGGCATTTCAAAAACTCTTATTGGTTTTCCGCGTGTTTCTTCTTGCGAACTCATACCTTCAAGTTTTATAGTCAAAAACGCTTTTGACTCATTTCTATTTCTAATTTTTTCATATGCTTTTTTAGCCACACCACCAGAATGTATTAAAGCGCACTCTAGTTCGGTATCTGTCATTTGCCATACTTCTTTTGGCTTTATTTTTCCTTGTTCACATGCTTCGTATATACCTCTTCTGATTATACCTTTCCAGAATGAGGCTGCTTTTCTGTTATATTCTTCAGTATACATAGTTAGATAAGAATCTATATGCTCTTTTACGCTACCGCTGGCTTTAGTTTCGATGCCATATTCTTTTCCATCAAAGTACGCATAAGTTTCTATTCTCTCCGTATCTGTGCTTATAGATCTGCCAATCCTGTTAGCATCTCTGATTATATAATCTAAGACATCGGCACCAACTAATCCCCATATAGTTTTATAAAGCGGATTTTTTCTTTCAAAAATTTCTAATAGTAAATCAAAATCAATATTGGGTATATTGTTTATATCATCCTCCATTTCTTTGATTATTTCTACATTTTTTGTGTCATGATCCGGTTCACCAAACTCCATCAAAACAAATTCGGCAGCATGACTATATGGAGTATGACCAATATCATGCGTTAATGCAGCGAGTTGGGTCGTCTTTTTCTCTTCTTTGTCAAAAATATAGCCAGTATTTTTTTCTATACGATCTAATATATTTCTTTCATGATGCAAAGTACCGATGGAATGTTCAAACCTTGTGTGAGTAGCACCAGGATATATTTCAAAAACCAAATCAAGTTGTTTAATATGTCTTAGTCTTTGAAAATATGGAGTATCAATAATTATTTGAAAATCATTTATAGGCTCATCATAGCCCATGGTGGATTCTGGTATACGAATAATTTTTACCATAACTACTTAAAAGAAACAAATTTTAAATAGCTTTCTTATCAAGGAGGCACATATAGATTAACTATCGTGAGTTATAATTCTTTACTCCCTACCTTTAATTATTCAAACCATATAAAACTTAAATTTTTTGGGAAGTAAAAATAGAGTTGCAGCAATATATCAGCTTGATTAAAGAAGGAGATAGTATGTGGATTGAAGATGCAAAGGAATTGCTTAAAGAATTTCCTGAGTATAGAAGGGAACTTAAAGATGCTATAAGAGCTAGTAAAGAAAAAAAGAACTAATCTTTGGATTTTTTATTTCTACTTATATCTTTACAAAGCACAAGTATAAAACTTCATCTCATCTTTTTAATTAAAAGCTAAAATTTAAATTATTTCTTCTTATGCCTCATCTTTTTTCTCCTCTTTTTTAGTTTGTGAGTCTTTATCTTTCCTCTTTTTCTTTTTTTACCACAGGGCATTATTTAATTATTTTTTAATTTTAAGGAAGGTATTTAATTGCAAAGTATGAAATCCAAATCTATTATTTAATTAATTCTGTAAGTATGTAATATAAAAACATGAAAAAATGGAAAATGGAAAAATAACTAATGAGAGGATTTTAAGCCCAATTTTTAGAATTAAACTCATAAATTATTTTTAATCTATTTTTATGAGACACGACTTGCTGGCGGATGTTTTTTCGGCAATAAAAAATGCTGAGAGTGTAGGAAAAAGAGAGATTATTGTGGGAAGCAGCAATCTTGTCAAAAACATCTTAAATATTTTAAAAGAGAAAGGTTACATAGAGGGATATAACGTTTTAATTAGAAATAATTATCAGGAGCTCAAAGTTAAGCTAAAAAATAAAATAAATGAATTAAAGGTTGTGAAACCCAGACATTCCTTTAAGAAAAAAGAATTAGTTAAGTATAAATTCAGATATTTGCCGGGAGAAAATGTGGGATTTTTATTTATATCTACCCCCAAAAGTAAAATAATCACGGACAGAGATTTAAAAGACGAAGGGGGTATAATAATTGGATATGTTTATTAATGCGGATTTTCATTTCTCAATATCCTCACCCGAAAGATGCCGATAATTTTTGAAGGATTCCGCATATTTTTTATCAAATAGCATTCTTTTATCTCTTTTGATTGTTATTATCTCTTATATATAATTTTTAGAAAAGATTTTTGATAAATTTATAATTTTTTATATTATGGCAAAGAAAGTTGGAGGTGTGGTTTATAAGAGGTTATTTGAAAATGTTTTCGTTTGTCTGAAATGCAAACACAAGATGAGAGCAAACCCTCAAAAAATTAGACAGGAAAAAATACATTGCAGAAACTGCGGATATTCTAAATTCAGACCAAAATCTAAACAGGGGAAGAGATGATTTTATAGATTTTATATTTAAAATATGATATTTAAAAAAAATATTATATAAATTTATATAATGGCAATCCTAAAATATAGGGAACTTCTGAAAATGGGAAGAGAAGAATTAATAAAAAAAAGAAGAGAACTGGAACTGGAACTGGCCAAAGAAAGAAGTAATGCTGCAATTGGCGGAACCGTAAAAAATCCGGGAAGATTAAAAGAAATCAGAAAAACACTGGCAAGAATAAAATCTTTAAAAAATGGGTGAGATTTGTCCTGTTTGCGGCCTGCCAAAGGAAATTTGCGTCTGCGAGAAAACTGCCAAAGAGGAGCAGAAAATTGTTATTTATACAATAGTTGGAAAATTCAAGAAAAAAATCACAGCAATCTCCGGAATTGATCAAAAAAATGTGAATGTAAAAAAACTATTAAAAAAATTCAAGCAAAAACTTGCATGTGGAGGAACAATAAAAAACAATGAACTCTGGCTTCAGGGAGAACATAAAGAAAAATTGAAAGATTTGCTTGTAGAAGAAGGTTT
>CAYLRQ010000032.1:6820-9471 GCA_964386335.1 uncultured archaeon
TGACAAAGGAGCAACTACTAAAATATTATTCAAATGAGAAATTGCAGAAAATTCTCTGGACTTTTGGGAAAAACAGAGAGGTTGTTGCGAGGAATATTGATGGTCAATATTTTAAAAGACCTAATATGCTTCTTTATCCAAAAGATATTCTGAAACAAGTCATGCTCGGGGCGGTTTCTTTTCATTGTTCTGTTGAAAGATGGAGAAATCCTTTGCTGGTGAATGAGAGAAATTATGATGAGCAGAGAATTGGTTTTGATTGGATCATTGATATTGACTCCAGTTTGGGGATTGAAGAAGCAAAAATTGCCGCAAAACTTGTGAGAGATTTTTTAGACAAGTACAGATTAAGTTATTTTTTAAAGTTCTCTGGAAGGAGAGGATTCCATTTCTGTATTTTTTGGGAGAATTTTCCCAAAGAAATCAATTATAATAGAACGGAGTTTTTATATCCGGAACTTCCAAAAATTCTCGCCAATTTCCTGAGAGAACGGATCAAAGACGATTTATGGTCTGGGTTAATTAAATACAAGGGATCTATAAGGGAATTAACAAATGGAGAATCTATTGAGGATCTGAATCCTTTTAAATTTGTGGAAGTTGAAAAAGATTGGAGTGTAAGGCATTTATTCAGAGCTCCTTATTCTCTGCATGAGAAAACGGGACTTGTTTCAATTCTTATTAAACCAGAAAATTTAGAAAATTTCAAATTGGAAGATGCAAAAATTGAAAATACAAAGTTTGAAGAGATCAAGTTGAAGAAGGGAGATGCAACAAAATTAATTGTGGACGCGTATGATTGGTTTTCAAAACAGAAAGAAAAGACGGAGATAAACCCAAAAAGAGAAGTAGTTTTTTATAGGGGAAAAATTACTTCTGAATGTTTTCCTCCATGCATCCAGAAAATTCTTTCTGGAATTATTGATGGAAGGAAGAGAAGTGTTTTTACCCTGATAACCTTTTTGAGAAGTTGTAATTGGCCAATGATTGAAGTTGAGAAAACTGTTCTGGAATGGGGAAGGAAAGTTGGATTAAGAGATAATTATACGAAATCGCAATTAAATTGGCACAAAAGACAGAATAAAAATATTCTTCCTCCGAACTGCGAAAATGATTTATTCTATAAAGACATAGGAATATGCAATCCTCTTCCACTGTGCGAAAAAATAAAAAATCCAATTAATTTTGCAATTTTGAAAGCTGGGAAGAAGAAAAGAAAGAAATAGATGCGGCTGCCGGGATTCGAACCCGGGTCACGGGCTATTTCCAATATTTTTTTGCCGATTTTATTCAATTTGATCAATGCAGAATTCCGATGGGAAGCCCATATCCTAACCGCTAGACTACAGCCGCATAAAAAATTATTTTTTGAAAAAAAAGGGTTATTTATGATTGAAATAGACGGATGTTATTTAGAAGGAGGAGGACAGATTTTGAGAACCGCTGTTGCATTATCCGCCATTACAAAAACCCCCGTTCATATATATAATATAAGAGGTGGAAGAAAGCAACCGGGATTAAAAGCACAACATCTTGCCGCAATTTCTGCCGTTGCCGATTTATATAATGCGGATTTAAGGGGAGCAAAGATTGGATCAAAAGAAATTTATTTTACTCCTAAAGAACTTTCATCAAATTCTTTGAAAATTAAAATAAAAACCGCTGGTTCTGTTGGTTTGGTTTTGCAGACTCTTTTTCTTGCTTCCTGCAAAAAATTGAAAATTGAAATTGAAGGAGGCGGAACAAGCGGGAAATGGGCTCCTTCGGTTATATATCTTCAGCATGTTTTTTTAAAAACCTTAAAAAGATTTGGCTTCAGGGCAGACATAAAAATTATCAGACACGGATTTTATCCAAAGGGTGGAGCAAAAGTTTTGGCAGAAATTTTTCAAACAAAACTAAAAGGTTTTTCTTTAGATAGGAAAATAGAAAAAATAGAGGGAATCTCAATTGCCTCAGAAGACTTAAAACGATCTGATGTCGCGGTTAGACAAAAAAATATGGCGGAAAATATTTTAAGGAAATTAAATCTTCCCGTTGAAATAAAAGAAAAATATGTAACTTCTATATCTTCAGGTTCGATAATTGAATTGTGGACAGCACCAACTATTTTGGGAGCAAATTCTCTTGGAGAGTTTAGAAAAAGAGCAGAACTTGTTGGGGAGGAATCTGCCAGAAAATTAATCAACGAAATAAATTCTGGCGCTACAGTTGATAAATATCTTGCAGATCAGTTAATCCCATTTATGGCTCTGGCGGAAGGAAATTCAAGTTATAGAGTTTCCGAGTTAACCAATCATACAAAAACAAATATCTGGATTACGGAGAAATTTATTGATAGAAAATTTAGAATTAAGAAGAGTGACAAGTTGTTTGAAATACATATCTGAAGCATTAGATTAATTATCTATTTTATAATTTTTTCCAGCAATTTCCAAAGTTGCAATCAAATAATTTTCAATTACCTATCATTTTCTTACTAAATTATATAAAATATATATTTAATAAATAAATATATATTATGAAATCAAACAAATCTGGAAATGAATTTTATTTGCCCTCGTCCTTATCGAATTATATATCTATTAATATATTAATTAATATATTAAATAAATATATATAATTATGAAATCAAACAAGTCTAAATCTAA
>CAYLRQ010000033.1:0-6589 GCA_964386335.1 uncultured archaeon
CTATTATGGTTTCAGAAGTAAAAAAAAGAAGAATAAAAAAAACAAAAAAGGCTCAAAATACAAAAACCGCCAAAAAAACAAAAGAAAAAGCTACGATTTCTAAAAAAAGTTCAACCAAAATAAAAAAAGAAATTTCAAAGGATAAAATTCAAAAAAAACAACTTTCAGAAAAACAAAAAGAGAAGATTAAAAAAGAAATTTTTAAGAAAGCCGATTTGTTTAAAAAAGAATGTCTAAAAAAATATAAGGAATTAATAAAAACAATTTTTATTTTTGGTTCTTATTTAAGAAAAGATTTCACGAAGGAGAGCGACCTCGATATTCTCGTTTTACTTGATGATACGAAAATGAGAATAACGGAAGAATTTAAAGATTCTGTTGCCGATTATCTTTATAATGTTGCAAAAGATATTGATAAAAGATTGCATGTGCAACCACCATGGACCGTTACAGAATTCTGGGATATGGTTAGAATCTCGCATCCTTTGCTTTTGACTATTCTGAGAGATGGATGGGCATTGTACGATCAGGGATTTTTCATCCCGATGAAAAAACTTTTGGAAAGGGGAAAAATTCCCGCAAGTCTCGAGGCAGTTGAATTGTTAATGGCAACCGCCCCAAAGAAAATTGAAAGAGCAAAAACAGTTAAATTGTATCAGGTTACGGAAGACTGCTATTATGCAATGCTCAATTCTTCGCAGGCTGTTTTGATGTATCTTGGAAAACCAGTTCCAGACCCAAAAAATACGCCAAAAGCTGTCAAAGAATATCTTGTCGATTCAAAATTGTTGAACAAAAAATATTTTGATATACTTGAAGATATACTTAAATTCAGGAAGGATGTTGAACACAAAAAAATAAAAAAGATTTCTGGAGCAGAAGTTGATGAATGGCTGAAAAAATCGGAAAATTATGTAAAGCAAATGCAGAAAATATATATAAGATTGCAAAACCAGAAAAAGAGAATACTTATTGATAAAAATTACGAAGTTCTGCTAAAATCAACAATATTTGCTTTAAAGAAAATGAACAAGTTGCCTCCAGACCCAAAGAATTTGCCAAAGGCAATAAAAAAAGAACTAATTGAAAAAAACTATCTTCCAAAGAGTTATTTAGAAACTTTTGATAAAGTTGTTGGAATGAAAAAACTTGCAGAGAAAGACATAGATAAAATTCCAGAAAGAGATGTTGAGTTGACAAGAAGTTATGTAAAGAAATTTGTTGATATTCTTGACAGAGTTATCAGAGATTTTGAGAGCAAAGAGAAGAAATAGTTTTTGCAGATTGAGTGTATTTGAAGAAAGCGAAGTCAGCGCTATATGAAATAAAATATATAAAACAAAAAAGATACCGTCATTTACCAGAATTTTTTAATTAATCTTATCTTTTAAGGAAAATTTATATATGGCAGATTTAAAATCATATTTTAGACTTTTAAGAGTGACAGACTGGTGTGGATTTTTCCTGATAGCATTATTCGGATTTGTGCTCTCAGACGGGTTTTTATATCCCGTAATTGATTTAATTATATTCTTTCTGATTCTTTTCTTATTTTTGGGTTTTGGTTTTTCTGTGAATGATTGCTTTGATGTGAAAGAAGATAAATTAAGTAAAAAGAAAAATCCAATAGCAAGAGGAAAAATAAGCTTTGAAAATGCTTTAATTTTTTCCGTAATTCTCGCTTTCTTTGGACTTATTTTGTCAACACATTTTGGATCAAAAAGTTTTTTTCTTTACTTTGCATTAATCTTACTTTCATTTTTTTATTCTTCTCCGCCTCTGAGATTTAAATCAAAATTTTTACTGGATATTCTATCTCATGGTTTGTTTTTTGGCACCCTTTTGTTTTTCCTGCCTTTAATAATTTTTAATTCGGAATTGGCATTATTTCATTATTTAATTGGTTTATCTATTTTCTGGTTCTCGGCAATAATAGAATTGAAAAATCATCTTAGAGATTATGAAGGCGATAAAAAAGCCGGATTAAAAACGACCGTCTGCGTTCTGGGAAAAGAAAGAGCAGAACTTTTGCTTAAATTTTTAGAAATTTTCTATCCTTTAACTATTTTCCCCATATTTCTGTTTTCAGAGAATTTAATATTAATTATGTTATTTGCAATTATATCCGGTCTGTCTTTAATTAAGAAAAACAACACAATAAGTAAATATATTAAGTTGCCTTATAATCTATTGCAGAAGTTCATTATTGCAATATGGGAAATAAGCAAATCAGTATTTTGATTCCTGTTTACAGAGAATCAAATTTATTAAAAAACCTGTTAATAAAATTAATCTCACAGAAAATTGAAAAAGAAATTTTTGTTATTATCGATGAACCAACAAAAAAGTCGATAGAAATTTCAAAAAAATTCGGAAAGAAAGCAAAATTCATTTTAAACAAAAAAAGAATTGGAAAAGCCGAAGCTTTAAACAAAGCAGCAAAATTATCTTCTGCTAAAATATTGCTTTTTTTAGATGATGATATAGAATTGCCCGATGATCAAAATTTCCTTAAAAAAATTACAGAAGAAATGAAAGATGCAGATTTTCTCGATATAAAAAAGGAGGTAATAAGAAATTCCTTTTTATCAAAAATGACTTACTATGAATATGTTGGAATTAATATTGGATCTTGGTTGGTATCATATTTTCTTAAAAAATGTCCGTCCGTTAATGGTTCCGCGTTTGCGATTAGAAAAGATGTTTTTAATTCGATTAAAGGATTTAGAAAAGTTATATGTGAAGATCTGGATATTGCCATAAGATGCTTTTTAGGAAATTTTAAGCATAAATATACAAAAAAAATTAAAGTTTATAATCATGTTCATTCAGATTGGAAAAAATACCTTGTGCAAAGAAAAAGATGGGTGACCGGCATATCATTATGGCTTAAAGAATGGTATAAACCATTATTAAAAAAGAGCGTCAAACATCCCCAAATATTTATTCCCGCTTTATTTTTTATTTTCCCTTCTCTTCTTATTTTTCTCACAACTTTATTAATACCGGATTTATTGATCTATAAAATATTCTCCGTTTTCTTTTTGTTTCTTGCAATAAAATTTAATTTTGCTTTTCCTATTTTATTATTCACCATTCTTGGCATTAACCTATTCAAGAGTTTATTTGTTTCTTTTATCAGTTTTTTATCTTTTTCTGTTTTGTTTTTTGCATTATCGAAAAAGCTGGATTTTAAATTCAGACTTCATGAGTTTTTTGTTTATTATTTTTTCTATTCTCTTTTAACTCTTTTAACTATGACGGCGGGTTTGATTAATGTTTTCATCTTTAAGAGAGAATCAGTTTCAGACTGGAAAATCTAAATTATGGACCTACTGGGATTCGATTCCAGAAATTACCCAGCGTCTCCTCCTTGCGAAGGAGGCATGTTTTAGTGCATACCGAACCACTACACCATAGGCCCATAAATTACAAATTTATTCATTTATATCTTGCCCGTATCTATTACTAACTCTCGCCAGTATCCGTTGCATACTCTCCGATAAGGCGAATTTCTATTTATTTGATAAATGCCATTCCCAACTTCCCTTATAGGTGAATTATAACCAAGCCTATCCATGAGCAGATCCATAGTCTCTCTTATTTTTTCACACGGAACAGTTACGCCAGTCGTTTCTTTTATTCTATTAGAAATTTCATCTGCCGTGACAGGACATTCGTAATTAAAACTCTCTAATATTGTCTCTCCCAGATCATTCAGTACTCTTGTTCTGGTTTTCAGATATTTTTTAATAGCATTTCTATACTTAAAATTTAACCAATAACAAACAGTACTCCCAGAGACACCATATTTATCTCCTATTCGGTTATATCTACTTCTTTTTGAGTGTCCTTTTTCTGCGAGTTCTTTTTCTAATTTTTTCCATTCCTTTAGTATATTTGGATCGTTTTTAGGTGTTGGCATCTTTACCACATAATTATAATTATTTTTAATTTACTACTTCTTTTATAGAAAGTTTTAAAAAATAATAAAATAAGGGATGAATAAACACAAATTAAGCATTTTAACATTAAAATAAATTAATATTTATGTTATTGGAACTGCATTCACATTCCTGGTATTCAAAAGGTTCTATTTTGGGAGAAGAGAATCTGGTTTCCCCAGTTGAGATGGTTAAAGAAGCGAGAAGAAAGGGATTGGACGGAATTGCAATCACAGATCATAATAATCTTAAAAGTTTTGAATCTCTTAAAAAACTAAAATTTGATGATTTTGTTATAATTCCCGGAGAAGAAATTTCAACCTTGCAGGGACATCTGCTTGCTCTTGGAATTACGGAAGAAATAAAACCAAAACAAGATGTTCTTGAAACAATTGATAAAGTTCACCAGCAGGGAGGAATAACAATTGCTCCTCATCCTTTTGATATAGCCAAAAAAGGTCTTGGAGGATGGTCAAAATTTACCGACGCAATAGAAGTATTTAATGCGATGGGGCTTGATAAATTTTCAAATTTAAGAGCATACAGATTTGCAAAAAAATTTGGCAAACCCATCGTTGCCGGAACAGATGCGCACCAGAAAGAATGGATTGGAAGAAGCGTAACGCAAGTAAATTCTTATCCAGATATAGATTCAATCCTGAAGGAAATTAGACTGGGAAATACAAGATTAAAAAGAGAATATGTTTCTGTTAATGAGATAACGGATTGGTATCTGGCCAGATTAAACAGGAATTACCTCAATGCTTTGAAATATATAAATACAAATTACAGATTTTTCAAACGGGGTCTCACAAAAAAACTTATGAAACTTTCTGGCAGAGAAACATATTTCTCAAGGACTTCCATATCTCTTTTATCTTATATATCTTTAACAAGTTCGATAACTTATTCTTTTTTTATTAATTTCCCAAGATGCTTGATATAGCAACTATTGGATTAATTATTCTATTAGTTATATTCATTTATTTAGTTTATAAGGGAATTAAACTTTTGTTCAAATATTTACTTATTGCCGGAATTTCTGCAATTTTTCCCGTAATAGCGGTAAAATATTTGGGTTTCAGTTTTCCACTAAATATGGAAACTATTCTGGTATTTGTCTATCTTGGAATCCTTGGATATACGATCTATCTCAGTTTATCTGTTATTGAAAAAGTAGGAAAATCCCTTGTAAATCTTTTTGGCAGCAAGAAAAAGAAAGAAAAAGAATTGGAGAGAAGAATTAAAAACTTGGAGAAAAAAGAAAATGAAAAAAGGGAAGAAAATAAAAAATAGTTATTCTTTCTCCAACTTTTTCAACAGAACAGAACCACATTTTGGACAAACAAGTTGTGCGGGTTCCATCTTAATAGGTTTTCCAATAAAACCGCATTTCAGACACTGATATTTCTTCGCCATAAAACCCTTTCTTTTTAAAAAAGAAAGATTTTATCAAATTTATTCCAGTATTTTTTTAACAATCTTTTCGGCATCAAACTTCTCCAAATCTTCGTATTCCTGCCCCGTTCCAAGAAATAGAATTGGCTTGTCTGTTTTCTGTTTTACTGAAAGGATTGCTCCCCCCTTTTCATTTACATCAACTTTTGTTAAGATTAATCCATCAAAACCAACTTTACCAAATTTTTCTATCTGCTCCAAAATATCATTTCCAGTCAAAGAATCGAGAACAAGGATTTTTAAATCCGGTTTATTCACTCTTACAATTTTATTTAGTTCTTCGAGGAGATTTTTATCAGAATGCAATCTTCCCGCAGTATCTGCAAGGACAACGCCATTAATTGTTTCTGCATGTTTTTTTGCATCAAAAACAACGGCTGCGGGGTCTCCGCCATATTTATGCTTTACTATGTCTATTCCAAGTTTCTTTGCATGAGTTGAAATTTGTTCAATTGCAGCCGCCCTAAAAGTATCTCCAGCGGCAAAAACGACGGGAATCTTCTGCTTAATCATCAGAGAACCAATTTTGGCAATTGTTGTTGTTTTTCCAGATCCGTTAAATCCAAAAAACAAAAGAATGCAGCAACCTCGTTCTTTTATTTTCTCTCTAACAAAATGAATCAAGTCAATTTCTTTTTGTTTTAATAAATTTAGCAATATTCCCTCTAAAATCTTTTTAATATCTTTTCTTTCTTTATCTCTCAATTTTTCAACAATCTCTTCCGCCACATCAAAAGAAACGTTTGCCTTTATCAATTCCATTTTGAATTTTTCCAAATCTTTTTCAGAAACTTTCCTTGAGAATAATTTTCTCTTTTTTAATTCTTCCTTTTTTTCTATTTTCTTTTCTTCTTTAATTGTTTTCTTCTTTTCTTCTTTAGTTTTTTTTATTAATTTTTGAACCGTCTTTTTTAAAAAGTTGAACATATTACGGATATCCTAAATTTTCTGCTTCTACAACATTTCTACATTCTTCAGAAAAAACAATCTTCATATTTTCAAATAATGGAAATTTTTTGGGCAATTTTTCCACTTTCATAATTTTCTATTTCCAAAAGTTTTAAATCAAGCGAAATCTCGAGAAAGGCCCATGCCCAAATAACGGCTTCAAATGCTCTGATGAAATCCCCCTTCTCAAAAAAATGTTTTGAATCCTCTATATAAGCCAGGATATTTTTCTTATATTC
>CAYLRQ010000033.1:6599-9344 GCA_964386335.1 uncultured archaeon
TTTTCGCAATTAATTTAACTTTCTTTATTTTTTTAAACCATTTTTCTGTTTCTTTCTTTAGTTCTTCTTTAATTTCCATATTTTATTCTGTAAAAGAATTAAATGAGAGCATTAAGTTATTTCGGGCAAGATGGAAAAGGAAGGAAAATGAAGTTTTTATAGAAATAGTTGCCAGACATTTAAATATTAAATTCTGCAAATAAAATTTCTTATTCATCCACTTATTTAATTCAGGTTTTTAAATGTCCATATATTTCCTTCTTGCCGATTTTATTGTTCCAGTAACTCCAAGAGACCGAATACAGACATTTTTTTTATTGATTTCTGTGATAAGAGCCATTGAAAGTCTGATTAATTCTACATCCTTTGGCAAACATCTTAAAACAAATATTTGTTTTTTCTCATTATATAAATCAGACATAAATCTGAAATTGGTTTTCGCAACTCCCAAAATTCCAATCAAATTTATCGTATTATTAAAAACAGATTTAATTAATTCCTCAAATTCTATTTTCTTGTCCGATATTATTTCAAAAACAACATATCTTTTCTTTTCTCGGTAAGAGGAGGGAAGAGTTTTAAGTTTATCTCTCATATTCAACACCCTTTACAGGTTGTTTTAATTTTTCCCTGTTTATTGAAATTAATTTTTCTGGGATTTCAGAGTTTGCAATCAGAGCGTCCTGCAAACTTGCTCCAGAACAAAAAGATAAACTGGATAATTCTCTTCCCCCTCTTAATTCAAAAATATTTTTTGCTCCGGAATTTACAATAAATCTGGCCTTTGTTTTATTGCATAATCTGACAATTTCTTTCATTTTGTTTAGTTCCTTTATTCTTTCCATGCCAATCGCAGAAATTAACTCTCTGAAATTTAGCTCAATTATTGTATTATGTTCTCTTGCTTCCCTGCAACAAATGTGGTCTATTCCGGGGTCTTTTCTACCTTTTTCTGGATGGCAAAGAATATCAACATACTCGGAAGAACAAGCCATTCTATTTGTCTCATAATCTCCTCCCGAAACCAGAATTAATTCCACTTTTCTTCTGAGACTCTTCGCCAGACCGAAGATTTTATTTGGTTTTTCTTCAATTAAAACTCCAGTAACTACATCTATATTTGTTCCTTCTCTGATTTTTTTAATTTTTTCCAAATATTCGTCAATATTGTCTGTAGAGCGGGCAACTATGCAAATTCCAGAAAGCCCGAGATATTCTGCTCTCTCCAATAAATGTTCATTATAAAATGCCACATTTAAATCATAAAATCTATGTTCCATAATTTATCTGTAATATATTTGTTCATAAGTGAACTTCACGAGAAATTGTTGAAATTAACTAAGTTGTCTGTCGAAATCACGTGAACTTCTATATTTTACCTCTTAAACCCCCTAGACTTCAAAATTTTATTTTTAAAAAAGTGAACTAAAAAAGTTCCACGTGAAACAAAGGTGTCCCTACAAATACAGTTGATATGAAGTTCATTTTTATGTGAAATTAAGAAAAATGCAGTATAAGATAAAATTCAGGGGGTTCGCAAAATTCTATATATTTGGTGCGGCAAAATCATTTTTTCCGACCCTGCAATATCTTTTGATCAGACATTCTTCGCATTTGGGATTTCGCGATCTGCAAATTCGCCTTCCAAATTCTATCAGTATTAGATGGGCTTTCATTCTTTGCACTGGCGGTATCTCAGATTCTAGTTTTGCCTTCAAATTTTCATAACTATCTCTTTCATCGGCTATTCCCAATCTTTTCATTATTCTGAAAATGTGAACATCGATGGGCAGAACTTGTTCTCCTTTAATCGCCATCAAAAAGACATCCGCGGTTTTCGGCCCAATTCCCTTTATTGTTATCAGTTTTTTCTTGGCTTCATCATAGGGAAGATTCAATATTTTATCTAGCTTTCCATCATATTTTTCAACCAAATCTTCGGCGATATTTTTAATTCTTCTGGCTCTGACCTTATACAGACCCGCCGGTTTAATAACTTTCTCAATTTCTTTCACATTTGCCTTTGCCACATCTTCAATGCCGTTAAACCTCTCAGCAAATCTTTCGGTGGCAGTTCTCACATTTTTCCAGTATGTTCGCTGGGAAAGGATTATACTGACCAATGTTTCAAACGGAGTATATCTTTTCCACCACTCGTTGATTTCGTATTTCTCTGATAGGATCTGCACTATTTTTTGAAGTTTTGTCTTCATGGTCCATCACTTGGCAGCACTTGCTTTGCAAATGTATCTCATTTTACATTGCGCGCATCCCTTTTTTCTTCCGAATTGGTTCACAATCATTATCGCCAGGAAGCCAGTTAGACTTATTCCACCAGGCACTAAAAATTCCCCGTGCAGAAACATCGCAACGGGAATGGCAACGATTGGAATAATTGTCAATAAACCCCAGGTCAAACCCGCCAGTTTCATTCCAAGTTCGTAATTGCCCGATTTCTCTTTGAATAAACACGAACTCAATTTACCCCAGCCCGTGCCACATAACTTGTTGTAGTAATAGCAATGTGTGCACAGATGTTTCCTTAAAATGAGTCCCAGCATTATGATAGCAAATAGCAGATAAATAATGGAAATTATCGGTAACCCAGCAAATCTCAATGCAGACATACCATAAGCGGCGAATCCAAACCAGAACAATAGCAAAACATTTGTGAAAAACACCGTCGCCTTTGGATAATTCTCCAACCCCTTTTCGTATAGTTTTTGTTTTTCCATATTTCACACC
>CAYLRQ010000034.1:0-8658 GCA_964386335.1 uncultured archaeon
AAAATTAAAAAAAGATTTTAGAATAGCAATTGTTGGCAGAAGAAGAATAGGAAAAGACGAAGCCAGTAAGAAGAATTTTTAAAAATAAAGAACCCTCAAAGAATATCTTTATGATTTCAAAGCATATTTTGCCGCTTTCTTATAGATTTCAGACATTTTTATCCCATTTTTTAAAAAATATCTCCTATTTAAAATTTTATTAATACTACTTATGGCAGAAAAAGAACACGTAAATTTAGTTACAATAGGGCATATAGACCACGGAAAATCAACATTAGTGGGAAGACTGCTCTTTGATACGGGAGCAATAAGAGAAGAGACATTGAGAAAATTGAAGGAGGAAGCAAAAGAAAAAAAGAAAGAAACGTTCGAGTTTGCATTTGTAATGGACAAATTAAAGGAAGAGAGAGAAAGAGGTGTTACAATAGATCTGGCTTTTAAGGAATTTAATACACAGAAATATTACTACACAATAATTGATGCACCGGGACACAGAGATTTCATCAAGAATATGATCGTCGGGACATCACAGGCAGATATTGCCATTCTGGTTGTTTCAGCAAAAGAAGGAATTCAGGAACAAACGAAAGAACACGCTTATTTAGCAAAGATATTGGGCATTGGTCAGATGATTGTTGCAATAAACAAAATGGATGTAGTGAATTACGACGAATCCCGATATAAAGAAGTTAAGGGAGATGTAGAGAATCTTCTGCGCGGTGTGGGTTATAAACTGGAAGACGTTAAAGTATTGCCCATTTCAGCATATAAGGGAGACAATATAGTCAAGAAAAGCGAAAATATGAGCTGGTATACGGGCCAGACACTTATTGAAGCTTTGGATAATATAAAGCCAATAACCAGACCTATGGACAAACCTTTGAGGCTGCCTGTTCAGGATGTTTATTCAATTACAGGTGTGGGAACTGTCCCTGTTGGCAGAGTAGAAACTGGAGTTATGAAACAAAATCAGACGGTGGTCATAATGCCAGCGGGAATAAAAGCGGAAATCAAATCAATAGAGATGCACCACCAACCATTACCAGAAGCAAAAGCGGGAGACAATATTGGTTTCAATTTAAGAGGCGTTGGCAAGGGAGATATTAAAAAGGGCGATGTTGTTTGTGATCCAAGCAATCCAGCAACAGTTGCAGAAGAATTTACCGCACAGATAATTGTTCTAAATCATCCAACAGTCATTGCTCCGGGATATACTCCGGTCTTTCACATACATACGGCACAGGTAACATGCACCATAACGGAAATAATTAAAAAGATGGATCCAAAGACGGGTCAGGTTGTACAGGAAAAACCGGAATACATAAAGACGGGAGATGCAGCGGTAATAAAAGTCAAACCAACAAAACCCGTAGTAATTGAGAAACAGAGCGATTTTCCGCAATTGGCTAGATTCGCAATCAGAGATATGGGTCAGACCGTTGCTGCGGGAGTTTGCATAGACGTAGTGCCCAAGAAATAGTTTATTTTCCCTTTTTTTATTTATTTTAGATTTGTTTGAAGGAATCTTTATTATATATTTTTATGGAAATAAGAGAATTGAAAAAAAAAGATATTCCAGAATTAAATAAGTTGCTGAACTCCATCGTTGAAGAGGGAATTTATTTTGCAAGAAACAAGAAAAGAACTTTAAAGGAAGAAAAAAACTTGTTTGAAAATTATCTGAGAAAGAAAAACAGAAAACTCATGTTTGTCTGCCTCAAAAATAACGAAATTGTGGGTTTTTCTTCTGCCACAAGAAAGCAGGGGAAGAAGGATCACGTATGGGAAATCAGTTATTGCATCAAGAAAGAATACCGCAAAATGGGACTTGGCTCGGCTTTGCTTTCAAAACTGTTGGACCATCTCGGGGATAGAAATGCAGAGCAGATAATTGCCTGGGTTATTGAAATTAACAAACCATCAATAAATTTGTTGAACAAATATGGTTTTGAGGAAACGGGAAGAATAAAAAACGGAATAAAAATTGGAGAGAATTATTGCGATTATATTCTTTTTCAAAAAAGAAATATATCGGCCAAATCAACTAAAAAAACTTCGCCAAGAACAAAGAAATGAGACGATAAGAAATCCAAAATTATTCTCTAACAACGACAATTGGAAGCACGCCTTTTTTTAATTCAAGTTCGGCTATTTCCATCGGTTTTCCCTTTGCCTTTACCAGAGCGGGAGCTCCATAAGACAACTGTAGCGCCCTCGCCCCTATTATTCTCGCGAGCTCAAATCTCGTCAATTCCATTATTATATAAAAACTTTAAATTAGATTATTTCTTTTTTGATCATCTCTATATCTTTGCTTTCGAGCAGATCGTTTTTTTCTGCATTATTCAGAATCTGTTTCAGATTTTTTTCTCTTATTTTATCCCATTCTTTCCACTTTGTTTTCCCGTATTTTTTTAATCCGGATAAAACACGGGGTTCAATGCCGACTTCTTCGGCAGCAGTATGCAATTTTACTCCCTTTCTCTTTGCATCTTCAAAAGTCAAATAATAAAAATCTTTGTATCTGTAATCCCTCAATGCGTGATGATCCAAAATGATCTTTTTTACTTTTCCGCTTTTGATAATTCTTCTCAAATTCAAAATTGCCAGACACAAATTGTAATAAGCGTGAATATATCCAAGCAAATATGTTGGTGCTCCATCGAGAATTAACAATGTTGGTTTTTCTTTTATAATTAAGTCGGCATAACTTGAGATGGAAGGGCCGTCTATGTCTGAAGAATGAATTAACTTCTCCTTTTTTGTTGAAATTTCAGTCATCAAAACATGGCCCAAAGGAGTATTTTTAACCCCATGCCACAGAGGTCTTGAAAATTTAATCTCCGTATTTCCAAATTCAAATTTATTGTTATCGGCAATTTTAATTTCTTTTGCAACAGGGATAACCTTCTGCAAGAACTGCTTTGCTCTGTTTTGCTGGCTTTTATTTATTTTGTTTTTAAAATCTTTGATTAGCAGAATTTTGTTTTTATACCAATTTTTAATTGGTTGATAATGATCATAATGATAATGAGATATTGCGATTACATCTGCCTTAGAACAAACGACCTCAATTCTTTTTTTGTATTTTTCCACCAGAGCGAGCCTGTCTTCCAAGGGAAGAGGAAAGGAATTGGTTTCGGCGGCAATTCCCGGATCAACAACTATTTTTACATCCTTTGTTTCAACAAAAATGCAACTTGATTTGACGCCGAAAGAATCGAAGGCGACGTATTCTATTTTCATAAGTTATTCACTTTGGAAGCGATTGCCCTCTTGATTCATCCAATGTATTCAGAATAAATTTTTGTTGGTTTATGAAGTTGCTGCGATAATTGCTTTGTTTTTTCTTCGAGATTTTTCAGGAAACATTCCAGTTGTTTTACGCTTTTGTCCATATCTCTCAAATCAATATCCACATCGGTTAATTTCATTAAAACTTTTAAAACCTCTTCCGCCGCTTTTGGATCGGTCAAGATGGGAAAACCAATTGTCTCGCCAAGCAGAGAATAGCCCTTTATTTTTTTAATTTTTGCCATGGCGAGAAGCAATCCGGAAACTCCAAAAATTGAACCTATCGGATTCTCTTTTTCAAAATAGACGCCAACCTTTTTGAGTTTTTTTAAATCACTCAAATCTGTTAAGGCTCCCAGAACTCTTGGTTTTTGTTTTTCAACGCCTATTCCAAAACCGCCGGTTGTTATGATTTCTTTAACTTTGAATTTGTTCCCAACTTCGAGTATTTTTTCGCATAAAGCATAATAACCTTTGTAATCAGAAGGCTGGGAATTTCCAATAATAAATATTAAATCTTTCTTTCCCTTGTAATAATAGAGATCTATGCAGAGAGGAAGAATTTCATTTTTTGGGCTCACGACTGCCAGAGGAAAAAAAGAATCTGAATATATCTCGGCAAATTTCTTCGCCTCTAATTTTTCCGCCAGATAGGAAACGGCAATTCTTCCAACATTGCCAACTCCTGGAAGTCCTTCAATTAAAATTGGATTTTTCAATTCTGGTTCTTCCAGATAGATAATTTCTGTATCCATAATTAATTTATTTTCTTATTTATCTTTTAGTTCACACTCTCTCTAAATCTTCCAATAATCTGTTTATATCTTCCTTTATTGCATTCAGATGAGCGGCAATTCTTTTTTTTTCACCTTCTATTTTATCAACGGCATCAAACTTGTTGATTGCCCTGCTAATATCCTCAGAGGAAATGTAAGCCTTTTCGGTTTTACTCACCTCAGAGGCAATTTTTTCTGCCAGTTTTCCGAGCCATAAATTCAAATCTATTGCGGCTTTCTTTTTGATATAGCAACCCTCCTTTAATTTGCTTTTTAAGATATCTTTTATTCTGGAGTGGGGAAAAGGCAAATTTGCAATTTCGGATTCATCTTTTTGTACCGCTTTTTTTTCTTCAGCCATAATATATCTTTAATTTATTAATAATATCTTGGTTCTCTTGATGAATACTTCTCTTTGCATATCGCTTACCTGTTATTTTAATCATAGGAATCCAGAAAATATTTCAGCCCTCAAGAAGATTTGCCTCTGCGAGATTTTTTATTTTTCTTGCCTTTACTTTGACTTTACTTGGAATCTTATGTTTTCCTCGTTCCCACACAAATTCATTTATTTTATTGTCTAATTTGACTTCTTCCACTTTCATATGCCTTCTTAAAAATTCTTTTATTATTTTGATTGCAGCGTCTGCTCTCCTACTTCTTTCTTTTCTTTTAGCCTTTCTTAAGGGGATAATATATATCCTCTCGTATTCCTCTGCCATAAATTATTTTTAAATTTAAGTTATGGAACTTTTAATTCCCAGAAGCGAGTATATAAAATATAAAGCGAATAGAGGGGGAATGAGTAAAAACAAAAAATTGGAGAGATTTATCTCCTGGAAAACACCGGCAGGCAGAAATATGTTCAGCATTCACAAAATAGACGAAAGAATAAGAATTGCAGCCAGATTTTTGTTGGATAAGAATTTTCTAATTGCCGGTACGGAATTAGACAAAGAATATTGCGAGAAATTTGGAAAATATACTGGAGCAAAAGTTATTTCGAATTACACTTCAAGCATTATCTCAAACCCTCATAATAAAGAATATTTTGAGCCCGAGGTTTTATTTGTAACGAATGTTGATGAAAACCGGAATGCCATCGAAGAGGCAAACATAAACAGAGTCCCGGTTCTTGCTTTCTGCAATACGAATTCAGATGTTTCAGGGGTTGATCTAATCATTCCTTTAAATACGACAAACAAATATGCAATAGGTCTCTCACTCTGGCTTATTTTAAATGAAATGAGAATATTGAAAAAAGAGGAAAAAATACCGTTGGAAGAGTTTATGAGAAAAGAGTAATTATGGATTTAGAAGAAAAAATTGATTTAATTTTGAGACCTCCAACGGAAGAAATTATAACAATGGAAGAACTGAGGGAATTGCTTCAGACAAATGAGCATCCAGTTGCTTATGATGGTTTTGAACCTTCAGGACTTGCTCATTTGGGATCTGGTTTATTAAGAGCAATTAAATTAAATGATATGCTTAAAGCAGGATGTAAATTTAAATTATTAATTGCAGATTGGTTTGCATGGATAAATAATAAAATGAACGGCGATCTAGAAAAAATACAGCAAGTTGGCAAATATTTAATTGAAGTCTGGAAGGCTTGTGGCATAGATACAAATAAGATAGATATTGTTTGGACAAGTAATATTATAGACAATAAAGAATATTGGAGAAAAGTTATTGAGGTTGCTAAACTTACAACAATAAACAGAATGTTGAGATGTTGCACAATAATGGGTAGAGAAGAAAAAGAGTTGTTATATATTGCACAATTATTTTATCCGGCAATGCAGGCCGCAGATCCATTTGAACTTGGAATAGATATATGTCAACTTGGAATGGATCAAAGACATGCAACAATTTTATCAAGAGAAGTAGCAGAAAAAATAGGTTATAAAAAACCTGTTTGCATCCATCACCACTTATTAATTGGATTATTGGAATCAAAAAGAATGGGAAGTGATCAAGCGGGATTACAATCAATAAAAATGAGTAAAAGTAAACCTGATACCGCCATATTTATTCATGATTCTCCAGAAGAAATAAAAAGAAAAATAACTAATGCCTTTTGTCCACAGAAAATTATAGAAAATAATCCAATAATTGATATTTGCAAGCACATTATCTTCAGAGAAGTGGAAATTTTTAAAATAGAACGACCATCAAAATTTGGTGGAAATATGGAATTTCATAATTTTGAAGAATTAGAAAAAACATATAAAGAGGGAAAACTTCATCCTTTGGATTTGAAAAATGCCGTTGCAGAAGAATTAATAAAAATTCTCGAACCAGTAAGAAAATATTTTGAGAAAAATAAAAAGGCCAAGGAATTATTAGAGGTTGTTAAGCAAGCGAAAATAACAAAAATTAACAGTCAATGAGACAGGCAATAAAGAAAGCTTCTGTAAGGAAAAGTTTATTTTTTTTGAAATATTTTATGAATATATATTCATTATTATATATTAAAGAGAACCGAAAACTATAAATACTATTATGAATATATATTCATATGGGTGATGAATATGCCTAGAGGAGATGGAACGGGACCTTTGGGTCTTGGTCCCATGACGGGAAGAGGAGCAGGTTATTGTGCAGGATACAGTGTCCCGGGTTGTATGAATCCGGGGATTAGATTTGGAAGAGGGCTTGGATTGGGATTTAGAAGAGGTTTTGGTTTCAGGAGATTTTTTCCAGTTAATCAGCCAGTTGCGAGACAGGCAAACTTAACAAAAGAGGATGAAATAAAGATGCTTGAAGAAGAAAAGAGATGCTTGCAGGAAGAGATAAGAGCAATTGAGAATGAAAAAACGGCAATTCAGGAGGAATTAAAAGCCCTTGAGGAAAAACTCAAAAAAATGAAAAAATGAGTGCGGGAAGAAATAAAGTAGATTCGCTTGGTGGTTGTTTTTCTTTTTTTATTTTTGTTTTGCAAATAATTAAACAATGCCCAGGCCAATAAGATTTAGAAGAGTGAGGGGCTTGCCAACTGTAAATTATTTTATCCCCAAAGGAACGGGAAAATCTGAGGAATTAATTTTAACGGTGGTTGAATTTGAAGCTCTCAAGTTGAAAGATCTGGAAAATTTGAGTCAAATTGAAGCGGCAAGAAAAATGAACATTTCACAACCAACTTTCAACAGGATTCTTTCCTCAGCAAGAAAGAAGGTTGCAGATGCAATTGTGAATGGAAAGGCAATTAAAATAAAAGGAGGTAAGTATATTATGGCAGAAATAATTAGACCCGGAAGGGGAAGAATGGGCGGCTTTGGGTTTGGACCGGGCGGAGAATGCATTTGTCCAAAATGCGGAACTAAAATACCGCATCAAAGAGGAGTACCATGTTATCAGCATAAATGTCCAAAATGCGGAACCATGATGACGAGAGCATGAAAGTGGTCGTAACTTCAATGGGAAAAGATACAGATAGCGAAGTTAGTTCTGTTTTTGCAAGATGTCCTTACTTTATCTTCGCCGAGATTGAAAATAAAAAAATTAAAAAAACCGAAGCAATAAAAAATGAAAGTGCAAGGCAAATTGGGGGGGCGGGAATTTCCGCTGCTCAGAGAGTTGCAGAAAAAAAAGTCAATTCCGTAATAACCGGAAACATTGGACCGAGGGCTTCCATGGTTTTAAGCCGATTTAATATAAAGGTTTATAGAAGTAGCGGAACCGTAAAAGAGGCTCTGCTAAACTTTATTGAAAACAAGCTTGAAAATATTCAGTAAAAAAAGAATTCAGGTCGGTTGTAAAAAGATCTGAGGATAATATAGGCTTCTCAACTTACTTGAAATAAGAAAAATAAATATTATGCTTATATATGCAATAAAAGAATGTATAAATTATATTGGTGGAAAAATGAAGATAATGCTTTGTTATTCTGGAAACTCTATCTATAGAACTGTTTTAAATTCCAAAAATATATTGAGAATGCGAAATCTTGGTTTTATTTTATGTTTCCTGGTTGTACTTATTTATATTATTGGAGTAGCAGAAGTAATCAGCAATCCGACGGGACATACCGTTTATCTTATATCTCCAGAAAACAACACGATCACAAATCAGAATAATAATTCCTTGCAGTTCATTTACAACCACACAGGAACGTTAATAGGAACGGTGAACTGCACTCTTTATTTAGATGGAAATCCAGTAGATTACTCAACAGATGTTCCCGCAAACACAAACCGGACAGTTTACTCAAACCAGTCCTGGAGCGAAGGGGATCATTACGGGTATGTAAACTGTACAAACGGAACTGCAATGGAGTCTTCTTTATCTGTTGGAGGCTTGGGAATGGGCTATTGGGAACTATGGATGGACTCTTACATCGTAATATGAGAGGAAAAAACATGTTGGGGGCTATACTAATGTTTTTTGCAGTGGGAGTTATATTCATTTCTCCGACTTTTGCATCGCCGACAATTAATTTTGTTTCTCCGACAGAACCAAACGGAACAACAGTTCCAAGAAACTGGACCGAAGTAAATATCACAATAGACGATCCGGACGGGAATCTCGATACATTCAAATTCAACTGGAATTCAACTAATTATACTTTTTACGATGACTCTCT
>CAYLRQ010000035.1:0-8232 GCA_964386335.1 uncultured archaeon
ATTATACACCTCACATTTTGAAAATAGCATAGATAGCTTGGGTCCATGAGGCTTGATAAGTTTTTATATGCTTATTTTGTCAAACAACGAGGGAAGAAAAACGTAGGAGATATGTTTGAAAATCTTTATAAGAGCAAAGTTGAAAGACTTTATCAGGGTATATTTGCTTCTAGAGATTTATTCATTTTACAAAATAAATCTTTATTTCTTTCATATAATTCCCGGTAAATTTCCCAATATTTATTATATGTCGCTTTATGAGAAGAATTGACAATTATGACTTTACCCGCTCTTGCCCATTTTTCAGCTATTTGTTCAACTGGAGTATTACTGTAACCAGAGTATGCAAGCATAGCTGCTCCATATGCAGCTCCTTCATTTGTTATCATGCTTTTTACGTTATTTCCTATCACATCTGCTATAATTTGAAGCCATACCTTACTTTTGGAACCTCCACCTGTTATTCTAATGTCTTCTATTTCTGTATCAAAAGCTTTTATTAAATTGAAAGAATCTTTTATTCCAAAAGCAACTCCTTCAAAAATGGCACGATATATATCCCATTTATTATGTGATGAACTCATATTAAAAAATATGGCACGCGCATTCGGATCATTATGCGGTGTTCTTTCTCCGTTAAGATAAGGAAGTACTATAACTCCATTTGCCCCCAGTGGAACGCTTTTGACATTCTCGTTGATTTTCGCCAAATTTTTCTCGTTGGTAATTTCATTAAACCAGTTCAACATATGCGTAGCTGAAAGCATAACACCCATATAGTATTTTTTGCCAGGAGTAATATGCTCAAAAAAGTGTAGTTTACCATTTGTATCGGGTTTACCATTCTCAACGGGTGCAAAAACGGTACCAGATGTTCCAAGGCTTATCATTACCTGCCCTTCAGATATGACACCAACACCAAGAGCTGCGCAAGCATTATCGGCGCCACCGTTGATAACTTTTACGTCCGGTAATAATCCTAATTCACGCGCTACTTTCTCTTTCATATTTCCGACTATTTCGTTTGACGATATAATCTTGGGAAAAGTGGAAATATCAAGGTCTAATTCCTTAATTTCTTCCACAGCCCAATGGCCTTTATTTACATCATATAACGCTGTTCCGGAAGCGTCAGAGGGTTCTGTAAAAATATGCCCTGTCAATTTAAAGTTTATAAAATCCTTTGGTAGCATAAACTTATATGTTTTTTGAAATATGGTTGGAAAATGTTTTTTTATCCAAAGTATTTTTGGAGCAGTAAAGCCTGGCTGAACAGCATTACCAAGAACAGAAATCACCCTTTCTTCTCCACCAAGCTTATAAGTTATTTCAGTACATTCCGAATATGTTCTCTGATCACACCATAGGATTGAATTTGTTAAAATACTTCCTCTGTTGTCTACCAAAACCAGGCTATGCATTTGGCCACTTGTAGAAATTGCTTTGATCTTTTCTCCTTTTTCATTTGCAAAATTCGAAAGATCAGACAACACTTTTTTGGTCGCATTCCACCATTGTAAAGGATCTTCTTCAGCCCATCCGGGTTTTGGCGAAAGCATTGTAACTTTTTCAAAAGACTGAAAGACAATATCACCATTTTCATCTATTAATAGTCCCTTAATTGATGTTGTGCCAATGTCCAAACCTATAACTAGCACCAATACTCCTCCTTAAATTTAATTATGTGCTTTTTTATCTGAATCCGATCTTTTTGCTAATTAGTAAATAATGCGCTAAAGCTGGGCATTTACTAAAAATTAAAAGGGGAAACGTGCTAAATTGGTGATTTTCTGTTTGCAATCATGACGATAACGAGATACTAGTTGAATGTCAAAGACCAATCGAGTGCAGAAAAACTCGTTTATTTTCTTGGAGCAGTAGAGGTTCTCACAATAAGTGTTGTTTCTAAGACAACTCCGTTCTGATGTGGTTCGTTTCTCAGTAATTTAATCAAAAGTTTTGCGGCTTCTTCACCCATTTCGTATTGGGGTTGCTTAACAGTCGTCAAAGGTGGTTTGAAGTATTTATTAAAGAAAAGGTCATCAAAACCTGTGACACTAACATCAGTAGGAATAGAATACCCCATTGACACAAGTGCATCAATTGCTCCATATGCCATTATGTCATTGCCACAGACAATTGCATCAGGAAGATTCTCTAAACTTCTGACCATTTCATATGCACTTTCAAATGTAAATTGACCAAAAAGACATTTATAATCTTTTACCCCAAACTCTTCAAGAGCAATTTTGAACCCTTTATATCGTTCGGCAGCACTGAATGCTTCCCTATTACCATTAATCAGGCAAAAAGATTTGTGGCCTGTTTCTACTAAGTATTTTATTAGCTGCTTCATTCCCCCCACATTATCGGAAACAACATATGATGAATTTATACCTTCGTAGATTCTATCAAAGAAAACTATTTTTTCGTTCTGTAATAAAATTTCTCTAATTTTTGGGTTGTAATTCTCAATTCCAGCGAAGATTATCCCATCTACTTTTCTCGAAATAAAAAAATCCAGAAGGCGCTTTTCTTCAGTATAGTCATTGTCAGAAGATCCCATTACAAGGGAATAACCCTCTTTTCTTAAATAGTCCTCAGCGCCTCTAAAAACCGTTGCGAAAAAGGGATTGGAAATGTCGGGCAAAATCATCCCAACGGTTTTCGTTTCACCGGTTTTTAAACTCCTTGCAATTAAATTGGGTTCGTACTGCAGCTGTTTAACAGCTTCCAAAACTTTTTTTCGCAATTCTTCTTTTACAGGTGCAGAATTATTCAGAACCCGTGAAACTGTTGATATAGAAACTCCTGCTTTTTTTGCCACGTCTTTTATCCTTATTTTTCCCATCTTCATCCCTCTCATTTTTTATTAACAACAGAATCACTTAAATTTTATCTCAAGCTATATACTTTTTACTAATAAAATAACGAATACATTCGATCGAGCAAAATTGCCTGATTCAAGCATATTCTAATAGAAGTACTACGGTTAACTTTTTTAAGTGCGCTATCCTCTCGGTTTTTTGAAAAATATTATATTGATTATATCGTAGAAGTTTTGGCTTTATTGAACTCTTACTATTTGTGGGTCAGTGAAAATGTCGTACTCGTCATAACTCGTTGTGGAGAATTCAGAAACTATCGCTCCTTCTTTACCCGCTATAAACCAATGCAAAGTATTTGGCGGTATTGTATACTGCTGTCCTGGAGTTAATTTTATCTCTTTCCAAACTGTAAAAAACTCTCTTTTTTCGACGGGTATTTTATCTAATGCATACGGGATATCGGTAGATCCATACGGAACATATAAATAAACTTCCCCCCATCTACATCGAAAAGTCTCTTCTTTTCCGGGATAGCTAAGTGTATGAATAGGAGGATGTCTATGTTCCGGACATATTTGATTAGGGAGTAGAATGAGTTCTTTAGCACAAACTCTTTCTGTATTAATATATATAATTAATTGCAGTCCGAAGATTTCTGGCATTTTTAATCCAAAATCTGCTATTTCCATATTTTTGAATTCTTCATCTGTTATTACTATACACGCACTTTTAAGCAATTCAACAGCACGTTTGCGAAGTATGTCTTTTTCCATCAATATCATCTCCAAAATATGATATTTTTGAAAGCAAAAACAGGGGGAGACATATCGCCCCCCCGTTAAACTTCATTAATGCCATCCATCAACAGATGTTTCAAGCCATTTGTCGACATTATCCTTAGTAACTGGATAGACTTCTAAGAAATAGCGTTTGTTCTGCAAACCTTCTGGAAGTTCAACCTTAAATCCATTTGCAAGCAAATATGCAACAGTAACTGCCATTGCAGTCATTTTTCTTGGTTGCTGACCTGCTTCAAATGCAATGTCTCCATTCTTAACAGCTTCCAGACCCTGAGGAGCTGCATCAACAGCAGTAACAAAAATATCCTTTTTATACTCCAATTGCTTTATCGCTTGGACAGTTCCAAGTGCCATAGGGTCATTTTCAGCATAAATCGCATCAAGATCCGGATGTGCTGTTAAAACCGCTTCTGCTGCCGACATTCCCTCTGCCATATTGAAATTCCCACTTTGCTGTGCCATGATTCTGATTCCAGGATATTTTTTAATTTCATCCAAAAAACCTTGCGTTCTTTCTCTAGTGACGCTCAAGCCAGGGGTCCCAAAAATAATCGCAATTTTCCCTTTTCCATTGAGCCTTTTCGCAATATATTGTGCATTTAATTTACCGGCCATGTAGTTGTTGGATTCTATATCCATCGATATAAGATCACTGTTTACGGTTCTATCAATACAAACAAAAGGTATGCCAGCTTGATAAGATTCTTCCGCTGCTGGAATCAATGCGATCGAATCTGTAGGGTTGATTACAATCGCATCAACTTTCCTTTGAATAAGATTTTCAACCTGAGATAATTGTGTTGCATTATCATAGTTTGCGTTAAGGACTATCAAATCAACGCCCAACAATCTTGCCTGTTCCTTTGCTGATTCTGCCATTTGAACAAAATATGGGTTATCCATGTTTCCAAGCACCAATCCAATTGTAAAAGACATAGAAAGAGTAGAAAGAATCATAGTGAATACAGCTACTAACAACAAGCCTTTCTTCATGCCTAAACACCTCCTGTTTTTTATTGGGGAGTTTTCCCCAATCATTCATCCCAGAATTTTTTCCCTACGGTAGTCAGTAAAACTGCCAGGATAATTACAAAGCCTTTTACCAATTGTTGGACATAGGGTGAGATATTCATGATAGTCATGCCGTTATTTAAAACAGCAATTAAAAAACCTCCTATCACTGTTCCAAGTACCCATCCTTCACCACCAAATAAACTTGTACCTCCAAGTACAACCGCAGCAATTGCATCAAGTTCGTAACCAGAAGCCGCATTTGGTTGAGCGGTTCCAAGCCTTGAAGTTAAAATCATACCTCCAATTGCTGCAAAAAATGCACTAAGAGCATAAACAGCAATAAGCACTCTTTTTACTTTGATACCTGCAGCATATGCAGCGCGAATATTGCCTCCAACTGCGTAAACACTTCTACCAAATTTAGTGAATGAAAGTATCATCCACACAATAAAAAATGAAATGATAACAACTATAAAAGGAACAGGTACACTTAATAAATTACCTTGACCAATAAACTTAAAACTCTTAGGAAGCCCCCAGATTGGCGCGCCATTTGTGTAAATCAACAATAATCCTCTACCTATCGACATTGTTGCAAGGGTTGCAATAAAAGGTGGAAGTTTTCCATAGGAAATCAAGAACCCATTAAAGATCCCAAAAGCAACACCAACAGTAATAGCACTCAAAGCTCCCAAAAAAACATTTCCGCCACTTGCCAACGTACTTCCAGCAAAAAAGGCACCAGTTAATCCTGCAACTGAGCTTACTGAAAGGTCAATTCCAGCGGCTAATATCACAAACATCTCTCCAAGAGCAAGCAAAATATTAACCGCCGATTGTTTAGAGATGGTCATAAAATTGGAGAAAGTGAAAAAGTATTCTGAAGATTCAATAGAAAAAAAGATTATTACCCCAATAAGCCCGAAAACCACGCCATATTTTTTGATATATTCCAGTTTTAAAACCTTACTCATTTTCAGATTTCTCCTTTCCTTGAACTGCAAGTAAAAGTATTTTCTCCTGTGTCGCATCTTGGGGTGATAATTCACCTGTTATCCTTCCTTCGCTCATAACCAAAATTTTGTCACTTAAATTCATAACTTCATCCATTTCAGACGAGATTATGATTATTGCTACACCTTTAGAAGCCAGTTCATATATCAATTTGTAAATTTCGTACTTTGTACCCACATCGATACCCCGCGTAGGTTCATCTAAAATTAGGAGCTTAGGCGAACGAACCAACCATTTACCAAACACTACTTTTTGCTGGTTTCCACCGCTCAAATTTTCAATTTTTTGCGAAATACCCGTTATTTTAGTGTTCAATTTCTTTGCAATAGACAAAGTAGATTCTTTTTCTTTTTTTAAATTCATAAATCCGAAACTCGAAAACATATCAAAGTTTGGTAACGCATGATTTTCTCGCACACTTCTTTTTAAAATTAGGCCAATTGTATGCCTGTCCCCAGGAACAAAAAGAATCCCATTTCTAATTGCATGAACGGGTTTCTTTATTCTTAATTTTTCTCCCTCAAAAAGAACATTACCTTCAACCTTTTTTAAGCCGAAAAGCGCTTCGCCTAATTGTGTGCTTCCGCAGCCCACCAATCCGGCTATTCCTAATATCTCACCTTTTTTTACTTCAAAGCTTATGTTTCTAAAGAAAGGTTCAGAAGTAATGTTTTCAACTTTTAAAATTGTTTTTCCCAATTCTATTGATGGTTTTTCAGGGAACCTATTTTCTAACTCTCTCCCAACCATCATTGCAACAAGCTCATCCATTGTGGTATCACTAACGCTACTTGTGGAAACCAATTCGCCATTTCTAAGAACAGTTACTCTGTCAGCTATTTCAAAAATTTCCTCAAGTCTATGAGAAATGAATAATATGGTTACTCCTTGTTTTTTCAGATTTCTTAAGACTTCAAACAATGATTTTGTTTCATCTAATGACAATGCTGCGGTGGGCTCATCCATAATTAAGATCTTAGGGCTAACTGATAATGCTTTTGCAATTTCTACTAATTGTTTATCTCCTATGCTGAGATTAGAAACCTTAGTATTAGTTGATATATGGTCAATTCCCAATTTCCTAAAAATTTTATTCGTTTCAGCCTTCAACTTATTTTTGTTGACAATAGACAATGTGTGATTTCCCCAACGTCCAAGAAAAACATTTTCATAAGCAGTTAATTGTGGTACTAGGCTGAATTCTTGATGAATAATCACAATTCCCTCTCTAAATGCTTCAGAGGGAGAGTAAAACCTCCGCTCTTTTCCACTGACAATTAAATTCCCTGAAGTAGGGTGGTATTCACCAGAAATTATTTTCATCAATGTTGATTTACCAGCGCCATTTTCCCCGACAATAGCATGAATTTCTCCTTCAAAAACCTCCAAGTTCAAATCTTTCAGAACTTCAACATTAGAAAATGCTTTGGAAATGTTCCTGATTTTTATAATAGGGTTTGGTAATTTCAAGGATTTTTGTTTTTCTTCAAGTACTATCTCTTCATTCAAAAAACCACCCCCCAGATATGTCCTGTCGAAATCGTTTTCGAAATCGTTTTCAATAATATCAGGATTTAGTTTTCAAAGTCAATCATTATCTTTTACCAAAAAACGAAGATTTTTCTCTGAAATCGTTTTCAAAGAAACATAATCAGGTCTATTCACAAATAACAATTAGAAAAATACTTTTTTAGAAACGAGTTTCCACAAATTTAGCGGTAACCATCGATAACAGCCGTTCTCTTTCAAACACGATCATTTTAAATGATAATCAAACAATTTAATTGTAAATCTGCCAGAGGTCCTATAATATTCTTATAATGGTGTATACATTCTCACTGGCAAAAAAATGATGGAAAAGTATGATTGAAAATAAAGGTTGGAACTTGAGAAATTTAAACGAAGAGTTTTGGACGATACCTTCTAAAGGGAAAAGGGTTGTAGGTGCATGAAAATCGAATTTTGCAATCTTGGAAATTATACCAAATTGGTTTTTGTCGTAATTTATACTGAATATCGGGGAATGGGTGTTTAGTAAGGCATAAAGTTTGAAAGACCTGGGAGATTCTCGGTGGCCATATTGAAGCCGGCAAAAGTCCAGACAAAGCCGCAGTATGGGAATTCAAAGAAGAAACCGGCGCCCTGGATTTTGAGCTTTTTCCGATATGTAATTACTTAATAGAGAAGAATAACGTCAAAACATATGAAAGACTGTATTTTTCTTCTATCAAAGAACTGGAGAAGCTTGAGGACTTTGGAATAGCCGGAGTGGGATTTTTCAACAAAATTTCTGAAAAACTTATATATAAAGATATTCAACCTGTTTTGTATCAAAGAGTAATGAAAACCCTTAGAAGATAATGTGTTTAGCATTTTTGCAATAGTGGCAAAATGCATTTCAAGGTATTTATTGGGCAAATACTGGAGAATACAAAAAAATGATATTCTTAAACTAAGGTGTCTTTCTCAGGAGGTATTATTTGTGAGAAACGTTTACCCAGGAGTAATTATCGTGCTTTTCATTATTACAACCTCAGCTTTCACTTTTGGCGGAATTTTAAGTGAGGCCGATTTGT
>CAYLRQ010000036.1:0-8206 GCA_964386335.1 uncultured archaeon
CATAACAACCCCCCACAAATAAAACTAAAACTCAAATGGCATTTATAGATTTTATGTTTCCATTTGAAGCCGGTTATTTCTTCAAATTGGCTAAACAAAACTAATTAGGCACACAAGAACTCACATCATAATATTTCATCAAATATTTCTCTATTTCCCGATCTTTTTTTGCAAGTTCTTCAACCAATCTTTGTTCTCCATTATAAGGACTGAATTCCTTCCATAAATCATTCCCCCTTACTGTTTGCTTATCATTTATTCCTTCCAAAATTGGTCTCCAGGCCCTCCCATATTTTTTAAACAATTCTGGTATTGCTTCTGGATTTTCCTCTATGAACTTCCAATGGACAAGTTCATGAGAAATTACATATCTCCCATATTCTCTTGTCAAATAATTTGTAAGTTCTTCTAAATATTTTCCAGTTATGCCAATATCTTTCAAATAATCTCTTATCTCTCTTTCAAACAGTTCTAAGTGCTCTGGATTTATTTCAATTTTATATGGTGTGCATTTATTTTCATCACATTCAAATGAAGTTCTACCCCCTTCTTTAGGATCCATACTATTATTATATTCGATTCTTGGACAGTATTCCTTCATACAAATACAAAACTTTTAAATAATTAATTATAGAAATCGCAGATTTATTTTTTGACCTGCGGATTTTCCATATGAAAATTCCTTTGCAAAAATAAATATTTTCTTTAAAGATTTTAATTTTAATTTAAACCTTTTAAAAAGGCTTATTTATGAGATGGTTAAAAAACCTATTTAAAAAAACCAAAGTAAAACAGACACTCAAATTTGATAATATTGAACCTTTTCTGGCAGCGCAAACAAAAGAGAAGAAACTTGAACTTGAGTCAAAGGTTGCAACTTTTAGAGAAAATTTTATTAACCTTTTGGAAGAGTTGAATAATGATTTTAAAGAACTTGAAACTTCAAGATTCAATCGAATAATTCTGGAGGATAAAAGAGATATTTCAAATATAGTTGAAACAAGCAGAAGAAACTATTGCTCGAATTCAGAAAAATTATTTATTAAAACTCTGAAATTACTGAAAAGAAAATGTTCGGCAAGCGAAATTAATTCGGCTATTTCTGAAATTTTTTACAAACTGAATAAGTTTTCAAGAGATGCGCAGATTCTTCTCATCCCTTTTCAAAAACAAATGAAAAAGATATCTTCTGATTTGAAAACACTTAAGACAACCTTAGAGGAATATCAATCTTTTCTGGATAATGAATATTCGATAGTTCAACTGGAAAAAAAAATTAAAGAACTTTTGAAAAAAATAAAAGAAAGCAAACTGAACAAAGAGCAAATAGAAAATAAAAAGAAGGAAATTGATAGAAAAATAAAAAACTTGAATAAAGAAATTGAAAGATACAAATTTAAGATTTCGGAGATACAAAAATCTCCGGAAGCATTAGAATTGAAAAAATTGGAGAAACAACAAATTTTGTTTGACAGGCAGATGGAAAATATAATTGCGAAGATAAACAACTCTGTAAACTCTGTTAGCAGGCAAATCAGAAAATATTTATATATTGCCAATAAAAAAGAAAAATCAAAAATCCAGAATTTTCTGGAAAATCCAGAAAATTTACTTAAAGAAGAACCAGATCTTTTTGGAAAAGTAATAGAAAATGTAAAAAACAATATTAAAAAAATAGAGGAGGATGAGAAAAAAATAAAAAAATTTCTGGAAATGGATATTGTAAATTCTTTAAACAAATATATAGCCGAATACAAAAAAATTTCGGATGATTCAAAGGAAAATATAAAAAAAATAAAAAAACTGAGACAAAAATTAAGTACAGAAAAAGAAGAAATGGAAATTGCAAAATTAAACGAACAGATTCAGCAAATGAAAGAAGATAAAAGAAAACTTAATATTGAAGAAGTTGACGAGACAAAATTATTGAAAGATCTAGAGAAGATACTTTCAGATATTTCCGGAAAAGAAATTAAATTGATTTGAAAGACAAAGATAGCCCCGCGCGGATTCGAATTCCATTGGATTTTTTTGAATTGTGTTTTCTTTCCCTTGAGGCTTTCTTTTTTGAAAAGAAAGGCTCAACCGCGGTCTGAGGATCCAGAGTCCTCAATGCTTGGCCACTAAGCCATAAACACCAGTTTTTGGTGTTTAGTGTCTACACCACGGGGCTATAAATTAATTTGTTTTGAATATTTACTTTTTGTTTTCTTCAAAAAATTCTTGTTTTAAATTTATGGAAAGAGTAGAAAGATCTAGAAAATTAACAAACTACCTTAAGAAGATATTGGACTCTGCAGAAAGATATATTTTCAGTAAAAAATATTACAGAAAATGTTTCGAAGAGGCAATATATAATGAAGATTTTCCTTCTGCATTAGATTTTGCTGAGAAGGGCTATCTTGATAGATATTATTATGAATTTGGTTTTAAAACGGCGATGATAACCAGAAATTTTCAGTATGCCTCAGATTTTGCTGATAAGGGCAATCTTGGAAGAAATAATATAAATCTTGCAAAAGTGTTCCTTGGAGATCTTGAGGTTATTGCTATTTTAGATGAGATTACTTTGTCCAAGAAAAAGAAAATTCCAATATGTATTGCAAATCTCTCTAATGAAGAAAAAGATTTGCTATAAAGATTTCAGCTTTATTTTTAAATCCTCAATGGAATTATGAGAAAACTGATATTTCTCTTGCTTGTTGTTTTCATTATTTCTTCGATATTTTTAAGCGGATGTGTTAATAAAGATATTAATAAAGAAACCAATAATAATATGAGTATGGAAGGAAAAAAAATTTTAATGGTGATTGCTCCGAGAAATTTCAGAGACGAAGAATTTTTAAAACCAAAAGAAATTTTTGAAAAAAACAATATAGAAGTTACAGTAGCTTCCAAGGGGGTTAAAGAAGCAACCGGAATGCTTGGAGCAAAAGCAGATGTTGATATTGATATAGGAGAAGTTGATGTAGATAAATATGATGCTGTAGTGTTTGTTGGCGGAGGAGGTGCTTCGGTTTATTATGAAGATCCAACAGCTCTGAATATTGCCAGAGAATCCTACGAAAAAGGCAAAGTTGTTGCGGCAATTTGCATTGCCCCAGGAATTCTGGCAAAGGCAGGAATTCTGAAAGGAAAAAAGGCAACAATCTGGGATTCTGGAAACGGGGAATTTATAAAGATTTTAGAGGAAGAAGGAGCGACTTATACTGGAGAAAATGTTGAGCAGGACGGAAAAATAATCACCGCAAATGGTCCTCATGCCGCCGAGGAATTTGGAGAGAGAATTGTCAAATCTTTATCTTAATTTTTTAAATCTTTTCTAATTTTCCCAATTTTTCTTCAAGTTTTTCAAAGATAAAATTTTTAATATCTGATTTTCTTTCTTTGTGATATGTGTTTAGGGAACCTGCCGCATCATGACCGCCGCCATTGCCTCCAGAGACTTCTTTCAGTTTTGAGAATATATTCTGACTGAGATTCAAATTTTCTTTGGATATGATCGTTCTGCTTGCTCTGGCAGAAACTCTCAATTCGTCTTTTTTTTCTGTAAAAACCACAGATACATCAGCTCCCAGAGAGACAAGCCCCCTTGCAACTGCAGCTTCGTGATTATGAACCTCTGAAAATACAATCAAATAGTCCTTATATCTGTAAATCTCCAGATTTTTTGAACCTTTCAGTTTTGTAAGTCTCTCAGAAAATTCTGGAGGATTATTGACCAGATCCAAAACAAACTTTAAATCCGCATTGTAATTCAATAGTTCAACAACCAATTTAAAAGTTACTTTATCCGCCAATCTGAAATGATTTGTATCTGAAACAATGCCGGCAAGCAGCAAATTGGCTATTTTTTTATCAATTCTTACATTATTGTCTTTTAAGACTTTAAGTATCATTTCGCAGGTCGCTTTTCTTCTGGGGCTTATATATTCTTCCGTTCCAATAATTTTTGTATTTTCGTGATGATCTATTACATAGATTTCTTTATCTATTGGAAGTTTTATTGGATATAATTGTTCTGGAACTGCAGTGTCCAAGACGAAAACAACATCAAAATTATTCAAATCTGGATTTATTTTTATATTGCACCCACTATATGCTAATAATTTTTTTGCCTGTCTCGCTATAGAATTGGGAATTCCTATACTGGCTCTGATATTTTTTTGTCCAAACCCCAATAAGAGAGCTGTTGCCGAAGCAATAGCATCTATATCGGCATTGTGGTGAACTAATATGGCGGTTTTCTTTCCCTTTGGAAAGCGAATCATCCTGCCTGTTTAGAACTTTGAATGAAAGACATTAGTTTTTTCTGATTGTTTTCCAGCTCTGTTTTTAGCAATTTCTCTTTTTCTTCAATTTGTTTTTTTCTGATCGAAATCATTTCTTTCTGTTCTCTAAGTTCATCTTGAATATTTTTTTTATCTGTTTTTATAAGTAATCCCGCAATTTCTTTATAGATTTCTTCTTTATCTTTTATCTCTTTTTCTGCTTCTTCAATTTCCATTTTCTGAACTTCCATATTTTGTTTTTGTGCGATCAATTCCTGTAATTGCTGATTTTGGGTTTGGACTTTCAATAATAATTCTTGAGCCTCATTCGATAGTTCTACCATAATTAAAAATAAAATTTTATATATCTTCAATCAAATTAAATGTTTTGGAAACACTTGTTTGTATGCAATATTTTCTTGTTCTTAATTTTTGTTCAACGAAATGCTCGCGAGCCGTTTAAAAGAAAACTTATTGAATAAATCTAATTTACAATATGACTATGAAAAAAGGTGCAGATTTTAAATGGCTTAAAAGAATTGCAAAAAATGAAAGAAGTGAACAATGGATTCAAAAAATTGAAAAATGGCATACGATTGCTTTTGAGCGGGGTAAATTTTTGAAAAGTAAAAAATTATCTTCTCTTGATCTTGGAAAATACAAAATTTGGTTTAGAAGATGTAGCGCTTATTCTTCAATTGCTATCTACACAGAAATTTTTAAAGAAGAGGATCATTTTTTAATTCTAGAATTTTTTGGAAAAGATGCAAATTTAGTCATTGATCTTGGAGCAAATGAAGGTTTTTATACCTTAAAACTTAAACAAGACAATCCTAAATGCAAAGTTATAGCTGTTGAACCAAACCCTTTGGCATTTGAGATTTTAGAAAAGAACGCAAAATCTAATAAACTATCGGATGTAATTTTAGTAAATAAAGCTGTTTGCCGCAAAAATGGAAAAATAACTTTTGAAATAGTTGAGAATGTTAGTGCTATTGGGGGAAAGTATTTGGGAATAATTAACAGACCATGGCTAAGAAAAGAGATGGTAAAGAAAATTAAAGTTAATTGCATAACTTTAAATAAACTTTTTCAGGATTACAAAATTGAAAAAGTTGATATACTGAAACTTGATGTTGAGGGGATGGAGCTTGAGATTTTAAAAAGCAGTAGAAATTTGTTAAATAAAATTCACAAAATTGTAGTAGAATGGCATAGTAAAAAAATAAAAGATAATCTAAAGAAATTCCTAAAAGAAAATGGATTCAAACTTGTTTTTGAAGAAAAAAGAGAATGCGGAGATTTATATTTTATTAACAAAAAACTTTAATCTTTGCGGCTCGCTCGCATTCAAATCCCCGATTGCCCTATTGGGTTGTTGAACAGCGGATGAAATGCTTCTCTACACTTCGCCCAAATTGCCTTCGGCAACTTCTTATATCTGCAATATGTTCTGCGACCGGAAATATCTTTAATAAGACAAAATTCTTTTTTGCATAATTCTTTTTATATATTATGAATCAGACAGAATTAAAAATCCTTAGAAAAATAAAACCGTGCAAGATAGAAAGAGAAATAATTGAAGAATTTGCGGATAAACTTCTGAAAATAGCAAAAGAAGTTTCAAAACCATTTTACGCTTATCCTCAGATTGTCGGTTCTATTTCCAAGGATACATGGTTGAGCGGAGATCATGACATAGATCTGTTTATTATCTTCAGAAAAAAAATTTCAAGAGAGAAATTAGAAGAGTACGGATTATTGATAGGAACGACTATCTGCGAAAAATTAAACGGAAGCTATAATATTAAATATGCGGAACATCCTTATGTCAGATGCAAAATTTCAAAAGGATGTGCTGAAAGAAGGAAAAGACTTTCTTTCTTTGACTTTGAAATAGATATCGTTCCGTGTTATGAAGTAAAAAGAGGAGATAAAATTATTTCTGCCGTGGACAGATCCCCTCATCACGCAAAATATATTAAGGAGAATTTAACTGGATATAGAGTGGACCACGCAAGATTGCTAAAATATTTTTGCAAACAAGCGGGAATTTATGGAGCAGATGCAAAACGGAACGGATTGAGCGGATATCTATGCGAACTTTTGATCATAAATTATGGAACTTTTGAGAATACGTTGAAAGAAATTTCAAAATTAAATTTCGGAGCCTGCATAGATATAGAAAATATTGCAGATGAAAAAGAAGCAAAGAGAAAATTTAAAGATGCATTAATTGTAATTGACCCCATAGATAAAAACAGAAATGTTAGTGCGTCTTTATCCGCCCAAAATTTTTTGAAGTTTAAGATCGAAGCAGCCAGATATTTGAAAACAAAAAAATTTCCGATTCAAAAAAAAATCATGAAAAATCTTCTGATAGAAAAATTAAAAGACAACAGAGGAACAAGTTTTATTGGAGTTAAATTCAAACCCCCGGAAATAATTATAGAAAACTTATACCCCCAGATGAGAAAATTTGCCAGAAGATTGGCCAGATATCTGGAAGAAAATAATTTTTCTGTGATCAGATATTTTTCCTGGACAGATGAAGCAGAAAAGGCATTTATTATTTTTGAACTGGAGAATAAAAATCTTTCAAAATTCAAAAAACAGGAAGGTCCTTCAATTTTCTCTAAAGAAGCAGACAATTTTTTGGCAAAATATCTTTTGAGTAAATATAAACCATATATAGAAGAAAATAAATTTTTTGTTGATGTAAAAAGAAAATTTCTGAATATTGATACCGCAATAAAACATTTTTTAAAAGAAAACAGGGAAGAAATTCCAAAAAAAATCGCAGAGAAAAAGATCAAGATTTTTGATGAAGAGGAGATAATAGAAGAAGTAAATAGAAACAGAGAGTTAAATTCTTATCTTGTTAAAAAGTATTTTGAAATTTAAATTTTTTAGGCAGATTTAAAAAATCAATCATCGATTAATTCTTCATTCAAATCTGTTTATAACTTTTGAATCCTTATTTTTCAGCAAAACAATTCTTGAATCTTTTGATTCATCTTCATATTTATAATTGCTTTTTTTTGAAATTTTCAGGGCAAATTTTTTTACTTCCTCAAAGTCAGGCATTTTCTCGTCTCCGAGTCTTTTTTTTGAATAACCCAAACTCATGTACGATTTTACTTCGACGAAATCGGGATTTCCTTTTTCTATCAATTTTAAAAAACCTTTTAAATCCTCATCTGAATCATTCAAACCTTTAATTAATGTCAACCTGACAACTCTTCTCCCTTTAAATTTGTTTACTATTTCCAGACTTTTATTAAATTTATCCCATCCGTCTTTTTCGGTTGGTCTGCAGATTTTTTCAAACTTTTCTTTTTCTGGAGCGCTTAATGAGAGATATAACTGAAAATTTTTCTTTTTTTTCAACTTTGGCAAAATATCTGGATTAATTCCATTAGTTACCAAAAAAACAGTCCTTGCCCTCTCGGTTAAATAATCCACCAATTCCACAATCTTTTTATAAAGAGTTGGTTCCCCCGACAATGAAACGGCAAAGTGGTTTGGTTCAAGAGATTCTTCAAATTTTTTTTTATTTTTAACACTCCCTCCAAATCCAGAGAGTAATTTTTTTCTTTGTTCAATTAAATTTTTTACAATTTCTTCTGGTTCATCAATTTTTTCCGGAAATTTATTGATAAATAATTCATTCGGGCACCAGCAGAACAAACATCTCAGGTTGCAGAAAACAACGCTTGGAGAAAATTGCATACACCTGTGACAATTAATACCATAAAATTTTTCTTTATAGCAGACACCTTCTCCTCTCAAACTTTTTTTTGTCCACTCGCAAATCTGAACTCCGGAATGATTGAACAATTTATAATGTTTTTTTTCCAATTCTTTCCTGATTTTTTCCATCATAATAACATGAAAATATTTTCCTTTAAAGCCTTTGTTAACTTATGTTAACA
>CAYLRQ010000037.1:0-7861 GCA_964386335.1 uncultured archaeon
AATAGAAGCATTAAAGTAAAAAGTTTTTTCATAATAAAGTTGTTTTAGATTAATAGGTTTGGATATATATTTGGAAAAAATTTCTTTTGGAACTGCTTCTGCAATATCTTTATTTTCAAATATGTTTAAAGGAGTAAGAAAAGGGACAAAAATTTCTTCTGCTTCAAAATCTCTTTTTAAATTAGTTATAATATTTTCCTTTATTTCGGAAATTCTTTTAGCCCCTTCCGGAAGATAAATGTTTTCTTTTTTAATAATTCCTTTTTTTGCAAGTTTTGCAATTTTTTGTTTCGAATTATTTTTTTCCTTCCTGATTTCCGCATTATTCTCAAAAATTATTCTTCCCGTTTTTCTTAAAATTTTCTTCTTTGTGAGATTTATTGCTCTTTCTACAACATTATTTCTAAGAAATTCTTTTTCCAGATCCCTGAAAACCATATGACAGAATTTTCCATTGCATATAACCACTTTTGCAAGCGGAATTTTTACTTTTCCTATAAATTCGCAGGGAAACCTAATTTCATAGGAAGGTACATAAAAATCTCTAACACCGAATCGATATTCTCTCAAAAATTCGCTTAATTCTTTTATAATTTCAAAAACAGTTTCTGATAAATTTCTGTCTCCGGAGAGAGTTACATACAGTCTATTTGAAGAATAGTTCGCTCTTACAAAAAAATTATTTTTTTTCAATATATTCAGAATAACCGGAAAAATTTTTTCATCTAATTCTTTTGAAAATTTTACTATTAATTCCAATTCAGAGTACATAAATTAAAAGATTAATTTTATAAAATACAAAAAATAAAAAATCAAAATTAATAATTCATTCCTCCCATTCCTCCTCCCGGAGGCGTTGATGATGCGCTTGATTTTCCAGCCGTAATTATATCATCTATCCTTAGAATCATTTCTGCCACATCTGTTGCAGCGGAAACTGCCTGAACTTTTATTTTTGTAGGTTCTACAACACCCAAGCTTTCCATGTCATCCACTTTTCCTTCATTAACATTTATTCCATACTCTTTGTTTCCGCCCTCGTGTTTGCTCTTTGCTTCAACCAGCAATTCTACAGCATCCTTTCCAGCACTCTCAGCCAGAGTTCTCGGAATTATTTCCAAAGATTCCGCAAAAGCATCAATTGCCAATTGCTCCTTTCCGCCTATGCTTACGGCATAATCTCTTAATTTTCCAGCCAGTTCTATTTCTGCCGCTCCTCCACCATATACATAAGATGAAAGTTCTAAGGTGGAAGCAATTCCAAGAACGGCATCATCCATTGCTCTCTTTGCTTCATCAACAACATGTTCTGTTCCGCCTCTTACAAGAATTGAAACCGCTTTTGGTTCTTTGCATTCCCTTACAAAAACCATTTTATCTTCTCCTATTTTCTTTTCTTCAACAATCCCCGCTTCTCCCAGATCTTCTGATGATATTTCCTTTATATTTGAAACAATTCTGCCTCCTGTCGCCTTTGATAGTTTTTCCATATCGCTTTCTTTTACTCTTCTCACAGCGAGAATTCCATATTTTGCCAGATAATACTGAACTAAATCATCAATGCCTTTCTGGCAGAAAACAACATTTGCCCCGCTGTCTTTTACTTTCTCTGCGAGATTTTTTAGCATTTTTGATTCTTGATCCGCAAAAGCCTGCATTTTTTCCGGATCGGTTATTGAAATCTTTGCATCGGTTTCTGTTGATTTTACTTCCAAAGCAGCATTCAACAGCGCAATTTTTGCATTTTTAACGAGTTTTGGCATTGCCGAATGAACAATTTCTTTATCTACAACAATCCCCTCAATTAATTCTGTATCTGAAACCGAACCGCCTTGCTTTTTTTCTATTTGTATATCATCTGGATTTATTTTAACAGTTCCATTTTCTTTGCAAGCAATGTAATTTATTGCATTAACGGCTATTTCTGCCAATTTTTCTTTTGAACTTTCGATGCCTTTTCCCGTCATTGCAGTCAATGCAATTTTTCTTAATTCTTGTATATCATCCAACGAAATTTTTTGACTTATATCATTCAATAATTCTATGGTTTTACTTGCCGCCAATCTGTAACCTTTGACAATTGTCGTTCTGTGAATTCCCTGATCTAATAAATCTCCAGCCTTCTTTAAAAGTTGTCCGGCCAAAATAACTGCCGTGGTTGTGCCGTCTCCAACTTCCTGTTCCTGTGTTTTTGCAACTTCTCTTATCATCTTCGCTGCCGGATGCTGTATTTCCATCTCATTTAAGATTGTAACGCCGTCATTTGTAATTGTTATATCTCCAGTAGAATCCACCAGCATTTTATCCATTCCCCTGGGACCCAATGTACTTCTAACCATCTCTGAAACGGAAACTGCAGCCGTAATATTTGCTTTCTGAGCATCCTTTCCAGTCTGCCTTAAGGCATCTTCCGACAAAACCAATATTGGTTGATTTATTCCGTTCATATTCCAAATATAATTACATAAAAAACTTTAAAAGAAGCGTCGGAAGAATGGAGAGCATTTCTTATATTTAAATGTATGCAATTTTTCAATCATGGAAAATATATTTTTTACTATCTGTTTAAACTGGCCACATGATAATTTTTATTCTTTAAATATTTAATTATTTTTATGCAGAGGGCCAAAATTAAACTCTGGAGTAAAGATAGGAAAAAACTTGAAGAGACAGCAAAAAATATTAAAGAAATGGTTGAAAAATTGGGTGCGAGCATCAGGGGACCCATTCCCTTGCCGACAAAAAAATTAAAAATTCCGGTAATGAAACAGATAAAAACTGGAACTGGACACGGAAATGCAAAATTTGAGCATTGGGAGATGAGAATTCATAAGAGAGTTTTGGAAGTTGGTGAAAGCGAAAGAGCCCTTCATCACATTATGAGATTGCAAATTCCCGAAGAAGTAAATATTGAAGTTAAATTAAAAGAGATTTGAAAATTTTAAAAATTTTTTCAATATACTAAAATTTTGTTTTTATTAAAATAATGGATGTGGTAATAAAAGAATCAAAGGGAAAATTAAAAATCGAATTAAATGGCGCAACTCCAAGTTTTGCAAATGCTTTGAGAAGAATAATGATAAGTGAAATACCAACTTCTGCTGTCGAAGAGGTTTACATAAAAGACAATAATTCCGCTTTGCAGGATGAACTTCTATCGCACAGAATTGGACTAATACCTCTAAAAGGCGAAGGAACTCTAAAATTGCAAATAGAAGGTCCAGCAAGTGTAAAATCGGGAGATTTAAAACTGGTGAATGGAAAGATCACAATTATAAACAAAGAAATTCCTATTGTTGAATTATTGAAAAATCAAAAAATAGATTTGACCGCAAAAACAAAAATCAGTACCGGAAAAGAACATGCAAAATGGCAGGCCGCGATTGTTGGCTATGACTACAAACATCCCGAAAAAATAAATCTAGAAATTGAAAGTTGTTCTGGACTGACAGAAAAAGAAATTCTAAAAAAGAGTCTGGAAATTTTAAAAGAAAAAGCAAGAAATTTTAAAGTTGAAATTTCAAAATATAGATCTTTGTAATTTATTTTTCTTTTGTTTAATTTAAATAGTTTTTTTAATTCTCCTGTTTGATGCTAATAGAACAAATGATTTTAATATTTTAATAATTACCATATTATTTTCTTAGAATCCCTCTGCCAGCCAGAATTCCGGTTGCTGCCGCATTTACTATATCCCTCGATAAACCGCAACCATCTCCCGCTGCATACAGATTCTTAATCGATGTTTGCATATTGTTATCAACATTTAATTTTATTGCATAAAATTTTACTTCTGGAGCATAGAGCAGAGTTGAATCAGACGCAACTCCGGGAATAATTTTATCTAAAACTTCAAGACCTTCCAGAATATCTTTTACTATTCTATGAGGCAAAGCCATCGAAATATCTCCTGGAGTTACTTCCTCCAAAGTATTTTTCACAGGATTCCTTTTTATTTTATCTGATGTTGATCTTCTTCCTCTTCTCAAATCACCAAATCTCTGAATTAATGGTTTTCCTCCTCCAATAGTTGTGGCAAGTTTTGCAATGGATCTGCCATATTTTGTTGTATTTTCGAGAGGTTTTGTTAATTCAACTTTTACCAGAAATGCGAAATTCGTATTTTCTGACTTTATTTTTTTGAGAGAATGGCCATTTACCGTTACAAAATTATCTTGTTCTTCTTTAACAACGAATCCATGTTCATTAGTGCAAAATGTTCTGATAAAATCATCATAAGTTTTTGTGTAAATATGAAATTTTGGATCTCTATTAATTTCTGTTATAGAGTTTGTAACTATTGCGGGAATTTCCACTCTAACTCCAACATCTATGCCGGAATAAGAAAAATCAATTTTATGTTTTTCAACCATATTATTTACAAATTCTGAACCAATTCTTCCCGGAGATAATAAAATTTTTTCTGCTTTTATTTCCTTTCCGTCTTTTAGAATTACACCTTTGCAACAATTATTTTCAATAATTAAATCCGAAACTTCAGAATTTAACAAAAATTCTACTCCTCTTTTTTCAAGATCCGATTTAAAATTTTTTATAATTGTTGGAGAATTGTCAGAACCTATATGTTTTTGTTTTATTTCAACAAATTTTGCTCCGCAAGATAAAGCCATCTTTTTTAATTTTTCTATTTTTTTTGAATTATAATGCTGAATATTTTCTGGAGCACCGTATTTAACAAAAATCGTATCAACCAAATTTACTAAATTCCACGATTCTATTCTATTTACAAATTCCATAAGATTTCCTCCTATTTCTGGATTTAGATTTAAAGTTCCATCAGAAAAAGTTCCCGCCCCTCCAACACCACACATTATATTGCACGGTTTACAATGAGCGCATCTCAAATTTGAATTCATTTTGCAGATTCTTTTATCTACATCCCGGCCTTTATCAATAATTAATACATTTCTCCGTCCTGCCAATTCATTTGCCGCAAACATTCCTGCAGGTCCTGCTCCTATTATCAGGACATCTTGCATAATATATTTTTATAAAATAAATTAGAGGTTATATCTCTTTCCCTCATTTTTTTATTATTTCCTTCAGTTCTGAACCCGAGCATTATTTGATAAAAACGATAGAGGAAGACCGGCAGATTTATCAGATCCTCTTGGTGATGGTAACATTAACTGGAATTATGAAAAAAGAAACCATTTAGAACGTACTTTAATGAAATTAGTAGAATTATCTGAAAATTTTAGAACTTATTATCCTGCGCTTTCAGAATAGAATTAATTTATATGTTCTTAAATTATGGAACTCGGCACGGTTGTCTGCAAAGATGATACTCCCAATACAACAATATTTTATTTTGTTGCAACAAAAGAAAGTGAAGTAAAGAGAGGTCTGTTTGTTCAAACAAATACAACCGAAGGTCTGCTTATCGGGAGAATCGAAGAGATTACAAAAACAAACCGTTATTTTATGCAACCTGAAACAATTTCAAATTATGAAACAAATATTAATCTGCATTTTCCAACAGATAAATGGGAATTTCTTTTGTGTAAGGTGTATTGTCTCGGAATTTTGAATAAAATTGTTAGAAAAGCAAATTATCCGGTTTCTCCCGGAGAGACGGTTAAACTTGCGGAGAACAAAAATCTCGAAAGATTATTTAAACTTGACGAACGAGGATTAAAAATTGGCAATTTAAGCGGACATAATCTGGAAATAAGATTAAATTTAAACAGATTATTTCAGAAACATCTTGCCATTCTTGCTTTATCGGGAGCTGGAAAAAGTTATGCGGCTACAGTTTTAATTGAAGAATTATTGAACAGAAATGATAAACAGGGCAAGGTAGGCGTTATTATAATTGATCCTCATGGAGAATATTCGTGTTTTGCGTATGATGAAAATTTTTCACAAAAAACCACTCTGATTAAGGGAAGAGACATAAGAATAGGAATTCCGCATCTTTCCAATTATTATTACAAACTTTTCCTTCAAAATCTGAGTTTTGCGCAGGAGAGAGATCTGATAAAAATAATTGATGAACTGAAAAAAACCGAAGATGTTTTCGGAATCAAAGAAATGATTCAGAAAATAGAAGAGAGTGAAAATATAAAACAGGCGACAAAAGATGTTCTAATATCGAATCTTTATTCTCTCGATTCGCTAAGACTTTTTGGTTATTATGACATACCCTCCATAAATAATTTAATTGTTCCCGGCCAGATTTCGATTTTTGATATTTCTGACATAACAGATGACCAGAAAAAGAAAATGATTGTAGCTTATTTTTTGAGAGAACTTTTTAACAGAAGAATAAAAAGAAAAATTCCGCCTTTTATTGCCTTTATTGAAGAAGCGCATAATTTTGCCCCAGAAGGAAGTTCAAAGGAAAATTTCTCAAAAGGAATTATAATTAAAATGGCGAGAGAAGGAAGAAAATTTAATGCTCTATTGTGTCTGATTTCCCAGAGACCTGTTCATTTGAGTACAACTAGTTTATCTCAATGCAATACCTTTATGTTTCTGAAAATAACAAACCCGTATGATTTGAAACATATTTCGGAAAGCAGCGAAGGAATAACAAGCGAACTTCAAAAACAGATCAGTTCTCTAGATGTTGGTGAAGCTGTTTTAGTCGGAGAAGCAAGTTCTTTTCCTTTATTTGTAAAAATCAGGAAGAAAAATGTCAGGGATTTAGAAACAAATAAAAGTCTTGAAGAAGAATGCATCGAATATGCTGAGAAAAAAGAAAACAGAAAAAAAGATGTAAGAGAATTAATGGAAAAATAAAAAATAGGAAAAAAATTATTTTTCAGAATGAAGATAACAATTTGCCGAATCTTTATTAAATTTTTATAACTAATATATTTCGGATTATTTTATAATGGGTGTCAATTTGTCTTCAATAATAGAGCCCGAAAAGGTGAATTTTGATTTTTTAGTTGGAAAAACTTTTGCTGTAGATAGTTATAATATAATCTATCAGTTTCTTTCAAGTATAAGGCAACAAGACGGAACTCCCTTGATGGATGAAAAGGGCAGGGTAACCTCGCATTTGTCCGGACTTTTTTACAGGACAATTAATCTGGTTTCTAAGGGGATTAATTTAATTTTCGTTTTTGATGGAGAACCTCCAGATTTTAAAAAACAGGAGATTGAAAGAAGAAAAGAAATAAGGGAAGAAGCAAAGGAAAAATGGGAAATTGCTTTAAAAGAAGGAAAAACCGAAGAAGCGAAAAAATATGCCAGAATGAGTTCTTCTATTTCGGAAGATATAATTGAAGAAAGCAAACTTTTGCTGAGTTATCTCGGATTTCCTGTTGTTCAGGCAAAATGTGAAGGGGAAGCCCAATGTGCAAAAATTTGTCTGGATGGAAAAGCATTTGCAACTGCAAGTCAGGATTTTGATTCCTTGCTTTTTGGCTCTCCAAAGACTCTGAGAAATTTATCAATAAGCAGGGCAGAATCTTTGGAATTGATAGAATTGAAAAAAACAGGGTTGAGCAGAGAACAGTTGATTTTGATTGGATTATTGATTGGAACAGATTATAATCCCGGAATAAAGGGGATAGGACCAAAAAAAGCTTTAGAATTGGTTAAGAAAACAACTTCGCTAAAAGAAATAGAGAAAAAAGTTAATTGGGATTTTGAAATAAGCATGGAAACTCTTTACAATTTCTTTTTAAATCCTCCCATTTTTGAAGATTACAAAATTGAATTTGGAAAATTGGAACCAGAAAAAATAAAAAAACTGCTTTGCGATGAACACAATTTTTCTGAAGAAAGAGTGCAAAAATTCATTGATAAACTGGGGAACAAGAAAGGAAAGCAGACAAGTTTGTTTGGGTTTTAGATTTGTTTTTAAATATCCGAGAAACTAAATTAT
>CAYLRQ010000038.1:0-126 GCA_964386335.1 uncultured archaeon
TAGGGGATGAAGGTGCTAAATTAAGTGGAATGTTTGCGAAGCCAAAGATAACGGGGGGGATTATTTTTGCTGCAAAAATCTGTCCTTATTTATCCTGTGAACAAGCAAATGAGCCCAATTGTTTGT
>CAYLRQ010000038.1:226-7829 GCA_964386335.1 uncultured archaeon
TATTTAGCCAGTGATAAAAAAAGTTGTCAACAAGCTCCAGAGTGTGCGGCAAAAATCTGTCCTTATTTATCCTGTGAACAAGCAAATGAGCCCAATTGTTTGTGTGGAGAAGCACTAACCACTTCGCAACATCCATGGTGCTGTGCAGCAGGTAATAATGGTTGGGGTTATTTAGCCAGTGATAAAAAAAGTTGTCAACAAGCTCCAGAGTGTGCGGCAAAAACTTCTGAATCTTCCGAACCAGAAAAAACCAAACAGGAAGAAGGAAGATATCAGATTTATTTAGAAGTTATGAATAAAGGCAGTGGGGAAATTGATAAAATTGCGCCAGGGAATTTGAATATCTATTTCGAAGATATGGAAGTGAAATCTTGTTCGGAAGAATTTAAAATAATCAATAAAAATAAAGTTGAAAATATAAAACCAATAATTATAAGAGGGCAAAAACCTTTTAAATATTATTTCAGTTTCGATCCTTCTTCTTCAATAAAAAGTGAACTCACCAAGAATGAGAATATATTAACAATTACGAAGAGAATAACTGCAAATGCCGACTATGTATATAGATTATCTAAAGAAATAAATATTCTGGTATCTCCAAGAGCAGAATATTAAAAGAGATTTAATTAATTTTTTGGCTTAAGTTTTTTAGTTAATAATTATATTAAAATACTTGCTTGCATTGATTGTAAAAATATGTTAATTACAATAGAGATTAGAATAAAGCTAAAAATAGGAATAAGATAAAGAAGAATATATTTTTTCTCACTGGGAGACTGCAAATATTTGTAAAGAAAAATTGCATTAAAAAATATCATAAACAAAATAAAAATCAAGTTTATATTCGGAAAAATAAGATATTGGGGTGGATTTCCGGCTGTTTTTAATGGTATATCACTCAATGCTTTAGTTGTAAATTGAACAAGACCTCCCATATATTTGAGGAAACCAAAAAGTAATGAACTTGTTGTTGAAAGAATTACAGGAAGTAGAATAAAATCCAAAGTTTTGCATTCACTTCTGTCTAAGAGAAATATAAATAACAAACTAAGTAACAAAGAGAAAAATATTATTACAATGTATGCCAATAAAGTTGATAGAAGAGCTACTGCTGGTAATAAAATAGTTAGTAAAAATAGTGAGAATGAAAATACACAAATAGATATAAAGTAAGTTAAAAAGCGGGAAAGTTTTCTATTTGAATTTTCTTGTATTTCTACTTCTTTTATTCTTTTCATTATTTAATTTATATACCATATTTTAATATGGCGATAGAAAGAACATTTGTGGCAATAAAGCCAGATGGTGTAAGAAGGGGTTTAATAGGAGAAATTATAAAGAGATTTGAACAGAGAGGTTTGAAAATTGTTGGTTTAAAGATGGTGTGGATTGACGAGAAATTAGCATCTGATCATTATTTTGAGCATAAGAATAAGATTTTTTTTGATAGATTGAAAGAATACTTAACAAAGGGGCCTGTTGTTGCAATGGTAATAGAAGGAGCAGATGCCATTTCTGTTGTAAGAAAAATTGTTGGGCCTACAAGCGGAGATGTTGCCCCTCCAGGAACAATAAGAGGAGATTTTGGACATATGGGTGTAAAACACGCTGATGAAAAAGGAAGATTGTATTTCAATTTAATTCACGCTTCTGACAAAAAAGAAAATGCTGAGAGAGAAATAAAACTTTGGTTTAGTCCAGAGGAATTGCACACCTATAAAAGAGTGGATGAAGAAGAAGTCATGTAGATTTCTGTTGAATAAAAAGGAAACCTTATTTTTATCTCCAGCAGAAAAAATTAACATTTATTTAATTTAGTCAATAAAAAGTTTATGGGTATGTAGCTCAGCTGGATAGAGCACCGCCCTTCTATTCCATTAACACCTTTAAGGTGAAGAGAAGTCAGGCGGGGGTCGCAGGTTCGAATCCTGCCATACCCAGAAATTATATGTGTTTACGTCTTTTTTCCATTCTATCTATACTTTCAAGGAATTTTTCCGGATTTGCATTGTATTGCGCCAGATATTTCCCGACATTTTTATAATGTAAAATCCTGTTTTTCGTCAGCCACTCAAGAATCTTTGCCTTATTTTTTATATCTTCGTCTATATCTTCTTTTTTCATTCCAAATCTATCCGAAATATTTTTTAGAACAACTGATTTGTTTTTTATTATAAATTCGTCCTTTTTTGGATTCCATTTTGCAAAAGTATTGATAATAGGTCTTTTCGATTTATAATCCATTGCCGCAATTTCTTCTATTGAAGTAACTCTTCTAAGAGTTTGATCTTCAATCTTAACTCTTGAAATAAAAATAACAATATCCAACATTTCAAGCAGAGTTGCAGGTAAATTAATTGGTTCTGTAATCAATCGGTCTATTAAAGTTTCTATGCTCTCCGCGTGAATTGTTGCAAGACCTGGATGTCCTGTTGCCATGCTTTGAAATAAAACAAAAGCCTCCTTACCCCTAACTTCACCAACAATAATTCGGTCTGGTCTCTGTCTCAAACTTTCTCTCAAAAGATCAAATAAAGTTACAGAACCTCTTCCTCCCAAAGTTAATGCCGATCTCGCAACTTCTGGAATCCAGTTTGGATGCGGCAATCTGAGTTCACCCGTATCTTCAATGCTAACAATTTTATCTTGCGGTCTTATCAGTAAAGAAATTGAATTCAATAAAGAAGTTTTACCAGAACCAGTTCCACCAGAAATCAGAATTGATCTTCCGTATTCAAGAGCAAACCAGATATAAGCCATTAATTTAACATCGCAGGTATTATAAAGAATTTGCATTGGTGGAGTAAATGGTTCGCTGCTGAACTTCCTTATCGTAAAATTGCTTCCTCTTCTTGCAATATCTGTTGCGAGAGTTGCTTGAACTCTGCTGTTATCGGGCAATATTCCATCAAGCAATGGATGCGCCACAGAAATATCTTTACCGCATCTCTGAGCCAATTTTATCACAAAAGAATTGAGTTCTTCAGAAGTTTCAAAAACTATATTCGTTTTGAGTGAACCAAATCTTGGGTCTCTATGGACAATATAAATAGGAGTATTCAGCCCATCACAAGAAATATCTTCTATATGATCATCTTGCAGCAAAGGTTCTATCCTATCAAAACCAATAAAATCTCTATAAATGTAATATCTAAAAATTTTGATCACCACATTAGACAAATCAAATTTAAAATATCTCAAAGCATCATCAATTTTCCTAAAAAGATAATTTCGGGCCTCAAACTTTTTAACAGATTCAAAATCGATATCTAATTTTTCTCTAATATATTCTTTAACCAGTTCTAAGATCTCCTTATCTTTTTCGGTTATCTCCGGTTCAACAACATTATAAACCAATTCGCTGGAATCTTTGCTCCAAAATATATGAGCATAAGCATAAATTTCTTCATTAGGTGCAGGATTTTTTGGTATCAAAGGATATTTAATATCTATTTTATATAGGGTTTCCCTTTGAAATTTTTTCTCCATTGGTTTTATCTCCGAAGTTATATGCGGAAAGGGCAATCCCTCTATTCTATACTTTTTCTTTTCAGGTGGAATTAATTTTATAGAAGATGGAAAATTTGTAATTTGAAATTTTCCTTTTTCCACACCGATTTCTTTCTTTTCTGCATTATCTTTTTCGGATTCCTTCTTTCTTGGCGGTATGTAATTTATAATAATAGGTTTTCTCTTAAATACATATTCCCGGCGACTTAGTATTTTTATTGGTTTTTTCCTTCTACGTACTCTTATTATTTTTGTTTTTTTATTTCGAGTCTTAATTTTTATTTTTACCATTTTCTCGACAAATTTATTTCTTTATTGATAGAATCCAAAACAAAATATCTTGCAGAGCTCGTTGCATATCCATTCATATTTTTATCCGAAAAATTAGGTGCAGATATATTTATTTCTTCTCCAGTTCTGAAATTAGAAACAAAAATTTTATTATTTAAAATTGAAATTAAGTATCTGTCTTCGGATAATTTTTGAGGAATATCCACAATAAGGCTACAATTGCCATACTGTCCACAAATATACATTTTTGTTGTCGCCATTGAAACCAAGTTGGCAAGCATATAATATTGATTTTTTTCTGCTTGAGGTTGTAATGAATTCACTACAAAGGAAACCGTTTCTGCAACAGATAAAGCTATTAAAGCTCCTATACCAAATAACAAAAGTTCATTAACAACCCTGAATTGTCCCCGCATAATATAAAATCTTTATCTAAATAGATAATTAGAGTTTATATTGAAATTATGAAGAAAATTAAAAAAATTTGGAATAGATTGAATGAAAAAAATATTGATGCAATTTTAATTACAAATCCGTCAAATATTTTTTATTTAACCGACCTTAGAGGCGCCTGCATGGGAGAAAGAGAATTTCTAATAATTGTTTCAAAAAATGATTTTAAGATAATAACTTCGGGAATTTATCGACTAGAAATAAAAAAGAGAATTCCGGAAGGAAATTTTATAATTGCCGAAAGAAATAGTTTATTCAAAGAAGCAACCAGGATATTAGAAAAATATAAAAAGATTGGTTTTGAAAAAGAGGATTTAAAATATGGCGAATACGAATATTTAAAAAAGTATCTGAAGGGGAAACTTATTCCAAATGCGGGATTTGTTGAAGATTTAAGAAAGATAAAAGACCGGGAAGAAATAGAAAGAATCAAAAAAGCCGCCACAATTACGGATAAAACCTTCTATTCAATTTTAAAAATTATAAAACCGGGCTTGACAGAGAAATACATTCAGAGAAAGATAATTGAAATAATGGAAGATTTCGGAGCAGAAGGCGTATCTTTTGAACCTATTGTCGCGAGCGGGAAAAATAGTGCTGAAATTCATCATCAAACTTCAAACAAAAAAATAAAAAATAACGAGATTTTGTTAATTGATATGGGAGCAAGATATAAGGGATATTGTTCTGATTTTACGAGAACAGTTTTTATTGGAAGAGCAACACAAAAAATTAAGAAATTATACAATCTTGTTCTTGAGACTCAAGAAAGAGCAATAAAAAATTGCAAAGTAAATGGCGAAATTAAAAAGTTATATGAAGATGCTGTTTTAAATTTCAAAAAATATAAAGAGGACAAATATTTTACTCATAGTCTGGGGCATGGGGTTGGGATCAATATTCACGAATTTCCAAATTTGGGATCAATTGATCAAGGAAATTTCAAGAATAAAATGGTTTTTACAATAGAACCCGGTCTTTACCACAAAAATTTTGGAGGAATAAGAATAGAAGACTTATGTTTGATGGATAAAAAATGCAAGATTTTGAGCAAGGCAACAAAAAAATTAATTGAAATCAATTAAATATTGTTTCTTTTAGTTCTTCGGCAAACAACTTTATAAATTTTTCTTCTTTTCCTTTTTCAATTTTTCCTCCCGCAGCTTCTTTATGTCCTCCTCCTTTTCCTCCCAATTTTTCACAAACTTTGTTCATAACTTCATTTAAATCAGTTTCTGGCATTCTTGATCTTGCGGAAATTTTTACTCCGTCTGCAGCATAGGCAAGCCCAACAACTATCTTTTTGTTTGTACAACTATTTATAATTATAGAAGTTATTGTTCCTATCATATTTTCGTCTATTTTTTTTCCAGCATTAATGAAAAGTATGTTCTTTGTTTGTTGAAAATTATTTATATTTTCAGTTGTCCAGGATAGATAGGTGGCGAGTTTTCTTTTATATATTGCCATCACTTCCTCGAGTTTTTCAAGATTTCCGTCGAGAAGTTTTAAAGCTTCGTCAAATTTTTCAAGTCTTCCAAAAGCGTTCAAAATCGTTGAAAATTCAAGAGCATCCATCAACTCTCTCGGCTGCTTTGTCAGGAGATAAATATCTGAAAAAATATTTGTCGGATCCAGATTATTTCTTATTCTCTCTTTTATAATTCCAAGAAATAATCTTTCTTTCTCCTCTTTTGATAAGTCATAATAGCTCTTTATTTTTCCACTATGGTTTAAATTAATTTTCAAATCCGAAATAAACTGAACAACTTCAGAACAATCTTTCAAAGGAAGCAATTTTGAATTAGTTAGAGAATAATGTAAAGGTCTGTTCAGATGGCCAAATAGTTTCAGACCTTTTTCTATTTTCAATCTCTTAATTTTTTCTGCCTCCAAAACTATTTTTCTGTTTTCTCCAATTTCTATCTGATTATCTCCTATCGCTCCAACAATTGCATAATCTATTAATTCCTGATTGTTATTAATTTTGGAAGCAAAGAGATAGCATACTCCGGCGCCACAAAGTTCCTTGTTTTCTACAATCGGATTTATCTGAACAATATTTTCCGGAATTTCAATTTTTTCCGGCATATGATGATCAAGTATTATGATATTTTTGTTCGGGAGAAGACTTAAATTACTGGAACCAAGATCGGAGAAGATCATCAAATCAAAATTTTCTTTTTCAAATTCTTCTTCTATATTTTCAATTATATTTTTTGAAAGTTCTTTTGCGATTCTTATAGTTATTTCTTTGTTCTCTTTTTTAAGAGCGGTTGATAGAATTTTGGCTGAACAAAGCCCATCACAATCATAATGTGAAACAATAAGTATTTTGTTTGAGTTTTTTGTCATTTCTACTGCTTTACTGAAGTCCATTTAATAAATTAATTTTTATAATTATGGAAGTTGTAGTTGTTGCAGCTATTGCGGTTATTACCACTTTAGTTGCAACTTTAATTCAGAAAAAAATTACAGATGTTGATTTAGTGAAATCACTGAAATCTGAAATAAAAAAAATAAATAAAGAAATGAAAGAAACTAAACAGGATACACAAAAACTAAATAAATTAATATCCAAGAATTTTGAAATTCAGAAAAAAATGATGGGGCAGACAATAAAACCAATAATGATATCCAGTGTGCTTACTTTAACGGTCTTTTTTATGATATCGGTTTTTTTTAAAGGAGCAGTTTTATCTTTGCCCGTTTCCTTGCCATTTATTGGGAATAAACTCAATTGGTTCTGGATATTTATTTTAAGTTCAACAATCTCCAGTTTGATTTTCAGAAAGGTGCTTAACATAGAATTTTGAAATCTTAAAGGTTTTATCTGTGAATTAATATTCTATATGGATAAAGCTTCATTCGAATTCCAACCAATTCCTCCTTATAATTTTGATCTGCAATGGAAATTTTATTCTTCATTCAGGGAGCCACAGCCAGAAATTTATAAAGACGGCGTCTGGAGACGGGCTTTCAAAATTGGAGATAAGTTGGTTCCGGTGGAGGTTACTTCTGTTGGCACGGTAGAAAAGCCAAAGCTGAAGGTAGATATATTCTCAAAAATCGATGCAAAAGAAAGAACTTATTTGTCGGAGAAAATAGCAGATATTTTTAGATTGAGAGATGACCTCAGAGCATTGTATGAGTTTATGAACAAGGATGAAATACTTTACAGAGTAAAGAACGAACTTTACGGTTTGAGACCGCCGGGAATCGGGGCGAGCATATTTGAGGGGGCAATCAGAGTAATAATCCAGCAGCAGATTTCTTTACAGGTTGCCTATGTAATGACTGGAGAACTGGTTAAGAGATTTGGAGAGAAAATAGAAATTGATGGCGAACC
>CAYLRQ010000039.1:0-7557 GCA_964386335.1 uncultured archaeon
TAAAACCGTAATCGAAAAGATGAAAAAGAAGAAACCAGAAGAAAAACCAGAATTCAAAAAAACCGAAAGAACAATTACAAGATCAGAAAAAAGCGAATTAGAAGAAAAAATAAATAACAAACTAAGAGAAATAGAGGACAAAATAAGCGAAATGAAAAAAATGGGCATGGATACTACAAACTTTGAGAGAGAATTAAGTATCGTAAAGGAAGATCTAAACTACGGATTATTATTTTTGGCCGAATACAGAATGTATAGAATTTTAAAGAGATTGGAAGAATATCAGAAATTATGAATGATTATTGAAAATTGTAAATAAATTCTCCAAATCAAAGGAGAAACAAATATATCCCGGGTCTTTAGAACTAATGAGAGAAATTAAAACAGAATGGGAATTTCCCAAGTTTTTTGGGAAAAGAAGGAGCATAATTAAAAACCTATTTGTTTATATGGTTTATGGATTTGAAGAATTTTGTCTGCCGAGCAAAGAGATAACAAGATATAAAAATGCAAGAAATATTTTAAAACTCTCCTTAAAATACTTTGCTAAATAAAATCAAATCGACAAAGGTAATATATCTTCCAAACTATATTTTATGCAGGAAGGTCTTTCCTCAACTGAAGCAAAACAACGGTTAAAAATTTACGGTGAAAATAAGATAGAGAAAAGAAAAAAAGTTTCTCCGTTTAAATTATTTGCATCCCAGTTTACTTCTCCAATTATTATTCTTCTTATAGTTGCAGCAATTCTTTCTTTTTCTGTCAATTTTATAAAACATGCGGAATATTTTGATTCCGTTCTGATCCTGATAATAGTTTTTGCTTCTGGCATTGCGGGTTTTGTGCAGGATTATAAAGCTGAACAAGCTGTTGAAGCTTTGCAACGTCTTGCCACACCAAAAGCAAAAGTTATTCGCGATGGTAAAGAACAGGAAATATCTGCAACGGAAATCATTCCGGGCGATTTAATAGTGGTGGAAGGAGGAGATGTTGTACCTGCAGACGCAGAAATATTGGATGGCAACTTGAAGACGGACGAATCTCCTTTAACAGGGGAATCAAAAGAAGTGAAAAAGAAAAAAGGAGACAAAATCTACTCTTCTTGTGGGGTATATACTGGAAGGGCTATAGCCAAAGTCCATGCTACCGGCATGCATACCAGGATCGGGAAAATAGCTGCAAAGATGCAGGAAATAGATGAAGGGAAAACGCCCTTCCAGCAGCATATAGAAAAATTTACAAAAAAAATAGTTGCCTTTACCGCTTTGATAATTATCATAACTTTTGCTGTGGCGTTTAATAAATTCACTTTAATGGAAGCAAGTTTAATAGCGATCTCTTTAGCTGTAGCCGCCGTACCGGAAGACCTGCCGGCAGTTGTCACCATAGCCCTATCCTTAGGTGCCAGACAGATGACTAAGCGCAAAGCTTTGGTCAGGCGTTTGGCAATAACAGAATCCGTAGGTTCGGTAGATGTCATTTGCACAGACAAAACCGGAACATTAACAGAAGGAGAAATGAAAGTGAGAAATTTCTGGTTTTTACGGGAAAGTGAGAAGGCAAGAAATTTGGCGAACAAAGTTTGTTTTTACTGCAATGACGCAAAAACCATTTTGGAAAAGGGAAAAGAAAAATGGATCGGAGACGAAACAGACATTGCTCTAAAGCAATACGCATCTTTCATTAAATCAGAAGGAAAGCGCATAGATGAAATGCCCTTCTCTTCTGAGAGAGAAATGATGACGGTAGTTCACGATTTTGGTGGAGAAAAATTGGTTTTATCAAAGGGTGCTTTAGAAGTTATCCTTGCCAAAAGCAGCAAAATATTAATTGGAGAAAAAATCGTCAAATTGGATAAAAAAACAAGAGAAACCATACTTAAAAAAAATGAAGAATTATCTTCAAGAGGATTTAGAATTCTGTCTATGGCTTATAAGGATTATAAAAAACCTCTGGAGAAAAATTTAATCTTCATAGGTTTGGTTCTGCTTTCTGACCCGCCAAGACCCGAAGTTAGAGAAGCCATAGAAGAATGCTATTCTGCAGGCATACGCGTCATAATGATTACTGGAGACAATCCGCTTACTGCCAAAGCAATAGCAGAAGAAGTAGGCATGCATTCTGAAGGAGTGCTTACCGGCAGTGATTTGGATAAAATGAATGAAGAAGAATTGAATATTTCTTTAAACAAAGGAATAAATATCTTTGCCAGAACCACGCCTTTCCACAAACTTAGAATTTTAGAAGCTTTGCAGAAAGAGGGACATACTGTAGCAATGACTGGAGATGGAGTAAATGATGCTTTGGCAATAAAAAAAGCAGATGTCGGTATTTCGATGGGCATAAAGGGCACGGAAGTAGCCAAAGAAGCCAGCGATATTGTGCTTCTGGATGATAATTTTGCGAGCATAAGAAATGCTGTAAAAGAAGGCAGAAGAATTTTTGACAATATCCGAAAATTTGTTGATTATCTGCTTACCTGCAATTTGGCGGAAGTAATAGTGGTTTTGCTCGCCACTTTATTTTTGCCCTTTATTTCTCTTTATCCTGTGCAGATTCTTTGGATAAATTTAATTACTGACGGTCTGCCCGCTCTGGCCTTATCTGTAGATCCTGCAAGACCTGATGTTATGAAAAGAAAACCAAAAAAGCGTGGCGAAGGAATAATAAATAAAAAATTAATAGCTCTCATAGGAGGCATAGGGATTGAAAAAGCAGCAGTTCTCATTATAACTTTCTTATTAATCTTGCCTCTTGGTTTAGAAAAAGCCAGAACGGCTCTATTTACGGGATTTATTTTGTATGAAATAGTGCGAATAGTTGTAATAAGATATGAAGAGAAACTTTGCAGTTTCAGAGATTGGTTAAAAAACAAATTTTTGGTTTATTCTCTGATAATCTCAATTTTATTGCAATTGGTGTTGCTTTACACTCCTCTTGCATCTTACTTCAAAGTTGTGCCTCTGAGTTTATATGAGTGGGGCGTATTGCTTTCCTTAACCTTTGCCGGATTTGTGGCGGGCATCACCATTGCTTGGATAATTGACAAGATGATTAAAGAAGAATATTAACTATTTTATATACCTTTTCCATCTTTGCAGCAACCAGGCAAAAGATAGAGGTATTAGCAGAGTAAACAGCGCAGTAGATGCTATTAAAACCGAATACAAACTAACGGGTATTAATTGACGCTCAAATAAAAATTTTAATATTACAACACTTGTGCTGAATCTAACCGACAATCCAATGCCCAAAAGAAAAGACTCCCTGCTGCCAAGTTTTTTTCTTCCAATCAAATAGGAAGGAAGGAGTTTGCTGATAAATGGAACGAGAAAGAAAATAAGCAGTATTAAAGAATTCTGAGATAGATAAGTTAAACTGGTCGTAATGCCCACCCAGAAAAAGAAAAGAGGTGCAAACAACCCATAGCAAACAGACTTTATTTCGCTTTCTATAAATTTTAATCTTTCCTCTGGAATAAAGTTTTTTAGTGCAACGCCGGCAAGCAAAGCTGCTAATGCATCTATGTCTGCATAATTTCCTATTCCCAAGAAAAGAAAAAAAATGAACATGGTGAAGAGAAACAGAGTCTCTATATTGCACACTTTGAATTTTTTTCCTTCTTTTTTCAGAAGAGAAAGAAAATAAGTTAGTCCGAAAACTAAAATGAGAGATATCAGTGTAACTAAAATAGTGGAAGTTGGATGGGCGGAGGAAATTCCCACCATGCTAATTGCAAGCACGAGCGTAAAAATCTCAAAAATGTCATCCAACACACCAATGCCTATGATGCTTTGACCAAGTTTTGTATTTATTATTTTAAACTCATCAAGTATGGGCAGCAAAACCGCCTCTCCTACCGTAGCAAAGGAAAGACCCACCAAAAAAGATAAAAACCAGTTTAATTGAAATAGCAGATGAATTAGCAACATTCCGCATAAACCTTCTGAAAGAATTATAACAAGTGTTGAAACAAATAAGAACCCGCTTTCCCTTTTGATTTCTTTTATGTCTATTTCGAACCCAATTATAAAAAGCAGGAAATACATCCCCAAACTGGCCAAAAATCTGAAGGTATCAGAAGAAGTTATTGCCGGGAACGGATTGTATAAACTGAAAATAAAGCCCAGGAATAAAGCGGAAAATATCCATGGAACTCTAATTTTTTCTATCAGACGCCCTCCGAGAAAAGTAATCAGATACAATAAAGACAAAATTAAGTAAATCATAATTAAATTTTATAAATATATAATTTCCCGCAATATGAGAATAATTTCCAACATAAATAAAGAAGATGGAATGATTTGTTTTTATTGAAATTTGGAGAAAGAAGTTTGAGAGGCCAGAATTTGAAATGCAAAGCATCCAACCATATTTCGACAATTACAATTATCTGCATATTCTTATTTAAATGTATGTATTTATTATGAGGCGTCCGTTTTTCAGGAAGAGGTTAAAAGTAAAAGATGTGATGACAACAGATTTGGCAAAAGTTTCTCCAAATACGACTCTTCAACAGGCAGCAAAGAAAATGGCTGAGTACAGAGTTGGAAATGTTCTTGTTGTTGAAGGCGATAAACTGGTTGGAATTGTTACGGAGAGAGATATTGCAAGAAAAGCCGTTGCAAAGAGTAAGAGTCCTAAAACAAAAGTAAAAGATATAATGACGAGTCCGGTTATGTACGTGTTTCCGGAGGATGAACTTTTGCATATTTCTGACAAGATGCTGATGAATAATATAACGAGGATGCCGGTTGTTGATTTGAAAAAAAAAGAAGTTGTTGGAATTGTCACAATGAAAGATATTTTGAGAGTTCTTCCAAAATTCCTTCTTGATAGAATTGAATGGTTGAGAATTCATCCCGGAGAAACCGAATTTAAGAAAAAACCCGTTAAAGGGATTTGCGAGGTCTGCGGAAAATATACGGAAAATTTAAGATTTTCAAAAGGTCTATGGGTTTGTGAGAATTGCGAGTAAAGTTTATTTGAAGAGGACAGTTAGTATAACCTCGTAATAACTAAACCACTTAATTTTAAAACGAATTTTATAATGGAAAACGAACAAAATCTGAGAGAACAAATTTACGACTTTCTAAAAACAAAAGAACCGGAACTGGTTTTCGCTTCGACAAATGAAAGACCTCTGATTTTGGATTATTTTGATTTGGATAAATTTAATCCGGAGTTGGCGGAGAATTTACTGGAAAATGCCGAAGAATTGCTGGATTTATTTGATGAAGTGGTAGGAGATTTTAATCTGGAAACGAGGACGGAAATACAATTCAAAAATCTGCCAAAAACGCAGAGCATTAGAATTAGAAATTTGAGAACAAAGCACATAAACAAATTTTTAACTGTGGAAGGCATGGTGAAAGTTGCTTCTGAAGTAAAACCGAGAATTTACGAAACTATATACGAATGCCAGGAGTGCGGAGAAAAATTTTCTTTGGAGCAGAGAGGTTCTACTCTCATTAAACCGTTCATTTGCCCGAATTGCAAAAAAAGAAGCGGGTTTAAATTTCTGGAAAAAAAAATGTACGATTCCCGGTGGATTACTTTGCAGGAACCATTCGAAATAACAAGCGGAGAAAAACCAGGAGAAATAAAGATTTTTTTGAAGAAATCTTTAACGACTCCCGAAATGCAGAGAATTACAGACCCCGGAAACAGAATTTTTGTGAATGGAATATTAAAAGAATTGCCGAGAATTATCAGAGGAAGAGAGGCGACGCAGTCAGACATTTATATCGAAGCAAACTATATTGAACTTGCCGAGAAGGAAATAGAAGAAATAGAAATCAGCAAAGAAGACGAAAAAAAAATATTGGAGTTGGCAAAACAACCGGATATTTACGAAAAACTGGTCAACTCTCTCGCCCCGTCTATTTATGGAAACAAAGAGATAAAAGAGGCGATATTATTGCAACTTTTTGGAGGGACTCCCGCAGAGTTACCGGATGGGATTCACATAAGAGGAGACATTCACATTCTTCTTGTTGGAGACCCCGCAACTGCAAAATCGCAATTGCTTAAATTGTCTTCCAGATTGATTCCAAGGTCGAGATATGTTTCAGGAAAGGGAGTAACTGGCGCGGGATTAATTTCAACGGTCAGAAAAGATGAATTTACTGGCGGATGGGTTCTGGAGGCGGGAGCATTAATTCTCTGCAACAAAGGCATGCTCGCAGTAGATGAATTTGAAAAGATGGACAGGGAGGATATGGTGGCGATGCATGAGGCTCTTGAACAGGGAACCGTGAGCATAGCCAAGGCAAGTATTGTGGCAACCCTGCCGGCCCAGACTTCGATTCTGGCTGGAGCAAATCCAAAACTTGGACGATTTGATATCTACACCCCCATCGCAGATCAGATAATCATCCCTCCAACGCTGTTGTCCCGTTTTGATTTAAAATTTGCTTTGAGAGATATTCCAAACCCGGAAGAAGACAGAAAACTTGTGGATCACGTTTTGTCTGTGAGAAAAGATTTAAAAATAACAGAACCCGACATCCCGCAGGATTTATTGAGAAAGTATATTGCATACTCAAAGCAGAACGTAAAACAGGTGGAGTTAAGCGATGAAACTCTGGAAACCTTTAAAAAATTTTTTATAGATATGAGAAGCAAATATACGGAAGAAGACAGAATCGTGCCGATCACTTTCAGGCAGTTTGAGGCTCTGATAAGGTTGGCTCAGGCATCGGCGAAAATAAAACTCAGAAAAAAGACGATAAAGGAAGATGCCGAGAAAGCCATAAGAATTATGCAGGCAAGTTTAAGGCAGTTGGGTTTTGACGCCGAATCAAAAAAATTAGACATTGACAGGATGGAAAGTTCGGTTACAGGAACCCAAAGATCAAAAATAAGAATTTTGCTGGATATTATCGACAAATTAGAAAAAGAAGAGAAAGAGGTTTCGATAGAAGATGTTGGAGCATCGGCAGAGGACGAAGGCATCACGGACTGGCAGGATTTAATTCAGAAACTCAAAAGAGAAGGTTTGCTTTATGAACCAAAAAGCGGATATTTGAAGAAAGTTTGATTTATTGCGAGGGGCTCCTTTTTTTATTGATGAAGAGAAAAAAACAGATTTCTTAAAAAATAAAAAATTTTGTTTAATTCGGATTATATGAAATATTTTTATTTCAGAAACTATTTACTAAGATATTTTTTATTTATTTCATCTGTTAGTCAATATTTTCTTAATCTATTTTTTATCAGAAACAGTTCCAATCAAACAATATATACTTATTATTTTATATATATTTATAGCGACACACCGAGTTAAGGAACCGGTTTTTGATGCCGGGGAAACTCTATATTTAAAAAGGTGAAAAAAATGAAATTAAATTTGAAAGGAGTAATAGCGGGAACAATAGGAGCCGTTATGGCAGCTTCTACTTTATTGGTTCCTGTAATGGCAGCGAATACTTATTCACTATCAGACTATCCACAACCATTTGTAACAGACGGACAAACAAACATGCTGATTGTAGTTGGAGCAGATGCAAGCCCAGCCGATGTCGTTGGAGCAATAAACATCGCCGTTAGATTGGG
>CAYLRQ010000040.1:0-7527 GCA_964386335.1 uncultured archaeon
TTTTTAATCAATCATCCATAAAAGGTTTAAAGGATGGCTGCTTCTGAGCCTACCTCCCCACTGTTTTAGAAAATATAGTCTTTCATCACTTAGTTATCATTTAGGGACCTTAATGCCAGTAAGGGTTGTTCCCCTCTAGGGCACCGAGCTTTCCCCGGCAACCCTCACTCTGTTCCAGTTATGATTAACGCTTATGAGTTTGACTAGATAGCGAAGAGTTTCCTCCCCTACTATCTAATCAGTATCTTTACACATTAATCTATAAGGAACAGGCTGAACTGTGGTTCATTTTCCGGACCCCTTTCTCTTTTTCTATAAAATTTCTTTTAATTCTTTAAAAGAAAGGGTTCATTCGGAAGGAACCAGCTATTGCCAGACACGATTGGCCCTGAATAGTATATCTCTTCTTATATTTTCTTTAAACTATCTGAAGATATATACTATTTTTCACCCCTATTCCAAGATCATCCGAGCAGATAGCACGCTAGCATCGGTTCAGGCCTCCATGCAGCTTTCGCTGCACTTCACCTTGTCTTGGAATAGATCGTCTGGCTTCGGGTCTTATGCCTATGACTAATCGCACTTTCGTACTCGCTTTCGCTCCGATTACCCTTTTCAAAAGGTTAATCTCGCCATAGACATAAACTCCTTACCCCGTTTTTCAAAACGGATACCGTACTACTTAGTTTCAGGTTCTTTTCATAGGGTGTTACCCCTTCTTTTCAGCTTTCCCTCACGGTACTAGTTCGCTATCGGTCTTGAATTATATTTAGAGTTGGAAGTTAATGTCTCCCGCCTTCTTGCTGGATATCCAACCAACAATACTCTGGAATTCTCTCAATCTTCCTCTGGGAATTCGTTTACCGGGCTATCACCGTCTTTGGCATCTCTTTCCAGAGAATTTCAACTCATTCCCTTTGGAAGTAGAGAGATCCAAACCCCACATCTTCCCTATCTTGCGATAAGGAATTCGGTTTGCCCTCTTCTCTTTTCAGTCGCCCTTACTAAGAGAATCTCTATTGATTTCTTTTCCTGCGGGTACTAAGATGTTTCAATTCCCCGCGTTCCCTCTCCTAAAAAGGAGTTATTCGGACATCCTCGGTTCTAGGGCTGCATGCACCTCGCCGAGGCTTATCGCAGCTTGCCACGTCCTTCATCGGTTATCAAGCCAAGCCATCCACTAAGTAGTTTAGCAACAAATAGATAATACTCTCCTTACACCTGTTTTATTCATCGAGTATGACAAATACTCTTTTATAAGATTTCTTAATACGACTAAGAAACCTTGAGTCATAATCCAATATATAAAAATTTTAAATATATTTGAATCATTTGTTCGAAGAGTAAATTTAAAGTGTAAAAATTGATAAAAATACAAAATTGATGGACCTGGTGGGATTTTCAGAGAGACTTTTATTTTTTAATTCAGGGGTTTTTGTTTCTTCCGATTAATTTGTCGGGTGTAATAGATTCTTTTCCATCGAAGATGGAATGCGCGTTGCAAAAATGCAACGACGCATCTTTTTTTGCTCTGCAAAAAAGGAAGCATTTTCTGCCTTCGGCAGAAAAACCTTTTCTAAGGACCGCATCAATAAAAGCCTCATTTGAACCCACGGCCTCCGCCTTGCAAGGGCGGCATTCTACCAATATCCAAAACTGCAGTTTTAAAGCCTGCCGTTTTTTCAATAAACAGGGCAGGTTAAATAACAAAACCGTTCGCAGTTTTACTGAACTACAGGCCCATAATTATAAATTGTAATAAGTTTTTTATGAATAAATCGGAAATTATTGAGAAAACAAATAATCTATTGAACAAAAACGAGAAAAACCTTTTTCATATAAATTTAAAATAATCTAATTAATTTATGGGCTCGTGGTGTAGTTAAGCCTTATCTTAAGGTAACAAATAAAAGAGGTTCTATAATGGTCTAGCATCGGGGCTTAGGGTGATCGCCTAACGGGTGTTTAGCCTTGCCTAATGGGTGAGGAATATAGGGCGAGATAAATCTGGAAATACGGATTGATAACATCGCCCTGTAGATCAAAAAAAGCCTCAGACCCGAGTTCAAATCTCGGCGAGCCCATTAGATTATGGCAAGAGAGATAAGATTAGATGATGAAAATGCTACACTATATAATCGTATCAGAATGTATAGGAGGACTCTTGAAGGGATAATACAGTCTGGTTGTGTTAATATTGGAAGAGACACTCATTCTGGAAAGAAAGGTCTAAGAGGAAGAGATTTATACAATAAGATTCGCTCTATTATGGAGGATGTTTTCGGTTATGCTCCGAAACCCGGAGAAAAACTTTCGGATGAACAATTAAAAAAACTTGAAAAAACATACAAAGAAGCAGAAAATTATTTCAGAAGAAGAGTTAAACATATCCAAATGTAATAAATTCTCTCAATAATAAATTATGCAATTTAAAGTAACGCCGTGGGAAGTTAGAGGCAAAATTAATTATGAAAAACTTGTTAAGGAATTTGGTGTGCAGAAGATTGATAATAAAATTTTGGATAAAATTGAATCAATTACCGGAGAATTGCACTTTATGTTGAGAAGAAAGATCTTTTTTGCACATAGAGATTTGAATTGGATTCTGAATGAATATGAAAAAGGAAATAAATTTTTTCTTTATACGGGCAGAGCCCCTTCTGGTCCCATACATATAGGACACTTATTGCCGTGGATGTTTACAAAATGGTTGCAGGATAAATTTGATGTGGAATTATGGTTTCAGTTTCCGGATGAAGAAAAATTTTTGTTTAAAAAAAATTTAAAATTTGAAGAAGTTGAAAAATATTTGGAAGACAATATTTTGGATGTTATTGCTGTTGGTTTTGACCCGGAGAAGACCAATTTTATAATTGATACAAAACATGCGAGTTTATTATACAAACAAGCCTGCAAAATTTCCAAAAGAATTACTTTTTCCATGGTAAAATCTTCCTTTGGTTTAAGTGAACAATCAAACATAGGCTCCATATTTTATACCGCAATGCAGGCAGTTCCCGCTTTTCTGCCTTCTATTTTAAAAAACAAAAAAATTCCTTGCTTAATACCGCATGCGATAGATCAAGACCCGCATTTTAGATTATCGAGAGATATGCTACCAAAACTGGGATATTACAAGCCCGCTTCTATTCAATGCTCTTTTCTGCCACCTCTTACAGGAGTTTCCGGAAAAATGTCGGCATCAGAAAAAGAGACGGCGGTTTATACGACAGATGATGAGAAAACAATAAGAAAAAAAATAATGAAATATGCTTTTTCCGGAGGTCAACCAACTGTTGAAGAACACAGAAAAAAAGGCGGCATTCCAGAAATAGATGTTAGTTATCAATGGTTAAGATATCTTTTTGAGCCAGACGATAAAAAATTAGAAAAAATATATTACGATTATAAAACCGGGAAACTTCTCACGGGAGAAATGAAAGAAATTTTAATAAAAAAAATAAGCGAGTTTTTAAAGGAACATAACGATAAGAAGAAAAAAGCCAAAAAGAATATAAATAAATATTTTGAATGGTTCAATTTTAAATCTCTTCCTTGACATGTAATTTTGGATAAACACCCATTGCCATCATCTCATCCAATACCAATTTAAATGCGTAACTGATCTTGACTCTTACAATATCTGTTTTATTGCAAAGCGGGCAATAACTTATTCCCTTAACCTGATTGTCTATCGCGACAACACCGCAGTTTTTGCAGACTGGAATTTCTGTTTCATCAGATGAAAATCTTTCTTTTAAAGTCAAAGAGGCTCCATGAGCGAGTAAGCAGTCTTTTTCCATTTCTCCAAATCTCAGACCTCCTTCTCTTGCCTTTCCCTCCGTTGGCTGCCTTGTTAAAACCGTTGTTGGTCCCCTGGCCCTCATAAAGTATTTGTCTCTAACCATGTGATAAAGTGCCTGATAATAACATGGTCCAACGAGAATTTTTGATTTGATTTTTTCTCCGGTTTCTCCGTTGTACATTTCTTCTTCTCCATTCTGATCAAAGCCAAACTTTTTAAGTATTTTAATTATTTCCTCTTCCGGAGTTTCATTGAAACTCGTTTCATCCATTATCTGAGCCGACAATGCTGCGGCTTTTCCATAGATAATTTCAATTAATTGCCCTATTGTCATTCTGCTCGGAATACCCAGAGGATTAATTATTACATCTGGAACAATTCCATCTTTTGTGAAAGGCAAATCTTCTTCGGGAACAACAACACCAATAACTCCTTTTTGCCCGTATCTGGAAGCAAATTTATCACCAACTTCCGGAATTCTCATTTCTCTTACGGTGGTTTTTATTAATTTGTCCCCGCTTTCTGTTTGTGTTAATACAACCCTGTCTATAATTCCTTCTTCACCGAATTTTACAGTTATGGAAGTATCTCTTCTGTTCTCTGTTTCGGAAAGAAATTCTTCGACCGGACCATAAAATCTTAAAGGCGAAACCTTTCCTATAATTATATCTCCTCCTTTGACCTCCGTTTCGGGAGGAGCTAATCCATCTTCATCCAGAAGTTCATAATCCAATTTTGTCCTGTAATTTTTTACGGATTCATCTGGTATGCAGATATTGTCACTTTCAATACCCCAATACTTTTTTTCTTCTGTTTGATATGTCCTGAAAAACAAGGATCTGAATAAACCTCTTTCAACAGATTTTTTGTTGAAAATAATGGCGTCTTCCATATTATATCCCTTGTAAGGCATTATTGCAAGAACAACATTTTGTCCCTGAGGATGCTCATTCAGTATATTGGATTTGTATATGACTGTATCAATAAGAGGATGCTGGGGATATATCAGAGAATAAGCCTTTGTATCTGGTCTGAGTAAATAATTTATCGCATATATTCCAAGAGACTGCGCCATCATCTTGGCCCCATAATTAACCCGGTCTGATCTGTTATGTGGAGCAAAAGGAACCATCGAAGCAGAAATTCCCAAAATAACAGAAGGATTTAATTCCAGATGCGTATGTTCATCAGTCAGGTCCTTTAAAGTGAGAGCTATATAGGCATTTTCTTCCTCCTCTGCATCGAGATATTCAATTATTCCTTCTTTGATCAAATCTTCCAAATTAAGTTCTCCTTTTATGAGTTTTTTTAGATGTTTTTCCGTTAGAAGAGGTTTTCCATTTTTGACTATTATTAAAGGTCTTCTTAATCTGGAATCGCTGGTCTCAATTCTAATTTCATTTATATCTTCAAGATATGCAATATTTGCTTCTTCAGGCAGTTGACCTTTTCTTCTTTGCTCTCTGAAGCTATTCAATAAACTCTTCGGTTTATTTGTTTCTCCTATCAGCCTGCCACAAAAAAATACTTTAGTCATATTATAATTTATTAGCAATAAAATCTAATACTTTCTTGTTTTCTTTATCATTCAATCCCTTTGAAATTGTTACCATATTTGCCAGATGTTTTCTCAAACCGATATGCACTCCCTCCGGAGTTTCCTGGGCGCAATATTTTCCCCAGTGAGTTCCATGTAATTCTCTCGCTTCCAGATGTTCCTGCGAACTGGAAAGCGTTGAAATAACGGCTCTCATATTTGATAATCTTCTCACATAATTTATTCTATCCAATCGTTGTGCGACTCCAACTCTGCCGCCTACCCACATACCAGTTGCCAATGCGGAAATAATTCTCTTGCTTACATAATTCGATTCAAACAAGGCCTGGATAGCGGGCGTTTTTTTTCTCTTGGTCAATCTCTGATAATTGTATCTTATCCTGCTCGACAATCCATTTTTTCCGAGGAGCAGGGAACGAAGCAAAATATCGAGAAAATATCCAGCCAATCTTATTCTTTTATTTGCCAGATGGTCTATGTCTTCTCCCTTTTGCATTCCGAGACCAACTTTTATAAGTCTATTTGCAACATGAGACAGGTAATTGGCCTTAACGATTTGATCTTTCTCTTCAGTTCCTATATGATGCAAAAGGAAATTGTTTAATAAATTCTGAACTCTCTCTTGCGGAGTTTCCTTGCCCATTCCCTTAACAAATCTCTCAAGATAAGTTAAAGCATCTTTTTTTGTTTTGACCTCTTCAAATTCATAGATATTTGTGAGAACTTCTTCTTCCATTCTCTGATTATCGGAAATTGCTTCAATTAGTTGTTTGTCTGTTTCTAAACCCAATGCTCTCAAAACAACAATCATCGGAACATTTCTTAAATTTGAAAAATTCATATACAATATCCTGTCTTTTCTCTCGATCATATGCCTTTGAATGTATTGATTTTTTTCTGAATTTATTCTCGCCATCTCGATATTCTTTTTTTCTTCTCTCGTTATTACCATTCTGTTATTTGCAACTTCTTCTACTCCAACAATAATTTTTTCTGTTCCGTTTATTATAAAATAACCTCCCGGATCATAGGGGTCTTCTCCAATTTTTATCAAATCTTCTTTATTTAAATTTCTGGTTGGATCAAGAACGGATTTCAGCATTATCGGAAAATCACAAAGTTTGATTTTTGCCGGTTCCTGATGAACGTCATTCACAACCGGAACAACATTTATGTATAAAGCGCAGGTGTAATTTAAATCTCTTATCCTCGCTTCCATGGGAGTAATTTCTCTGTCATATCCATCCGCTTCTTTTAATATTGGGCCGCCAAATTCAACTTTCCATAAAAGCAATTTTTTGTTTTCATCGAGGGGAATAATGCCAATTTCATCAATAATTTTCTGCACCCCTTCAAGAACAAATTTGTTGTAAGAATCCAAATTATAACTTACGAGCATTTTAGGCAAATTTCTCTTGACTATTTCTTTAAATCCATTATACAAATCTCTGTCATTCATACTGCAACCCTATAATATAAATAAGTTTCTCCGGTAGTTAAAACCTTTCTTTTAATTTCTATCAGGTCCCCTTCCTTTACATCCAGATTTTTTATTGCGGGATCCTTTCTGTTTATTTTCGGCATCTCTTTTTCTGTCACCCTATATTTTTTTAATATCTCTTGTTTTTCTTCCTCTGTTAATTTTCTGTGTTCTGGAACCAGAAAATGTTTCCTTACATTAATTTCTTTTTTTTCTGCCATAGTTTTTAAAATGAGCCCGGCGCGATTCGAATTCGCGGTAAGTTTTTATTCAAAATCTTGCACGCGCGACTCCCAGGTTTCTTCTCAGCACCAATAAATCATGGGGCATTATAATAATACCCTCAAAACTTTTAAATACCCAAATCTTAAAGATTGGTTTTAAAAGCCTGGTGCTCTACCAGACTGAGCTACGGGCCCATATAATTATTTAAAATTAAAAGATTTAAAAAAATTTTCTATATATAGTGTTTTTGATTTTATCGAATTCCTTTATCTAAAAAAAAGAAAAACAATAAAATTTATGCTGAGGTGGCGGAGTGGTTAACGCGCCAGCCTGGAGTTTGCACACAGTGTAAAAATAATTGTTGGCGGAAGCCTTATCTTGTTTACCTGTGCAAAAAGTCAGCTGGTCCTCGCAAGAGGTCGCAGGTTCGAATCCTGCCCTCAGCGTTTAAAACTTATC
>CAYLRQ010000041.1:0-7228 GCA_964386335.1 uncultured archaeon
AAATTTATGAGGCTCCTATTAATTCACTCAAATAAATTGGAATATAAAATAACAAAAAAAGCATTGAAAGATGTTGAAATGCCGAAAGATAAAGAGGGAAAAATCGGAGAATGTTTGGTTGTTTTCTGGGTTGCCGAAAAGAAAGATGAAAAAAAGGATGAAAATATTGAAAAAATAGTTGAGAATTCCTTTAAAGAAATCAAAGAGGTCGCGGAGCAGATAAAGGAGAAAAAAATTGTTCTTTATCCTTATGTTCATTTGCTCTTTGGAAGCGAGCCCGCATCAAAAGAAGTTGCCCTAAAAATTGAAAAAAAACTCGAAGAAAAACTGAAATCCGAATTTGAAGTTTATAAAGTTCCATTTGGTTTTTATAAAAGTTTTAGAATTGAATGCAAAGGACATCCCTTATCGGAGTTGAGCCGGGTAGTCACCGAAAAAAAAGAAGAGGAAATCCCAGAAGCTTTAAAAAAAGAGGAAAGATTAAAGTCCAGATTTTATATTTTTGAACCGAATGGCAAAATAAATGAGATAAAACTTGAAAATGGAAATATAAACGGATTTAATTTTTCAGAATATAAAAAACTTGAGAAACTGGTAAAATATGAAATGCAAAAAAACAGGCTTGTTGATAAGGAGCCTCCACACATAAAACTTATGAGAAAACTCGAACTTGCAGATTACGAACCTGCAAGCGACCCAGGGAATTTCAGGTTTTATCCAAAGGGCAGATTAATAAAATCTCTGATAGAAGAATTCGTAACAATGAAAACCTTGAAGTACGGTGCAATGGAAGTGGAAACACCAATAATGTACGATTCTAACCACAAAACATTAAAGAAATATCTAAACAGATTTCCGGCAAGACAATACATACTTGAAACGCCAAATAAAAAAGTTTTTTTGAGATTTGCCGCCTGCTTTGGCCAATTTTTAATTGCTCACGATGCAAATATTTCTTACAGAAATTTGCCTCTAAGATTATACGAGATGACAAAATACAGTTTCAGAGTTGAGCAAAGGGGAGAACTTGCAGGTTTAAAAAGGTTGAGATGTTTTACAATGCCTGACTGCCATGCTCTATGTTCAGACATGGAACAAGCAAAATCAGAAATGATGATTAGATTTGAACTTTCGAAAGAAATTCAGAGAGGGCTCGGTTTGACTATCGAAAACGATTTTGAATTTGCAATTAGAATTGTAAAAGACTTCTACGAGAAAAATAAGGATTTTGTTCACAATTTTATTAAAAAGATCGGAAAACCAGTGCTTGTTGAACTCTGGGAAGACAGATTCTTTTATTTTGTGTTTAAATATGAATGGAATTTTATCGATGCTCTTGATAAAGCGGCGACTCTAACAACGGATCAGTTTGATGTAGAAAATGCCATAACTTACGACATAACTTTTATAAACAAAGATGGAAAAAAGCAACATCCGGTAATTTTACATCTCTCTCCAAGCGGAGCAATAGAGAGAGTTATATATGCTCTGCTTGAAAAAGCTTATATGGAACAGAAAAACGGAAAGAATCCAGTTTTTCCTTTATGGCTTTCTCCTGCACAAGTCAGATTATGCCCAGTTTCAGACAAGTATCTAAAATTTTCAAATGAAATTGCGGATAAATTAGAAAAAGAAAATATCAGAGTTGAAGTAGATGATAGGACGGAGAGCATCCAGAAAAAAATCAGGGATGCCGAAATTAATTGGGTTCCTTTGATTATTGTTTTGGGGGAGAAGGAATTAAATGGAGAATTGCCCGTAAGATTCAGAAATACGGGAGAAATGAAGAAAATGAATCTTCCCGAATTAATAAAATTTATCAGAGATCGAACAGAAGGAATGCCTTACAGACCTTTACCAGTCCAGAGAGAAATTTCAAAACAGATAAAATTTGTTGGATAGTAAATAATAAATAAAACTAAAAACAAAAAAAATTATTTTTTCTTTTTTGATTTTCTTTTGGATTTTGTTGATTTAGATTTTGTTGATTTGGATGTTGTATTGCTCTTCACCTTTTTTTTCTTTGCCGCCATTTTCACACCTATATTAATTTGTTTTTTTTATATATAAATTTGTATTGTTCAATCCATCAAAATATTGATAACCCAATATATTAAATCTTTTCTAAATTATAAAATGGAGATTTCAAAAGTCAGAAAAAGGGATGGCAGGATTGTCTCCTTTAATAAAAATAAAATAAAAAATGCAATTCACAAAGCATTTCTATCTGTTGGAAAAGAAGATGAAGAAAAACTGAATAACATTGTCGAACAGATCGCAGTTGAATTAGAAAAGAAATATGATGGAAATATTTTAAATGTTGAGGAGATACAAGACACCGTTGAAGAAATCCTGATAAAAAATAATCTCGCCGACGTTGCGAAATCTTATATATTATACAGACAAAAAAGAAAAGAAATTAGAGAAGCCAAATCTGTACTTGGCGTAGAAGATGATTTGAAACTGCCAATAAATTCTTTGAAGGTGTTAAAGGCGAGATATCTGAAGAAAAATGAGAAGGGAGAAATAATAGAAACGCCAAAACAACTTTTTAAAAGAGTTGCAAATGCCGTTGCAGAAGCCGATAAAAAATATGGTTACAATGAAGAAGAAATTAAAAAAACTGCGAGAAAATTTTATAATTTGATGGCTAATTTAGAGTTCATACCAAACTCCCCCACTCTGTTTAATGCGGGAGCAAATAATGATCTTTCTCTTTCGGCGTGTTTCGTGCTTCCAGTTCCAGATTCAATAGAAGGCATTTTTGATGCGGTAAAAAACATGGCCATTGTCCAGAAATCTGGGGGAGGCACTGGATTCAGTTTTTCCAGATTAAGGCCAAAAAATGATATTGTGCATTCAACTATGGGACAGGCAAGCGGCCCCATATCCTTTATGAGGGTTTTTAATATTACCACGGAAGTTATAAAGCAGGGAGGAAAACGTCGCGGTGCAAACATGGGGATTCTTAGAGTTGATCATCCAGATATACTTGAATTTATATCCTGCAAAGAAAATGAAAAAGAGATAACAAACTTTAATCTCTCCGTTGGAGTAACAGACAAATTTATGGAGTGTGTTGAAAAAGGAGAAGATTATGAATTGATAAATCCAAGAACTAAAGAAGTTGCCGGAAAATTAAATGCGAGAAAAGTTTTTTCTTTGATTGCAACTTTTGCATGGAAAAATGGAGATCCCGGATTGGTTTTTCTGGATGAAATTAATAGACATAATCCGACTCCAGAACGAGAAATGGAAGCAACCAATCCCTGCATCACGGGAGATACTTTTATTTCTACGGAGCGGGGATTTGTAAAAATGAAAGATTTAGTTGAAAAATATCCTGATGGTGGCTTAAAGATAGCGACGGATAACAGAGTTCCAATTGAGATTGCCGACAAAAGAGGAAATATTTATCTAATGCAAAGAAAGGGAGCGGGGATTTCATTTAATCAAATCTCAAGAGCCTTTTGCAGCGGGATTAAAAAAGTTTATAAGTTGATAACAGAATCTGGATATGAATTGGAAGCGACGGGAGACCATAAAATTTTGACAACAGAAGGATGGGTGGAAACAAAAAATTGTTTGAATAAGAAGATTTTAATTCAGTCCGGAGAAGGAAAATTTAATAACAATCCTTGTTTGCCTTTTTGTGTAAAAAATACAAATAATAATCTTCCAAAAATCTGGTCTAAAGAACTTGGACAAGTTTTGGGACGACTTATTGGAAACGGCTGGTTAAGAGATAAAGATAATTATTGTGTTGAATTTACTTTTTTGAGGGAAGATAAAGAAGAGAAGGACTATTTTAAAAATATTCTTGTTCAATGGTGTGGCTTTGATATACGGGAAGTAGAGGAAGAAAACGGAGTTTGTCATTTATTCCATTATTCCAGAAAGTTTGTTGAATTTTTTAAAAAATTGGGAGTTAAATCAGAGGAAGCAGATAAAAGAGAAGTTCCGAATAGTATTTTTATTGCTCCAAAAGAGGCGGTTATTGGTTTTCTGCAAGGTTTGTTTTCTGCAAATGGCTCCATTGAAATTTATGAACCCTTCAAAAATCATTGTATAGGATTGACTTCAAAATCGGAGAAATTGCTAAAAGGAGTACAACTCTTATTATTGAATTTGGGAATTAAATCGAGAATCTGTAATGGAAACGAGAAAAGCAGAAAAAATTTATTTCGTTATAATATTAAAAATGAAGAAATACGAAAAAGCAGTACGGATGATATTTTGTTTGAGTTAATTATCGGCGAAGAAGATATCCCGATATTTTTAGAAAAAGTCGGTTTTCTTTGCAAACGCAAAGAAAAAATACAGAAACCAAATGGAGTGCATTATTCTGATAAATTCGAAGAAAGAGTTGCAAAAGTGGAATTTGTGGGTAAAAAGAAAGTTTATGATTTAACAGAACCTTTCTCTCATTCAATGATCTGTCAAGGAATTATAACTCATAATTGCGGAGAACAGCCTCTTTTGCCTTATGAATCCTGCAATCTCGGCTCAATAAATTTATCAAAAATGGTTAAAAAAATCAAAGAAAGATATGAAATTGACTGGAAGAAATTAAAGGAAACTGTAGAAGTGGCAGTTCATTTTTTGGATAATGTGATAGATATAAATACTTTTCCAATCAAAGAGATAGATAAAGCAACGAAGGCAAATAGAAAAATTGGACTTGGAGTTATGGGTTTTGCGGACTTATTAATTCTTCTTAGAGTGCCTTATAATTCAGAAAAGGCGGAAGAAATCGCTTCCAATATAATGAAATTTATTACAGAAACCGGAAGGAATAAATCAAGAGAACTTGGAAGGGAGAAAGGCAACTTTCCAAATTTTAAAAAATCAATATGGAGAAATGAGAAATATATGAGAAATGCAACTGTTACGACAATTGCCCCCACGGGAACAATAGGAATTATAGCTAACTGTTCTGCTGGTGTGGAACCACTCTTTGCAATTTCATACATGAGAAATGTTGCGAATTCGTTGGGAGAAAATCTTGTTGAGACAAACCAATTATTCGAGAAAATTTTAAGAGAAAGAGATTTATATAATGAAGAGATAATAAGAAAAGTTGCCGGCAAAGCATCAATCCAGAATATTAAAGAAATACCAGAAGATATAAGAAGAATATTTGTTTCCGCTCATGACATCTCTCCAGAATGGCATTTAAGGATTCAGGCAGCCTTCCAGAAATATACAGATAATGCCGTAAGCAAGACCATTAATCTGCCAAATTCGGCAACAATACAGGATGTTGAAAAAATTTATATGCTTGCATGGAAAATGAAATGCAAGGGAATAACAATTTATCGGGACGGAAGTAGAGAAGAACAAGTTATTAATTTTTATTCTAATGGCAAAAAAGAAGAGAGAGAATCAGATGATGATACCTGCCCGAATTGCGGTGCAAAAATGGTCAGGGAAGAAGGTTGTAAAATCTGCAGAAGTTGCGGATATTCTGCGTGTGGCTAAATTTTTGCTACAGCAACCTCAAAAAAGGATTTCTTCTATTAAATAATTGGCGATAATAACCATATAATTGTAATTTATAATCCCTATCAATATTTTTATTCGGATTATTTATGGAATACTCAAAACTTGTAGAAATTTATGAAAAACTGGCAGCGACAACAAAAAAATTGGAGAAAACCGAAATTATTGCGAACTTCATAAAAAATCTCGATACAGAAAATTTACAAATCGTGATTCCATTATTGCAAGGGAAGATCTTTCTAGAAAGTGAAGACCGGGAAATAGGAATTGCAGATAAATTAATTATACAATCTCTGACAAAACTTGGTTTTTCAAAACGGGAAATTCTTGACAAATTCAAGGAAACTGGAGATTTAGGATTGGTTACAGAACAACTTGTAAAGAAGAAAAAACAAATAGCCCTGTTTAAAAGAAAATTAAGTGTGGAGCAGGTTTTTTATTCTATCAGGGAACTTGCGGAGTTAACTGGGAAAAGTTCGCAGGACAAAAAATTAGATATTATTTTGGAATTGCTAAATTCTGCCGAACCGGGAGAGGCAAGATACATAACGAGAACAATTCTCGAAGAATTAAGACTTGGAATTGCGGAGGGAATTTTGAGAGATTCCATTGCTGCGGCTTTTGATGTTGGCAAGGAAGAAGTGGAATACGCCTATAACCTAAAGACCGATTTTGGACTTGTTGCAAAAATTGCAAAGGAAGAGGGAAAAAAAGGATTAAAAAATGTTAAACTCGAGATAGGATATCCAATAAAAGTGATGCTCGCAGAGAAAGCCGGCAGTCTGAAAGAGGCTTTAGAAAATGCGAAAGAGCCGGCGATAGAAATAAAGTATGATGGAATGAGGACATTGGTGCAGAAAGATAAAGATAAAATATGGTTATTTACAAGAAGGCTGGAGAATGTTACAAAACAATTCCCTGATTTAGTTGAACTCTGCAAAAAAAATATTAAATCTGAAAAAGTTATCTTGGAGGGAGAAACTGTTGGGATAATGAATGGAAAGCCGGTCCCATTTCAGGAACTTTCGAGGAGAATACACAGAAAATACGATATTGAAGAAATGGCGAAAAAAATTCCGATACAGATAAACTTTTTTGATTGCCTTCTTGCAGATGGAAAACAACTTTTAAATGAAAAGTTTGAAGTCAGGAGAAAAAAACTGGAAGGAGTTATAAAAGAAATTAAAGGAAAATTTCAGTTGGCAGAACAGATAAGAACAAAAAATATTAAAGAGGCTGAAAAATTTTACAATAAGGCTTTGAAATCTGGACAGGAAGGGGTGATGGTAAAAAATTTATTGGCTCCCTATCAGCCGGGGAAGAGAGTTGGTTATATGTATAAAGTCAAACCCGAAGAAGAAACCTTGGATTTAGTAATTACGGGTGCGGAATGGGGACAGGGAAGAAGAGCAAACTGGCTGGCATCTTTTATTTTATCCGTTAGAGACGAAGAAACAGGAGAATTGCTGGAAATCGGAAAAATGGGTACTGGACTCACCGATGAATTATTTAAAGAGTTAACAGAGAAATTGAAATCTCTGATTGTCAGAGAAGAAGAAAACATAGTTCATATAAAGCCAAAAATTGTTGTGGAGGTTGGCTATCAGGAATTGCAGAAATCGCCGAACTATAAAAGCGGTTTTGCCCTGAGATTTCCAAAATTGATTAGGATAAGAGAAGATAAAGGAGTTGAAGAAGCGGATACCTTAGAAAGAGTAAAGAGATT
>CAYLRQ010000042.1:0-7092 GCA_964386335.1 uncultured archaeon
TTACCAACCGTCACCCAATAAATTCATGAAATGCAAGTATTGTGGAAGTAGAAGGGTAATAAAGAAAGGTTTTAGAAAAAATTTAACTGGTAAAGTTAGAGAGCATTTGGGAATAAAAAAAGTTCCCTGTGAAGTTTTGGGAATGAAAAGATTAAGTTCCAGAGAATTAATAGTTAAGATATTTTTGTTCTTGGTTTTGCAGAGTGTTTTGGTGGTTAAAAGGTGACGATAAGTTTATATTAATAGATAATAAGTTTTATATAAATATTTAAAATAAATATTTATGGTATATAGCTTCCCTCTTATAACGGATCCAAACGTCTTACTTTATCAGGTGGTTTTTCCGTGGATTTTCTGCTTTGCGATAATTTACGGATTGCTGCTCAGAAGCAAAATTTTTGGAGAGGCAACTGATAAAACGGCGAGAGGTGTTTCGGGAATTATTGGACTGGTTGCGGGATATCTGATAGTAATGGGTTTTGGACCTTCAATAGGTGCTTTCTTGGCAAATATCAGCGCATCAACTGTGATGTTTTTAGCGGTTATTATGGGAATTGTTCTGGTGATTACTTTAATAAACCCCGATTTTCTCACTGGAAAAGAATTAAAAAAAGTAAGTCCTACGTCTATAGGAATATTGGTAGTCATTATTGTTGCTGCTTGGTTAATTTTAAGCGGTGTTGGTAGTGGAATCGGATGGTATAATTTATATTTTTTTCAACAGGACCTTCTGGCTTTGATAATAGTGCTTATAGTAATAGGGATAATGATGTGGTTTGTTACAAGCGGAGGTTCTGCAGACTCTTCTTCCAACAACAAAGAGAAAAATAAGTAAGTTCTAATTTTTGTTTTTTGTTTCTCACAAAATATTTAGAAGTGATTGAATAAATTGAAAGTATTAAGCCATTTACCTGATTAAAGATAAGAGTATTTTCATCTAACAAGCAATAAATTTTGAAATCAAATGGGGAACAATTACAGAAATTAAGACTTGCCAAACAACCCTCTCAAAACCTTCATTTTATGGTTTTTCAGAATATCTGTAACTGGAAAGTCCATGTCAATTTTTAACTTGCTCTTTGCAATTATTTTTATCAATTTTTGTTTTTGTTTATCATTTAGTTTTGAATATATTTTTCTTGCCCACAACTGATATTTTATTTCTTTTCCAAATATTTTTCTGCATTCTTTTTCATAATTCCCAAAATCCGGATTTTTTTTGTTGAATTCCCGGGCTGCAATTTTGGCCGCAGTCAGAGAATATATTATTCCACCTCCAGTCAAAGGTTTTGTCATTCCGGCCGAATTTCCAATTAGAACACCCGATGGAAATGAACATTTGCAAAGTCCGGTCGGAATCACACCAAAAAAATCGTCTTTTTTATCTTTTGGTTTTTTTTCAGTTATAAATCTGTCATAATATTCATTTAATTTTTTCTCGCATATTAGCCCATATTCAACTCTGCCTTTTCTTGGAGCGATCCATGAAAACAAATCCGAATATATCGAATCAAGAAATATGCTGTAATAATTGAAAGGTTTTTCCAGGGAATAACAGAATTTTCCAAAATAGAATTTTTTGGGTTCCTCATTTAAGAAAGTTCTTCTAACAATTGAATTCGAGCCGTCACAACCCGCGATGTATTTTGTTCTGTATTCTTTTCGAGATGTAGAAACAACGATGTCTTTATAAGTTTCTGATATTTTATTAACTCTCTCAAATCTGATTTCTGCATTTCTCTTTGCTCTGCTCAACAAAAAATTTTCAAATTTTTCTTTATTAATAACCAAAGATTCCAGATATATCCTCACTCCTATATTTCCGCAAATAACAAAAGCGTCATTGACTTCTCTTTCAATTATATTTTTTGGCAAATCAAAAAAATCATTTATTCTCTTTGAAACAATTCCCGAACACCTTATCGGACCTAAATTTTTGTGTTCTTCAATCAGCAAAACTTTTTTATTTCTAAGAAGATTTGCAAGATACAGCCCTGCAACTCCTCCCCCGACAATAATAACATCATACATCATATAATTTTATCAAAAATAAATTATTATGTTGTTCGATACAAAAAAAATCAGAGACAGAAGTAAAAAAAATTGGGAACTTGAATGGAAAAAAACTGCAGAATTGGTAAAGGGAAAAGGAAAGTTTACTGAAATAAAGAAAAGGGGTTCCGAGCATCTGTTGTGGAAATATATTTTTAGAATTAGAGAAATTCTATTAAAAATGGGTTTTGATGAAGTTATTTTAAATCCAATTCAACCCTATGAAGAAGTCAAAAAACAATATGGACCTGAAGCGGGAGCAATTTTGGATAGATTGTATTACCTCGCAACTATTCCAAGGCCGGATATCGGCTTATCTAATGATAAGAAAGACCTCATCAAAAAAAGACTGCCAAATTTCAAAAAATTTAGAGAATTGCAGGAAATTCTAAAGGAATACAAGAGAAACGAAATAGAAGGCGGAGAAGATTTTACGGAATCTCTCGTTTCAAGATTAAAAATTAAAACTTCTGATGCTCTTTATCTAATTAATACCGTTTTCAAAGAATTGCTTGAACTGAAGCCGGAACCAACAAATTTTTCTTTGATATCACATGCAACAACGGCATGGTTTCCCTTGCTGGCAGAATTGCAGGATAAAAAAGAACACCCAATAATGCTTTTTTCTCTTGTGTGGAGATTTAGAAGAGAACAGAGGGAAGACAAAAAACATCTGAGGGCGCATCTGAATTTCTCAATGGTTGTTATGGACGAAAATTTTAAAATTGAAAATGGAAAAGAGTTGACAGAAAAATTCTTCAAAAAATTAGGTTTTGAAGATGTAAAATTTGAAGTAAAACCTAATCAGCCCGCCTATTACGCTCCGGGAACAAATTACGAAGTTTTTGTAAAACACAAAAAAATTGGATGGATTGAAGTTTCTGAAATTGGTATGTATTCTCCCGTTTCTCTTGCGAATTATAAAATAAAATATCCTGTTTTTAATTCTGGTCCAGGGCTTGGAAGAATTGTAATGGCTCTGGAAAATATAAATGATATAAGAGAATTATATTACAATAAACAAATTGAGTTCTCTGACCAAGAAATTGCGGCTGGAATTATAATAGATAAAAAACCAGAAACAGAAGAGGGTAAAAAAATTGCAGAAAAAATTCTTACTGGGATTATTAAAAATAAAGATCTAATTGGAAAGATAAGGAAGAAAATATACGAGGGAAAAGTAAAAGTTTATGTATCAGAGCCGGAAAAAGGGAAAAAATTGCTTGGGCCTGGGGGTTTAAATGAAATATATGTTTACAAAGGCTGTGTTTTGGCAGTTAAACCGGGAGATAAAAAATTTGAAGAAATCTTAAAAAAAGGTGTAAAGGTTTGCTCCGTTTTAGAATCTATTTCAAATTATTTTGCTTACCAGATAGAAAAAGGCAAAAGGGGGAGATTAACAATAAAATACGCCGATACTCTGCCCTCAATTAACTTAAAAATGAATAAAGAAATTTCAAAATATTTGGCAGACAATAAAAAAGAAATAAAAATCAATGCTCCGATCTTCATTGATATAGAAATTGAGTAGTTTTTTCTGCAAAATAGAAAATTTAGAAAAATCTGGGAAAAGAAATTAACTTAAAAATGAATAAAGAAATTTCAAAATATTTGGCAGACAATAAAAAAGAAATAAAAATTAATGCTCCGATCTTCATTGATATAGAAATTGAGTAGTTTTTTTCTGCAAAATAGAAAATTTAGAAAAATTCTGGGAAAAGAATTTGTAATTAAAAAATTTAGGTAATTATACCGATTTAAAAAATGTATTTTTATAGCTCCTTGTCTCTTATTTCCGCATATAGCTGCAGTAGGATATTGTAAAAGAGAAGATTATAATATTGCTGTTGAGCTGCTCAAATATTTTTATAAAAACGAAATAAATATTGTTCCATATCCTTGCCCTGAAAAAATTTTATGCGAAAAGAAAATTAAAAGTTTTGCAAGAATTTCTGGTGGAAAAACACATATTTAGATTTTGGGATTAAAGAGATTGCTAAAGAAATTACAAATCAAATAATAGATGAATATATGGTTATGAAAAATACGGGTTTTGAAGTTTTGGGGATAATAGGAATAAAAAATTCTCCTGCTTGTGGACTAGGAACAACAAAAAATAGAGGAACTTCGGCAGAAGATATAAAAAAATTCGCTAAAAACTGGAGAGAAATACCAAAAGAAAAAATAGAATTTTTCAAAAATTATAAAGTTGAAGAAATTAAAGAAGATGGAATCTTATTTGAATTGTTGAAAGAGAAAATCTCAATTCCTTTTTATGCTTATGACAAAGGAAAAAGTTTAGAGGAAAATATTAGAGAAATAGAGATGAGAATATGAGGTTTGGTGCAGCTGAACGTCTCATTGGACATCCAGAAGAAAAAAATTAAATAGATTAAAAGACCTTAAAAAGAGACTTGAGAGTGCATACAGAAGCAAAGAAAGTAATAAATCTATCTAATAAAAATTGAATTGCCTCCTTTGATTTATTTTATTATTTTCTTTTTTATGAACAAGCAAATTCTTTCTTTTTTAGAAAATAAATCCAAGCAACTTGTTAAAAAATATCCTTTAATTAAGGCAATTTTTGTTTATGGATCTTCGGTGAAAAAGAAAAAAATAACCAATGATGTCGATTGTGCTGTAATTGTTGATGATACTTCTGAAGAATTTAAAGATATCATTCTTGATTATTTAGAGGAAGATATGAATACTATTTCAGATGAAGCAGATAAGAAATTGAAAATAGATTTGCACTTCCAGTCCCCAAAAACTTTATCTGTTTGGTGGGATTCCTTGAGAAGCGGGGAGCCCTGGGTAATAACCGCCGTAAAAGATGCCCACATATTACATGACCCCTCTGATTATATAACTCCTTTAAAATCTTTGATTAATCAGGGAAGAATTACAGGGACAAAAGAGAAAGCTCAATCTTTGATTGAAAGGGCTCCTTACAGATATAAAGAGGCGCAGAGAATAATGCTTGATGAAGTAATAGAAGAACTCTTCTCTGCAATGACTGAAACAGCACAGGCAGTTTTAATGTTTTTTGGAATTGCTCCTCCAGCAGCAAAGGATATTCCAAAAGAATTAAGAAAAAATTTTGTTAGCAAAGGTTTATTAAAAGAAAAGGTTGCAGACTGCTTTGAGGATTTTTATGAAACTACAAACAAGATTGCTCATAGAGAAATCACAAAATTATCTGGGAAAGAGATAAAAAAACTTCTCAATAGAGCGGTTCTTTTTATTGACAAAATGGATGATTTGTTTTCATTACTTGAAGTTGCAAAAAAGAAAGACATTATTGAAAAATCTTATGAAAAAGCCATAAAAGTCTGCAAAAACGTTCTGAAACTGAAAGAGCCAAAATTAGATTCGGATTCCTTAAAAAAGTTCAAAAAAGAATTTGTTGATTCTGGTCTAATTTCAACAGATTATCTGAATTTGCTGAAAAAATTGAGCAAAATGAAGAACTTGGCAGAAAAGGGAAAATTGGAAGAAATCCCAGAAAGAGATATTTATTCTTCTCTTATTTACACAAAAAGTTTGGAAGAAATTTTAGAAAAAAGGAGGAAATAGTATCTTAATAGTTTAAATAATAATTATGGCAGGAAAGAATTTACCAGGAACTTATGAGTCTGAAACACCGGGAACAACCAAAAGAGCGCAAGAGTTACTTGATGCCTATAGAAAAAGCAAAAAAGAAGGCACTTATGAACTGACAACAAAAGAATCACAAGAAATAAGAGAGGCTATTAAAACAGCAGGCGATGTCAGAAAATTGCTAATGAGAGAAGAAAGTGTCGCAGATTATAACCAGTTAAGTCCAGAAGCAAAAAAAATAGTGAAGCAAGCATATGATGAAGCAAATAGTACCATATCCAGGCGTTTGATTGAATTTGCAAAAAAGGATTTTGGCTTAGTGGAATATCGGGAAGATGATCAAGAAGATGACTTAAAGATTGTACCAAAAATAGGATACTAATCGTATAACGCAGTTGGGTGAAAAAGATGGTAATATTAATACTATTAGAGCGAAGCAAGTAGTAAGTACTTATGTGTCGTCTCTTTTGAATAAAGAAAAGGAATTTAAAAAACTAAAAAAAGATGTTGAAGCTGAGGCGGCAAAAACAAAATAATTTTTCTTTTTTTGGTTTTTAAATATATTTGAAATAAATCTATTATGCCTCAGAAAAATTCTTCAAAAATTGAAGAAAAACAAATTAATGCTGTAAAGGATTTTTGTTCCAATATTCTAAAAGAATACAAAAAAGTTATAAAATCAATCTGGCTGCTAAAACAAGAAACTGAAAAGTCAAAGGATTTGTTAACAATTATATTGCTTGATGATACAAAAAAAGTTGATGGAATTACAAAAAAGAAGATTGAAACAAAGGTTTTGGAGGAAGAAAGAAAAATTAAAAAGAAATATGGCATCTCTGTCTACTCAAGTTTTTATTTGCTTTCTGATTATTGGGATTTGATAAAGCATGGTTCTCCAACAGTTTTCTGCGAAATCAGGGAAGGAATCCCAATTTATGATCCAAGCGGATTTTTTGTTCCTCTAAAGAAATTATTATTGCGGGGAAAAATTCCGGGAACAAAGGAGGCTATGAGAGATTTAATTGCAAAAGCTCCATCAAGGATAAAAAGAGTCGAAGTTCTGTTCAAAATTAAAATTCTCGAACATTTATTTAATGCCGTTGCAGAAGCAGGGCAATCTCCACTAATTTTAGCAGGAGTTGCCCCACCGATACCAAAAAAAGTCGCAGAAAATCTTAAAATTCATTTTGTAAGAAAGAAGCTGCTTGAGGAAGAATATGCAAAATACTGCGATGAAATTGTAAAATATTGGAAAAAATTTGAGCACGGGAAAATAAAAGTTGATTGGGAAGACATAGATGAGATCGCAGAGAAAACAGCAATATTTATTTCAAGAATGGAAAAATTGGTCGATGACTTGATAAATTGAAGGATTTGGAGAAAACAATCCAGCAGACGTTAAAACAAAGTGATTTTTTGTTTTGGTTTATTTTTTGTGAT
>CAYLRQ010000043.1:0-6948 GCA_964386335.1 uncultured archaeon
AGTATTTATAGTTTTCGGTAATTGAATCTATATTTTAGAGAATATAGAAAAAAGCCATTTCCACCAAAACCCTTCGTAAATCCTCAAATTATGCCTTTTGACAAAATTTATTGCAAAAGTATGAAATAACTCTTCCAACCAAAGCAGAGCCTTGAAATATTTTGATAAATAACTTAGACGGTTTTATGAACAAATATCAAAATATATTTCTCTCGCTTACAAATTGCAATTAAAGAAATAAACCAATTAAATTATGATGAAAAAGAGATTTATTCTTATTTTATCCATTCTTGTAATTATTGCTATTTTATCAATTTTCAAACCCTTTATTTTTCTTTCATTGAAAAATGAACAACAAGAATCATCGCAAGAAAGCATTGAAGAAACTTTACGTGAATTCGAGAGAATTTATCCCGAAAAAATCAAATTGGTTTATGTAAATATGCTCACTATGCATGGGCCTTTGTCAGAAGAAAAAGCAAATATTCTTTTGGAAGAAAACCTGCTTGTCAAAGAAAGATTATCTGCAAACACTTATCCTCTTGATGATGGTTTTCAGTATGTAAATGGAGAATTTGTAAAAAATCCGGATGTGAGAGAAAATACTATAAAAGAACTTTTAGCTGCCAAAAATGCCGGAATGTCCATAAGCTTGGTTTCCAGCTGGTGGACTCCAGAAGGCGACCCGCAATTTAAAAACATAAAAGAGGTTAAAGAATTTTTGAATGAATATGCGGATATTTTGGTTGAAGAGGCCAAATTTGCGGAAGATTATGACGTTGAATATTTTGAATTATATGAGCCAGATCATTTAGTTTGGAATCAACCATTCTCTGTTGATGAAGATACAGTTGCTGTGATTGTTAATGAATTCAAAGAAAATGTTGTTCCGAGAATAAGAAGGGTATATAAGGGAAAGATTGGATACCAAATAGGAAATGCCGGTGAATGGAATTTCACAAAGTTAAATGTATCAGGTCTTGACTATTTTGGTGTTTTAATTGGTGGGATGTGCGATTTTGATATGTTCAAGCAAAAAGTTGATGAAATCTTTTCTAAAGCAGAGCAACTTTCTGATTTTTCTGATGTCCCGTGGGTTATTTCTGAATTATGGATAAATAAATTCTATAATGAGGAAGGAACTTTTTGTAATTTAACCGGCAAGAGAAGCAAATATTATGAGTATGTTTTTGAAAAAGCCAGGGCAAGCAAAAATTTGAAAGGAATTATGATAGATACCTGGAATGTTGATGAGCCGAATTTTGAAACCTCGATCAAAAACACAAATTCAGAACAAATAATAAAGAATTTTTTTGAGACATGGAATTAATTTTTCGGTTTCTCCAGAACTCTGAGCAAACTTCATTGTCTCATAAAATCTCAAAATAAAAGAATATGCAGAAAGAATTCTTGAAAAAAGCAACTCATATTATCAAACCAAGAATGTAAAATTTCGGCTTAAGAAGAAGTTGAAAAAAATTTCTCTGCAAAGACAACCAAATTTCAGGAACTATGAATCTCTACAATATCTCCTTCTTTTAATTTGTATTTCAAGCCGACTTTTTTAATAAAATTTGTGTTATCTGAAATTCTCGCAAATTTGAAATTCTCAAAAAAGTCTTTGTGGATTTCTAAGGCTAAATCTTTTACCGTTGACCCTTCTTTTAAAACAACTGGAATTTTCTCGATTTTATTGTTTGTTTTTGTATAAACTCTTATCAACTTCAATTTATCCCAGATTGTTTTTTTCAGATTCTCCAAACCCTTTTTTGTTTTGGTTGAAACAAATAAATTTGTTTTTTTATTGGATAGATCTGATTTGGATAAAACGAAGATAGTTTTTGACAAAACCTTTTTCCTCTCCAGCAGATTTGATAACGTTTCTTTCTCTTTGGTATTTGTATAAAGAGCCAATATCAGATCGCAGGTATTTAAAAGAGATGTATAAATATTCTCAAAAGTTGAAGGTATTTCTATCAATTGAAGTTTTGCGCCTCCATAATCCAAAACAGCAATTTCGGGTTTTGTCGTCGTATATCTTTTCTCACTTATTTCTACCTTCTTTCCGGTTAATTCTTTTAACAAAGAACTTTTCCCTGAGTTTGTCTCTCCAACAATACAAATTTGCGCATCTCCCGTCTTTTCAATCCTTTCGCCAACAAATTTTTTTCTTTTTCCTTCTTGAGTTTTCAGTTTGGCAAGTTTTCTTTTTAACTGAGCAAGCAATTTTTCTGTTCCTTTGTGTTTTGGTAGTTCTCTAATCATTTCCTCAAGAGCCAAAATTTTTTCTTCTTTTGTTTTTGCCTTTAGATATTTTTCTTCTGCAAGATAATATTCAGGTCCTGCATTTATCGGCATAAATAAATCCAAAGTAAATTTATCTAATTTGCTCGATGCTTACAGTTCCATATTTTTTGAGTTCACTCATGGCGATCAGATATCTGCAAAGAGATCTAACTGCAAAATTTAAATTTTTGATTCTCCTTTCGCTGCCGTAATTCGCTAATTCTTGCAATTTTGAAAATATTATGTCTCCGAATTTTCTTAAATGAATCGAAAAAAAATTGTCATCCATAAAAAGAGGCAGTTTTTTGCCGGAAATTGAACGCAGTATTGCACTTTTCTTAATTAGCGAATTCTGACCGTTCAATGAAACAGTGCCAAATTGAATCGGGGAAATAAATTTTCCGTAAATGTAATACCATTCTTCGAGCAATTTTCCCCGAAATCTTTGAAATTTTGTAATACCGGATAGAGCGACAACTTTTTTTCTTTTATTCAGATATATAAATCTGTCATAAAAATTCTGCAATAATTTTTTTGGCGCTCGGCAATCTGCATCCGTCGTATATATTAATTCTCCTCTGGACTTTTTTATCCCGAAAAATCTTCCATACGCTATTCCTTTTTTATTTACTACAAAAATTTTGTCCGCATACTTTTTTGCGATTTCAACAGTTTTATCCCTGCTGTTGGCGTCAACAACAACAATCTCGTAATCATTTCTGTTAAAGGTTTGATTTGTTAAGCTTTTGAGGCATTTTTCTATATATTTTTCTTCTTCATATGTTGGTATTACAACGGTGATCTTAATCATTTTTAATTTTCTTAGAAAGATTAATTGTTCTTTTAATGCAGATATCCGCATTCAGATGTTCAAACTCTGTAATTTTCTCCATCTATAATTTTAAAGTTTAAATATAAAATAAATGAGTGTTCTATAGATAAAAGGATCTGGATGGATAAACTTTGTTGGAGGGATTATACTAACTTGCCGCTTAAGATATCCCCGTATCTTTATAAATTTCCTCAACTTTTATACATCTCTCAAAACCAGAATAAGATATTTCTATAGTTGCTTTCTTGTTTTTAACAAACCACTTCAATTTATCTTGATCTTTAATATAATCGGAAGTGCAGAAACTGCAATTTTCTGGAGTGCAGTTTATATTTGGTATCGACTGGCAATCAAGAAACTGCGTAACATCTTTTTCTGTCAAATTCTCTTTGGAATTTATAGACAATTCCTTGCATATTCCAGAAACAGAATCCAGGCCATTTCTATGCAATTTCCAGCAGTTTTCTATTTCATCGGCAATTTTCTTTGCTATATAATTTTTATCTCCTTTCAGTGCCGTCTGTTTTTGTACAAACAAATCAGAATAATTGTATAAAAGTGAAAATAAAAATAAACCCACCGCAATTGCAACGAGAATGTAAATAAAATTGGGAATAGTTTCTATTACACCTTTCATAATAATATTAATAATTCTACCAATATACTTATCAAAATTGTTTCAATACCACTTATAATGCAGATTAATTCTGTTTTACATCTGCCATTTTCTCACGTTGTAGGCAATTCCACAACTTTCCCATTTTCCGTAACTCCAAAATATATGTACCAACCTTCTTCTGCTATTTGGATCATAACCACTTTTATTAATTCTTTATCGTAGACGCTAGTGCCCGTAACATTAATGCTTCCCATTTTTAATCCTTGATAATCTGGATTGTTTTTAAAATAATCTATGACAAGTTCTTTTGCTTTATTATCCGAAAGATTTATATCAGGCATTTCGCATTTTTTTGTTTCTTTATTGCACACTTCTCCCGGAATCGTGCAGTTGCAGTCAAGACAACAATTATAGGAATCTTCATAATCCTCGCATTTTCCGTTTCCGCAGACGGGTTTTACGCATTTCTTTTCTTCTTTTGAGCAGTATTCCTCTTCTCCGCATATGCAGTCTTTTGGATGATCCCAGCAATTTTCTCCCGGATCGCAAACTCCATTCCCATATCTCTTCTTTTTCTCTTCAATTTTCACACAAATTTTTTTCTCTTCTGAACAGATTTTTCCTTCACCGCATTTACAGTCTTTTGGACAATCAAAACAGTTCTCTTCAACTTCGCAAACTCCGTTCCCGCAGGCAGGTTTTCTGGCTGAAATAAAAAATAACGCATACACAACAACAATGATCAGGATAATACCTATAAAAACATATAGGATTTTATTTATTTTCGGTTTTTCTGAACTCTCAAATTCGGGAATATCTGGATAGGGATTCTCTTCCATATTATTATTTACTTTTATCTTATATTACCACATTTTTTTTATTTTTAAAGTTGGGTCTCCATATAAACAGTTTATGTGATAGTGATATGAAGTCCCCCCTCGACAATTATAATGAGCAAGATAATAATTTTTTCCTTCTCTGTAAGCATCTCCGATTCTCTCTCCAACAGAGAACCTTTTTGCTACCTCAGTATATAAAGAACCAATACAAGAATCCCCACCTGGAACGGGACAACCACCCATGCCACCATAGTTAGTGTCGGTACTTCCAAAATAGATTGCTCCTCCGTTTTTTAGGAAACTCATTGCCATTGATATAGAAGTAGAACTCTTATATCTAAGATGCCCTCCACTACAGGCCATAGACATCCATACGGCTTCTGAAGTATCTAAACCAGAAACACCTCTTGGACCTATACTTAAACACCCACCACTAAAGAAATCAGTGACACGGCGTTGTGTAGGGTTTGGACCGTGTGCAAGTATCATTACAAAGTCTTTTCCTGACATGGGCCCAGAAGATATACAACCACAACAACTGCCACAGGCACTGCAACTCGTTCCCCAGATAGCAGAACAAAAACATCTCCCGCTATTCCAATTCCGGTTGTCACGACCTCCGCAACTCATTATAGGTGCAATATAACTTGATAAATCCAGTCCACCGCTTTTATGCAAAGAAATGCTCGTATCCAAAGCATTTAAGATAACCGGCAAATCGCCTCTATTTGGATCCGGAAATCTTCCAACAGAAATATCCAAAATGTAATCACCGCCTATATCGCCATAGGGAGTATCAGAACCGGTCCTAGAACCAACACCACATTGTGGAAATCTGTCATACCCACCAATAATTATGAGATAACTAACATTTAATTTTGGAATTAACTGGTTAAGAACAGAATCAATATTTCTCCAACTTCTGGGATTTGTAACTTTCTTGCCACCTGGAGTAATTTCTGCGGTTTTGTCTTCGTCCAAGTAAAGAAACATCGAGCCTAGGCCATCCTGAGTTAGAGACTCTCTATATTCTTTTATTTTGTTTTCAAGTTGTTTTATTTGTGCTGAAGAATAAACCCTCTCCAAATTTCTCTTTAATGCAACAATCAGAACATCTGTTCTGTTTGTGCAATTATTTTCTGAACTGCTCCAGAACATTCCGGCAGGGCAGCAATGATGAGAAGTACAGGTTAAATTTTCCTTGCATTGCGAATCACAGGAACAAATTTTTGTTGTATTTAAATCTTTGATTCCCGAACATCCAAATTCATCGGAATCAAAAGAACTTGGACAGCAGACTTTATTTAAATCTTCGCAGGTTGCTCCCATAGGACAATCATTCGGACAATTCTCACAGTTTTCCCCGGAACCGCATTTTGTATTGTTGCAACATTCTGTTAAATTAAAAAATCCTTCAAATCCCTCTATGCAGTCCGGGTCATCTCCGGGTTTGCAGGCAAATGAACAAAAACCGTTGCAAATTTTGTCGCAACTATAACAATCTGTGTCATTCAATCCCTTAGGATTACCATCATAAACCGTTCCATTGCAATCAAAATCGCATATATAATTTGGTTTTGCGCAGTCTGGGTCGCAGACACCGTCGGTTTTTCCGTTTGTATCCGGGTCGCAAATCCCATCGTAAATGTCTTTGTTTCTGAAAATACAATCAATATCATAAGCGCCTCTTACATCGGTAAAATTATTATAACAATCCAAATCGCAAACTTCATCCAAATCACTTAAATTAATAATGCCATTTTTATCATAATCAACACAATCAAAATCGCAGGGAACTTCTTCTGCTTTATCATCAATATAACAAAGAGGGTCGCAAATTCCATTCAAATACGAGCACATTACCTCGCAGTTTTCATCATATGGGTCACACCCTTCTTCTATCAAATTTATGATTACATCTCTGCTTGGCTCTCCTTCAGACCACACCTGTATGTAATCAAATTTTTTTAGTGGATAATATCCCGGATTCCCATTGATAATTATTGCTCCAGCTCCGATTGGTTTCAGTCTTTTTTTATATAGAATTAATTCACCGCCTTTTGCAATATTGCTTGTTTTGGCAAGATGTTGTATATCTTCTTTTCTTAAAGAAAAACTTAAAGTATAATTTGATTTCACATTGCCACATTCTCCGTTATATGAAGCTTGAAGAATGGTCTGAAATTCTTTTAAAGAAATGGTTTTTCCAGAATACGCTTCGCAAATATTATAACTTTTTCCCGGAGATATTGCCAACCTTACTTTGTTAAATACCTTTCCTATTTTTTCCGGAATTGATCCTTTTAAATCACCCCCAAAAGAATAGATAAATGTAGTAGATATAACAATTACAATTACTGTCAGAACGGCTA
>CAYLRQ010000044.1:0-6940 GCA_964386335.1 uncultured archaeon
AGAAAAATATAACTCTGAAACAACAAAGCAAACTACTGCACCATCTTTGTAATATTTTCCATTTGCAAAAACATAGTTTTCAGCATTAAAATTTAGCATTTTTTCTATATCAGATGAAGCAGAGGCACCTATAATGGGAAGAAAGGAACCAACTACACTTTTTATTCCTTCTAAAAACTCTGATTCCATTCCTGGAATAGCTTTTTTATTTTTGTAATATGTTCCTCCAATAAAAGTCAAAACAAAATATGGGGGGTTTCTAACGATTTCGGCAAAACCTTTTTTTGTTCCTCTCATGAATTGAGCCGTTGCAAATCTTGACCTTTCAGCGGGACAGTTTTCTATTGCTTTCATCGTTGCCTTCTTTGCTTCTTCTGCGGGGTTTTTTCTGTAATCTTCAGAAATTCCAATTCCGAAATGCATATATTTTGTATCTATGCAGAGGACTTCAATTGTTCCCTCAGAATATCCAATGATTGAGTTTAATTCTTTGTCCGTTGTGCATCCTATCCAGTTATTTCCCAAAATTATATTTATTCCTTTGACAACTTCCTTTATTTGAGGATTATATTTTGAGCTTACAAAGACAAGTGAGAAAGAAGGTTTTTTTCCTTTTGAACTTTGCATTGCGGCCTGTTTTGCTGCAGAGATTGCAGCTTGATATCCATTCTGCAAATCTGAAATACCTATGCCAACAGAAATATTTTTTCCCTTATAGCCCCCCTCCAATCTATGCAAACCAGAATATTTTTTCAAATAATATACTTTTGCCAGACCCAATTTTTTAAATTCAACCTTTCTATTTTCTTGTAATTTTTTGATAACTGTTGTTACAGTATTTCTATGCAACTTTGACTGTTCGGCAATCTCTGAAATTGATAACCCCGCCGGGTTTTTTTCTAGAGTTTCCAAAATTTTTTTTTCACTCATGCTTAATTTGTGCAACAATGCACTACAATAATTATAAATGTATAAAAAGTATATAATATTTCAAAAAATAGATAATTGACGAGTATTTTATAAAAAATCTCCAAAAAATCAAAATCAAAAACTAAATATTTAAAACTTTGATTCCCCTCTTACTTATCTCAATAGGATGTATATCTTCAGAATGTTTGGTTCTTCTCATTTTCCTGATAAATAAACTTCTGCCCGCTTGTGGTCCAATAGGGGTAAAGTCTAATACTACAACACCATCCACTAAAAATTCTTCGACACCAAGTCTTGACAGATTATCGTCAACTCTTTCCGATGTTAATAAGATGGTTGCATTTCTTTTTTTTAGAGATCTAATTAACTCAAGCAATCTGTTCCTCAGAGAAGCTTGATCACTGATCATAATAGCCAATAAAGAAATAGAATCGATAACAATTCTCCTTACTTTTAATTTGTCAATATCAAAAAATTCCAAATCTGGATCTTCAAAAACATTCTTCTCAATAATTTTAAATTTGCCTTTCTTTTGATATTTTTCAAAATCTAAACCAAATACTAAAGCATCTTTTTTTATTTCATCAGAACTTTCTTCTAGAGTTATATAAATTCCCGGTTCTCCGTTTTTTAGTCCTTCCCACAGATATTGCAAACAGAAAATTGTTTTTCCCGCTCCGGTTCCTCCACTGATTAAAACTGCCGAACCTTTTACAAAACCTCCCTGAATTAATTTATCCAGTCCTGGAATCCCCGTTTTAATTCTTTCTACAATATATACCATAACATATTTTATTATTAATATTAAAATTGTGTTTTACAGGTTTTGGTTATTTGGATAATAAATAAATTATGCCCTCAGATTGCAAAAATATTGTCTCCATACACACACCTTATATATCGTAGATAATTAAATTTCAACTTTCAAAGTTACAATCTCAAAAGGATTGACAACAACCTTAATTTCATTTTCCTCAACTTTAATCTTTTTATCGAACTCTTTATCTTTTTCTTCTATTGAATTTACTACTTTTGCATCTTTTGGTTTCCTAAATAAAGTTAGTGTGACCTTTGTTTTTTCACCACTCGTCTCATAAAATCTGATTATTATTCCTTTGCCATCCTCGGCTTTTTTTAGCGCACTTACAATTACATTATCTGGTTCTATTTTTAAAAATGAATTCTTAACTCTATATTTTTTCCCTCTTGGCAATTGCAACGCGATCAAATGATAATTAAATTCATACCCATATTTATAGGATTTTGCTTTTTTCCAGTTTCCAGAATGAGGATATACGGAATAAATGAAGGTATATTTTTTAAATTCTCTTGCATCTGGAACCGGAATGGGAGGTCCCGCTCTCCCATCGGAAGAAAGCATCCCCACAGATCTCATCAAAGTCAGATAAACTTTTCCGTCTCTCACTTCATTCTCCGGATTTCCCACGTTTATAAAAGTCAATCCTTTTTCCTTATCGCTATAATCAATCCATCTCAGAGAAGGAAATATGCCTTTTGGTTTTTCCACCCAGCTTTTTGTTTTTGAATAATTCTGATTTTTCCTATTTATTGCGCCAAACTGTATTTCGCTTGTGTATTCCGAATTATTAATGTTCGTATCAAACACCACTCTAAGTCTTATTCTTGGATGATTATTTTCAACACGGGTTACAAAATCCACTCTTGGAATATCTCCATAGATGATTATTTTCTTATTAAACTTCATATATCTGTGTCTCCAGATTAATGGTCTGAGTTTATGTGTAAGTCTATATGGCCATCTTAATGAATAGTAATCAGTTTCTATGTTTATAGTCCTTCTCAAAGGAGATTTCGCAATCCAGAAGTTTTTTACATTAAAGGAACCATACTTCACTCCTCCGCCTCCTTCAGTTTTTAATGGGGTTCCAACCGTGTCTTTGTGATGATAAAGGTCGCCGGTTTCCTCTTCAATTATTAATTCATTTCCCCTGCACAATTTCTTGTTGTTTTTAAATATTTCTATAAGTCCCGTATCTGGAGAGAACTTGACTTTGAAAAACTTATTTTCAATTGTGTTTCCGACTATATTTATGGATGAATTTTTTTTCGGCGTTGATTCCATGATTTTATAAACTTTATACCCTGTCGGAGGAATCTCCGCAACAAAACCTATTTTTGCGCTTCTCAATGATTCGTCTTCATATCTTGAAAATCTTATAATCTCTACTTCTATCTCTTCATCACCGCTCTTTAATCCCAATATCTTAAATATCTGCCCCTCATCAAAATTGAGGTCGACCTCCACCCAATTTTTGACAGTCCAGGATAAAGGGTTAAATACCACAATATCGCCATTAGTTTCTTCATTAGAATCATTTTCAATAATTGAGTTCAGTACATGCGGAATTAGATATTTAAGTTTGGTATTCAGAAAACCAATATGTTGTTTTGCTTCTTCATATCCGGTATCCATTCCCGTACCTGGGACAACATCATGAAAAGCCAAAAATAATACCTTTTTCCAACATTCTCTCAATTCTTCAGGATAACTGCTATCGATGAGAGAATTAATTGTGCAAAATCTTTCAAGACTCAACAATTTATTTTCATATTTTCTTAAGCTTTTTTTAAGCCATATTCTGCTCGATGCAGTATCTGGAAACACTTGGGAGTATTTTCCAGAATACATTTCACCTCGCCTTACTGGAAGTTTTTTAATATTTTTTTCCACATTCTTGAAAAATTCTGAAGGAGTTGCAATTTTCATTTTGCCGTTAAACTTTTTGTTAAAATTCCTAACAGCTTCTGTAGATTCTTTCTGCGGCATTGTAACACCGCTTCCCGAAGGCATGAGTATGTGGTTTGTTGCAGCCACCTTCTTTAATTTTTTGTAGTTCTCACCAAGTTTTTCCAAATTTAAACCCGCTCTGTATCCCAAAGGCATAAAGTGCGCAATAATTCTGGTTCCATCCAAACCTTCCCATATAAATTCCGAAGGTTTTTTCTCGGGACATCCTCGCCTGAATGCAAGATATTTATATCCACACTTTCTATATATTTGCGGAAGTTGAGCATTCAATCCAAAAGAGTCTGCCTGCCACATCACCGGCACATCAACTCCAAATTTCTTTTTTACAAATTGCTTGCCAAACATTATTTCTCTAATTAAAGTTTCTCCTTGTGGAAGCATTGTATCCGCCATCAGATATTCTCCATCCGCAATCTCAATTCTTTTATTCTTCACATATTTCACAATTTTTTTGAAAAGACCGGGATATCGTTTTTCAACTTCTTCCAAAAGATAAGTCTGTTCTATGAGAAATTTGTAATTTTTATCTTTTTCCAACAAATCAACAACATTCTTCAAAATCAAATCTATATTTATATAAAAATAATCTTCCTTTGTAAAAATCCATATGGCATCATAGTGAGTATGCGGAACTAAATAAATTTGATCTTTAAATTCTTTTTTCATCTTCATAATTTAACACAAATTTTTTTATAATCTCAACCCATCCCGCAGGTCCTATTCTGGCAGCTTTGTAAATTTTATCAATCTTTAAGTTAACCCAGTTTCCATCAGGATTTTTTACTATTGCGGGTATGTCCACAACTTCAAGCATTTTTTCATCATTTTGTGCATTGCCTATCCCAATTGTTGTTATAGTTCCAAAGTCCCTGTATAGATCAGATAATATTTTAACCGCTTTTCCTTTATCCGCACCCTTGCCGAAAACCTGTATAAATTTTCCTCCCTTTACAACATTAAATTTCTTTTTCAATTCCTTTAAAACTTCTTCTTCAACTTCAATTATGGTTTCTCCAAATTCTCTTTTCTTTGCAAGTTTGGCACTTTCTAAATTCAATCCCGTTATTTCCGCAACCTCTTTATCGGTCATATCACCATAACCTTTCACTTTGTAATTTTTCTTCAGTCTTTCGATTTCCTTCCTGATATTTCCAACCTCTGTTCCCAATAAAATTACTTCGTATTTATCTCTCACTTCTCCGACTTTTTTACCAAAATATCCCTTGGGGATATAAATTGCCGAGCCATTTTCAACAATAAAAGGATGATCAAGCTTCATCTCTTTTCTGATAACTTCCTGTTCTGCTTTAGTCTTCGCCGAGCAAAAAATTATTGGCACTCTCCTCTTTCTCAAAATTTTCAAAACTGGCAAAGCTTCTTTATAAGAATAGTTTTCATCGAGCAAAGTTCCATCTAAATCCGTGAAAATTATAAAAAGCATAAATTTTTATAGTTTTATATATTATTCTTTTATCGCATCAGGGTAAAAATGCATATTAAAAAGATTTTTCCACAGACAAGTTTTGAATCTGACTAACATTAATTCGGTTCTGGTTTATATTATTGTCTTCAAAGTGAAGATTGATGGATATTAATATTTAAAAGATATAAAAATAATGTATAGGCAAAAATTGCCAAAGAAGACAAATTCTTTATGTCCCGTATGTGCCAAAAAGATTCCCGCAAGAGTATTTGAGAAAGGAGGAAAAGTATGGATAGAGAAAACCTGCCCAAAACACGGAAAATTCAAAGAAGTTTATTTTGAAGATTCTGCAATGTATAACAAATTCAGAAAATTCGGTTATAATGGAAGAGGTGTTTCAAATCCGAATACTGAGAGCACTGGAAATTGCCCTTTTGATTGTGGGCTTTGTTCTAATCATAAATCCCATACCTGTCTGGCAAATATTTCGGTTACAAACAGATGCGATTTAAGATGCTGGTATTGTTTCTATTTTGCAAAAGAAGGGGGGAATGTTTATGAGCCTAGTTTGAAACAAATCAGGGAAATGCTGAGGGTTGGAAGAGAAGAAAAACCGGTCCCGCCAACAGCAATCCAGTTAACCGGAGGGAATCCTGAATTAAGACCTGATTTAATAGAAATTATAAAAATCTGCAAAGAAGAGGGTTATGACCATGTTCAATTGAATACTCAAGGAACTTACAGGTTTTATAAAGACTTAAAATTTGCAAAGGAAGTAAAAAAAGCCGGAGTTAATACCATCTACTTAAGTTTTGACGGCGTCTCTAAAAAAACAAATCCAAAAAACCACTGGGAAGTCCCTTATATTTTCAATAATTTAAGAAAAGCCAATTTGGGATGTGTTTTAGTTCCAACGGTTATTAGAGGAATAAATGACTTGGAATTGGGTTCAATAATAAACTTTGCCCTGAACAATTTAGATATTGTAAGAGGAGTAAATTTTCAACCTGTTTCCTTGGTTGGTAGGATGCCGAGAGATGAAAGAGAAAAACAGAGAATTACAATTCCGGGAGTGATTAAAAATTTGGAAGAACAAACAGGAGGAATAATATCAAAAGAAGATTTCTATCCCGTTCCTGTTGTCGGGCCAATAACAAGATTTGTTGAGGCGATAACAGGAAAACCGCAATATTCTCTAAGTTGCCATTTTGCATGCGGAGCCGCAACCTATTTATTCCTTGATGGGAATAAAGTGATTCCGATAACAAGATTTGTAGATGTTGAAGGTTTTCTTGAATATTTAGACAAAAAAGCAGAAGAGATTGAAAATAAAAAAAATAAATACATGATTGCCTTAAAAATTCTCTTTAATCTGAAAAAGTTCATTGACAAAAAGAAAGAACCAAAAAATCTGAATTTCTACAAATTGCTTTATAATGCTCTGGTAAAACACAATTATAAAGCTTTGGGAGAGATTCATCACAGAAGTTTGTTTATTGGAATGATGCATTTTCAGGATTTGTATAATTACGACGTTGAAAGGGTGGAAAGATGCGTAATTCACTATCTAATGCCAAACAAAAAAATAATTCCCTTCTGCACGTTTAATGTTCTGCCAGAATTTTACAGGGATAAAGTGCAGGAAGAGTTCAGCATAAAGACGGAAGAATGGGAAAAGAAGAATAAAAGAAAATTGAAAGATGATATATATCATAGAGATATTAAAAAATTAGAATCTGGAAAGATTTATAAAAAAACCTATGATAATTTAAAAAATTTTTTTAGTTGATTACAGA
>CAYLRQ010000045.1:0-6731 GCA_964386335.1 uncultured archaeon
CTATAGCAACAGCTCTTGTATAACTCTGTTTTACATATAAAATAGTGTCATGCCTTAACTCAGCCCAGGAAGATAAAGCGGTTATCAATTCCTTGTTCTTCCATAGCAGAGACCTCATCCAGTTAGGATAGCCTTCTGGTTTTTCTTTTAAAACAGGTTGCAGCATCCAGAGCCATGTATTATACAAATTCTTTGTCCATTCGCTCTGATTATAACTGCTTATCAGTTCTTTCATTTCCTGATTTTTGTTTTCATAATTGCAATAGGTTGATACTCTCTGTTCTTTAAGAATTTCATCAGCTCTCTTGGAGCCAAGAGCAGACATCACATCTAAGCCAGTAGGCATGAATCTGCAAACAGAATAAAGTTTCTCATAAATCTCCTTTGGAGTATCATCTGGACAGCCAGAACAACCGCAATACAATTCTATTGCGGCATCGCAAACTTCATTCCAGTATTTTGTTCTGTTTTCCTCCATATTTTCGCAGGATAAATAGAATTCCTTTGGTTTGGAGCAAACTGGCGGGCCCAAACAACTTGTTCTAACACAGTAATCCAAAACTTCGTCATAATAAGGAGATTCTGGATTAGGTCCGACATTGTTGTAAACTAAATCAGAAAGAATATGAGAATCTATTGCATATCTCTGTCCAATCAATCTTAAACCCTGTGTTGTGTCTTTCAGATTTCCCGCAATGTCAAACTCAAAACCTCCAAGAATCTTTGGTCCCCTCATCTTCCTTATCTCTTTTTGCATACCTTCTGCAATCTGCTTTTTTAGTTCTTTCTCTTCATCAAACTCGTAATTGAACAAGTTAAAGACCGCTTTATCGTACTCGTAAAAAGTCAAATCATCAGAGGCTCCTGCAAAGAACCCGGTTACGGTATAAATTTTGTTCCAGATATCTATTCCATTATATTCTTTTCCATCAAATTTAGTTTTTGCAAATTTTACAGCATCTGTTAATAAAATGGCCTGCTTTGTCCAGTTTTCTCCTCTTGCCTTAAATGTCATTCTTCCGAGCCACATCATGGATTTGAAATATCTCTTTAATTCTTCGCTCGCTGTATAATGACCCCTTGGAATGTACTGGGAATAGTCTTCGCAATAGCATTTCCTTGAACAAACCTCTCTATAAAATTCCACGCTGTCCCAGACTTTTCCCTGGTAATTTATCTTCAAACCCTTTATCGCCTGACTACATATCTCTCCATTTGGATAAGAACCCGGAGTAAAAACAAAACCATCAGAGCATTCTGCCGGACAGTCTTCGCTAAAGAGAGGACTTTTATAGAATCCCTTATGTTCCTCAATTCTCTTTATTTCTTCCTCAACCTCTTTTTTAACCATTCCCGGAACTCTAAAATTTTGATCGAGAAGTTTCTTTGCAACTGAGAGATAGGCAATATTCCTTCTTGACAATTCTTTTAATTCTTTATCTTCCAATCCATTATATTGAGCAATTGACTCATCAATGACAGATTCCAGAAAAGAATTCAGCATCGGAGATAGTTTTTTAATTTCTATATTCTTTAAGAGTTCATTAAATTCAATGTGGAATAGATGTAGTATAGAATCTGTTGTTATAAAAATTGGAACTCCCTGCCCATCTTTGCTTTTCCATTTTGTAGCACTAAGTTCCTGATAAGCTTTTTCAAATCTGTCTTTATTTCCTGGAATAATAACAACACCGTTATTTAATAGAATATTTATCTGCTTTTTTGTCAATTTCTTGCCGAATTTTTTAACAATATCTCTCCAATAATTTTCAGGTAACTCTCTTAAAGGCAAATCATACTCTGGATTATTATATTCTTTGGCTGTAAAAGAATATTCTGGAGGATTATAATTTAAAACAGGTTCCTTTATTTTTCCAGAGGTATATTTTGCAATTTTTTCATTAATTTTTTCATTCATTACGCATCCGGAAGATAAAACAATAGAAATAAACAATAATGCTAAAACAAATTTTTTCTTGTGCATAATATCAGTATTTATATTAAATTTATCATCTAGATTCTAAGCAAAAGATATATTATAGATTGGAGGTAGTATATTTGTAATTATTGCTATTGTACTCATTATTTTTCTGTTAATGGAACAAAAGATATTATAATTTTGCCCTGTGCCTTACTATCGGTTGCTTCGCTCCCTCGTTCGCCTTGCAAGCTCACCTCATAACAAGGCTTATGCGGAAAATTGTAAGAATTTTCCAAAATGCTTTATACAGTCGCGCTTTGCATAACTCTGATATGTTTTATGAAATTGTGAGTTCGGCTGCAAATATGATGAAATGTATAAAGTTTAAGGTATATAAACTTAAATAAGATAAAAATTATGAAAAAAATAATTGAAAATCTAACAAAAGCCTTTATCGGCGAAAGTCAGGCAAGGAATAGATATACTTTTTATTCCAAAATTGCCAAAAAAGAAGGATTTGAACAGATTGCAGAAATTTTTCTTATTACAGCAGAAAACGAAAAAGAACATGCAAGCTGGTTGTTCAGGTTGATTAATGAATTGAAAAAGAAAAGTGGTGAAAAATTGGACGAAATAAAGGTTGAAGCGGTAGCACCAACAATACTTGGCACCACAACTGAAAATTTAAAAGCAGCCATAGCTGGTGAAAACTACGAGCACACAAAGATGTATCCAGAATTTGCTGATATTGCTGAAAAAGAAGGTTTCCCGGAAATTGCCAAGCGTTTAAGAGCTATTGCCAAAGCCGAAGAACATCACGAAGAAAGGTTCAAGAAACTCTTAAAAGAAGTCGAAGCTGGAACCGTGTTCAAAAAAGAGAAAGAAGTCTGGTGGGTTTGCCGAGAATGCGGTTATGTTCATTTTGGAAAAGAACCGCCGGAAAAGTGTCCTTCCTGTGACCATCCTAAAAGTTTCTACCAGGTTAAGTGTGAAGAGTATTAAAAGAATTTGTCCATTAGAGTGAATATCTATCATGCAGCCGCCAGAAAAAACTATTTTTAATTGAATCGTGAAGTGAATAATAAGGAGGGGGTAAGATAAATGGTTGTGGGAAAAATTAACTCAAAAACAAAAATTTTAATTGGGATTTTGATCATTGGAATTGTTTTAATTGGCGGATGGTTTATTTTAAATGAATGCCAGAAGTGTCATGACCTCTCTCAAACCGATTCCAATACGATATCCAAAAATAACTCATAGATACTATCGACAATATTCGTTGTTTTGCTGTTCATTGGAGGATATTTATTATATAAACTCCTAAAGAAAAAGAGATAAAGAAATTTACATCCGATAACACAGCAATATGGTTTCGCTTCCGTTGGTCACTTCTCCTAAATTGGCCTTACCGGCAACTTCAGATGTGCTAAAGATGTTATCGAAAATTCTACCCATTTGAAAAAACAAAACAGTTTAGTAAAATAGTAAAATAATAAATTATGATGAAAACCAATCAAAAAATTTTAATCGTGATTGGAGTTTTGGCGATAATAGGAATTATTTTAATCAGCGGGTGCGTTAAAGAAAAGCCCATACCCACACAGCAACCATCTACCCTGAAAACAGAGCCAATTAATCTATCCAACATCCAAACGGAAAAAATAAGTTTCACAAAATATTACTCTTTAGACCCCTTGAATGTAAAACTGCAGACTGCACAGTATAATCTGCCATTGAAAACAAACGAAATTTCAAACTTCAATAAATTTGAATCAAGGATTAAACTGAGCGATGAAGCAAGAAAGAAACTGCAGGATAAAGGTTTTGTCATAATAGAAAATCCTTTTAATCCCAAAGAAGAAGACATTACAGATCCCTATAAAACCCTAAAGGATAAAGAAATCCCCATTTTTATTACATCGGATTCCTTATTGCATCTTTATCACATTCAGTTTGATGAAACCTTAAGGCAGATTGAAGAAAGGGAATTCTACGATAAAATATGGAATATAAGCAAGACATTATATGATTATTCCATTGAACAATACAATAATTCAGATGGCGATTTGAAAGAGGCGGCAAAGAGGAATGTGGCGTATTTCGCAGTGGGATTGGAGTTATTGAAGCCGAGGGAAGAGCAGATATGTAAGAGAGAAGAATATGGTATATGTTATATAAGTGATTATGAAACAACAGATGAACTCTTCATGAAGGAAGAGGCAAAAAAATATATCTTTGAAGTCCCGGATTTTGTAAAAGAAGAAGTTGATAAAGAGTTAGAATTAATCGAAAAACACGAGGGATTCTCTTCTTCACCTATTTTCATTTACGGAGAGGATTACTCGCAGTATGTGCCAAGAGGACATTACACTCGTTCGGAAAAATTAAAGAATTATTTTAAAGCGTTTATGTGGTATGGAAGAATTAGTATGCTGCTTAAGGGAGACCCCGGAATTCCACCAGGGAAAACCTGCCAAGACTGTAAGGCTTTTATCTCAACCTATGATGCAAAGATACAGACAATCCAGGCCTGTTTGATCGCATCGGAATTCGCGAGAAATAAAGAGTTAAAGGATAAATGGGATAGAATATACTCTGTAACCGCATTTTATGTTGGTTTCTCTGACGATTTAGGTCCTTATGAATATCTTGAGGCAATGAATGCTGTTTTTGGCGATGGATTTAATGTAAAGGATTTAACGGAAGAGAATATAGACAAATTAAAGGCAAAATTAGCTGAATATCGAACGCCGGAAATTTACGGCGGAACGGGACGGCAATTTGTAAGTTCCGCCGGTGGTCCGGACGAGGTTCTGGCAAACACTCAGGGTTTTAGATTGATGGGTCAAAGATTTATTCCAGATTCCTATATATTCCAGAACCTCGTCTACGGATATGTAACCGAGTATCTTGGGGATAAAGAACCGTTTACGATGGTTTTCATTGACGGAGTTGGACCCGCAAGGGGATTTCCAAGGGGGCTGGATGTGATGTCTTTACTTGGCTCTAAGAGGGCGATGGAAATTTTGGAAGAAGGAGATGATGCAAATTACAAAAATTACTCCACACAGTATGCGAAATTAAGAGAAGAGTTTGATAATTTTACTGTAAAGGATTGGAACAAAAACCTGTATTGGAGCTGGCTCTATGCTTTAAAGCCATTGTTGAAAGAATTTGGAAAAGGTTATCCAACCTTTATGCAGACAAAGGCCTGGCAGGATAAAGAATTAACAACTGCTCTGGCTTCGTGGGCAGAGTTAAGGCATGATACCATTTTGTATGCGAAACAGAGTTATACAATGGCTGGGACGGCGGCTCCGATTACTCCTCCAGAGAAACCGGTTGTCGGTTATGTGGAACCGGTTCCAGAGTTTTACAATAGATTATTGGCTTTAACGAGGATGACAAACAAGGGATTAGATGAAATGGATGTTTTGGACGATAAGGCAAAATACGGATTACAGAATCTGGAAAGAATTCTGGAAAGATTGGTCAACATATCAAAAAAGGAGCTGGAGAATGAGGAATTAACCCGGGATGATTATGATTTCATTAAGAATTTTGGCGAAGAACTGAATTCCATAATTGGGGATGTAGATGATAAGGCAAAAAAGACAACGATAATCGCAGATGTGCATACGGATATTAACACAAAAAAGGTTTTGGAGGAAGGAGTTGGCTATGTTAAGCTGATAGTTGTTGCATATAAGATTCCAGATGGCAGGATTTTGGTTGGGGCAGGTCCCGTATTTAGTTATTATGAATTCAAGCACCCGATGAAAGACAGGCTTACAGATGAAAAATGGCGGGAAATGTTGAGGTTAAATCCGCCAAATGAGATGGAGTGGGTGAGGGGCATTGAAGAATAAAAATTTAGACAGGGTTCAGAACTCTCATTCGCTTTGCTCAGTCGAGGCTGTTGCGCTTCGTTAACGGTAAGTATGAGGAAAAATATACAATCTAAATCAATAAACATTATGACGACAAACGAAAAACCAATTTATAAGATCAGAGAGTTTTTAAAACCTACTTGGAAAAAACAAATTTTATTTTTAATAAGTTATTTCTATTTAGGAGGTATTTTGTTTCATTTATTTGTTGAAGGTAAATTTTTAGGCATTGCATATCAGTTTTTAGCTCATTTATTTGTTGGAGGTATATTTTTAGGCATTGCATATCAGTTTTTGGTATTTTTTTTACTCTATTTTGTTTCCTGTTTAGCAACTTGGATAATTTTTAAAAGCGACAAACTAAGAAAACTTACTTTCTGGGAAATAGGAATGTTTATCGGAATAGTTGCAGGATGTAGCAATCCTTTAGGTATTCCCGCCGGACTACTCTTTTTTCAATTATTAGAACCTGTTTCTAAATACTTAATTCCCGATTTTCTTATATATCCAAAAGCAGAGGGAAGAATGTGGTGGAGTGTTATGGTTAGCCCGGTAATTGCGGGAGCCATTATCGGATTTGTGGTGAGTTATATCATTCATTTCGGTAAAAAATCCGCAAATAACATTAAATATTGGCTTAGTTTATATGAAAATTAGCGGGTTGGCAACTTAGAGGGGTGCTCTCTTTGCTTTATTTCACCACATCAGATCTTGTTCAATATAGACAGGAAGTTTGTTCTCATCTCGAGATTCATCCAGATTGCTTATCGTAGTTGCAACTTCTCATGTCCACATTGGTTAATTTAAATTGCTTGGCTGTGCTATTTTTTATTTTAGGAGCACTCTGAAATTATTTTATATTTTTCTCATAATAACATGAAAATATTTTCCTTTAAAGCCTTTGTTAACTTATGTTAACA